>NZ_JBWKEC010000040.1:0-73568 GCF_056435645.1 Amycolatopsis sp. NPDC043889
ACCCTGAGGGTAGTGAAGGAGGCCTTCACTACCTTCAGGCGGGCACGGGCACCGGTACCGAGTGGGTCACCGGGGTCGTGAGTGGCGATTCGGGTGAGAACCCGAATCGCCACTCACGACCACCTGTACCGACGCACTCCTGGAGACTTCTCCAACCATGCTGCTTGATCATGGAGACTCCTCCATAGCGAGCCATCGGCCCGCCCCTGTTTGCTGAAGGCATGAGCAGAACGGAAGTGCCACCGGGGACCGCCAAGGCCGTCCGGGTGGCCGCGGGGGATCTGGTGCGGGTGATCGACGTCGACGGCGGTCAGGTCGGCGACGTGTTCGCCTTCGCGGGCAACGGGACCGAACTGTCCGAGCACCACAGCGCGGCGCACACCCGCGCCGGGATCGACAGGCTGTTCCCCGCCGTCGGCGAGTCCTTCGTGACCGACCTGCGCCGCCCGATCCTGACGCTGGTCGACGACACCTCACCCGGCGAGCACGACATGCTCATCCCGGCGTGCGACCCAGCCCGATACGGGGCGCTGGGCGCTCCGGGCCACCGGTCCTGCGCCGCGAACCTGCGTGAGGCGCTGGCGGACGAAGGCCTCGGCTTCACGGGCCCGACGCCGCAGCCGATCAACGTCTTCATGCGCGTCCCTGTCGGCGAGAGCGGGCGGCTGACGTGGCTGACCGCGAACTCGCGGCCCGGCGACGCGGTGACCCTGCGCGCCGAGATGGACTGCGTCGTCGTGGTCTCCGCCTGCCCGCAGGATCTGGTGCGCATCAGCGACGCCGGACTCTCCCCGCTCGCCATCGAAACCATCCACAATGGAGGAACTCGGTCATGACGACCACCGTCGAACACCCCGCACTGGCCCCGATCGCGCTCGGCGGCCTCGCCCTGCGCAACCGCTACGCCGTCGCCCCGATGTCCCGCGTCTCGGCCGGCCCCGGCGGCACCCCGACCGGCGAGATGGCCGACTACTACGCCGAATTCGCCCGCGGCGGCTTCGGGCTCGTGTTCAGCGAGGGCACCTACCCCGACACCGCGGCCAGCCAGGGCTACCTCAACCAGCCGGGCCTCGCGCGGGACGAGCACGTCGCGGGCTGGCGAGTCGTCACCGCCGGAGTCCGCGCGGCGGGTGGCCGGATGATCGCCCAGCTCATGCATGCCGGGGCGATCTCCCAGGGCAATCCGCACCAGGACCACACCGTCGCTCCTTCGGCCGTCCAGCCGCGAGGGGAGATGATGCGCGCGTACGGCGGCTCCGGGCCGTGGCCGGTCCCCCGCGAACTCACCACCGCCGAGATCGACGACGTCGTCGACGGTTTCGCGGCCGCGGCCGTGCGGGCCCGTCAGGCCGGGTTCGACGGCGTCGAGGTGCACGCGGCGAACGGGTACCTCCTCGACCAGTTCCTCACCGATTACACCAATCGGCGCACCGACTCCTACGGCGGACCGGTCGCGAACCGGATCCGGCTGACCGCCCGCGTCGTGACCGCCGTCGCGGAGTCGGTGCCGGCACTGGTGACCGGGGTGCGACTGTCGCAGACGAAGGTCAACGACTTCACCTACCGCTGGCCCGGGGGCCGCGATGACGCCGAGGTGATCTTCGCCGCGGTCGCCGAGGCGGGCGCGCAGTACCTCCACATCGCCAGCGAGGGCCGGAACTGGCTCGAGACGGCGAAGCTGGCTGACGGCGGCACCATCACCGCCCTCGCCCGGCAGGTCACCGGGCTGCCGGTGATCGCCAACGGCGGGATGCACGACCTCACGCAGGCGCAGGAGGTGCTCACCGGCGGGCACGCGGACCTGCTCTCACTCGGGCACGGCGCGCTGGCCAACCCCGATCTGCCCGCCCGCGTCGCCGCGGCGGAACCCCTGGCCGAGTTCGACCGGGCGATGGTCTCCCCGACGGTCACGGTGGCGAACGCGCGCCGCTGGCGGGAGAGTCGGCAAGCGTGACTGAACCCAGCTGGCACGGCGGCGCGGCCGCGGTGGCGACCCTGACCTTCGACGTGGACGCGGAGTCCCCGATCCTCGCGCGAGGACGGGGCTACGCCGACCACCTCTCGACCATGTCCCATCAGGCGTACGGACCCCGGGTCGGGGTGCCGCGCATCCTCGACCTGCTCGACGAACTCGCCGTACCCGCGACGTTCTTCGTGCCGGGCTGGGTCGCCGAACAGCGGCCCGGCCTCGCCGCCACGATCGTGGAACGCGGGCACGAGGTGGCCCACCACTCCTACAGCCACCGTCCGCCGACCACGATGACCGCTGCCGAGCACCGTGCCGATTTCGAGCGGGGCATGGCGGTCTTCGCGGCACAAGGCATCGAGATCAGCGGACATCGTGCGGCGGGCTGGGAGTCCACTTGGGACACTCCGGCGCTGGTGGCCGAGCACGGGCTGAGCTACGACTCGTCGCTGATGGCCGACGACCGGCCGTACCTGATCGACACCGGGGCCGGCCGGATCGCGGAGCTGCCGGTGCACTGGTCGCTCGACGACTGGGAGCAGTACGCGTTCCTTCCCGCGCCGCAAGTGGGCTCGGTGATCACGTCCCCGGTGCGGGTGCTGGAGATGTGGCGCGCGGAGCTGGACGCGATGCGCCGCTACCGATGCCTGTTCAACCTGTGCCTGCACCCGTTCCTCTCGGGCAGGCCGGGACGGCTCGCGGCGGTGCGCTCGCTCATCGAGTTCGGGCTCGGCCTCGGCGACGTCCGGTTCGCCCGGTGCCGAGACGTGGCCGCCGCGGCGCTGGCCGACCCCGCCTTGCCCGCGGAACCCTTGCGGCGCCTCGAAATCGACCCGGCGGTCTACCCGGACTGAGCCGCCTCCAGTGCCAGGAACAGGTCGACCCGGTCCGCGGTCCGGCCGACGTCGCGGCCGGTCAGCTCGGTGACCTTGGCCAGCCGGTTGCGCAACGTGTTGACGTGCACGTACAGCGCCGCGGCGGTGGCCGCCCACTGGCCGTCGTGGTCGAGGAACGCCCGCAGGGTCGTCTCCAGGTCGCCGTCGCGGACGCGGTCGTGCTCGCGCAGCGGGCCGAGCAGGGCGTCGGCGAAGGTCTGCCGCCACTGCTCGTCGTGCGACTCCAGCAGCAGGCGATAGCTGCCCAGCTCCGCGAAACTCGCCGCGACCGGGCCGCTACGCCTGCCCCTGAGCGCGCGGCAGGCTTCGCGGCTGCGTGACAGCGGCACCCGCAGTTCGGCCGCGCCGGGCACGGGATCGGCGAGCCCGACGACCACGCGCCCTCCGGCGAGGCGGTGCGACACCGCCGCCGCCAGCCGGGGCGCGAAGGCGGCGGGCGACTGCCGTCCCGAACGGAACGGCAGCACCGCGACGACGTCCTGGCTGCCCGCCGCCACGACCGCGGGCAGCCCGTCCGCGAGCAGGAAGTCCGTCACGGCCTCCGCCATCCCCGGCGGGGTCGCGGCGTCGTCACCGGCGAACGCCAGCGCGATCACCGCCAGCGGCCCGTCAGGGTCGACGCCGAAGGCACGCAGCCTGCCGGGTACCTCCGCGGCGCGCTGCGCGCCGGACAGCACCATGTCCAGCAGTTCGACGGCGAACCGCATCTCGATCGCCTGCACCGCCTGATGCCGGGCCACCTCCAGGCTGAGGTAGCGGGCGGTCTGCTCCAGCGCGTCCCGCTCCTCGCGCGTCAGGTCGGCCACGGGCCGCAGGCACAGCAGCGCGGCGTCCGCGTCGCCGATCGCGCCCACGGGGAACAACGCCACCCGCGTCCCCGCGCCGAGATCCGCCTCCAATGGCGGTGGATGCCCGGCCAGCGCCTCCGCCGCGGCGCGCGACTGCCCGGCGTCCAGCCCGGCACCGGCCGACGCGAGTTCCCGGCCCATCCGGTCCACGACGGCCAGCGGAAGCTCGTGCTCACGACGGAGGACCGCGAGCACCCCGGACGCGCCCGCGCCTCGCGACAGCGCCGAGGTCAGCTCGTCCCCTCTGCGTACCAGAGACAGCAAAGCGTTCTGCCGGTCAGTGGCCTGGATCGCCGCCGCGGCACGGGTGACCGCCGTGAACGGCACCGCCACCGAGATCTCCAGCAGGGGCAACCCGGCTTTCCGGCAGGCGTCGGCGAGCTTCGGAGGAGTGTCGCGTTGCTCCACCCGCAGGCCGAAGATGATCCCCGCCGCTCCGGCGCCGGCCACTCGCGCGACGAACTCCGCCGGCTCGACGCGGTCCAGCCACAGGCCGTTGGTCAGCACGACCTCGTGTTCGCGCACGTACGGCCCGGGGTCGGGAAGCTCGGTGTTGTGCACCCACAGCACCTGTTCGGCCAGTGCCCCGTCGCGGCCGGGGACGACCACCCGCAGTTCGAGCGCCGGGTCGTCGGCCAGGGCCGCCAAGGTCAGCATGACTGTGAATATATCCAGCCGGGTACGTCCTTTATGGATGAACGGCCATTTCATCGTTTTGTCATGAGCGCTGGTTAGCGTCCCTCGAAGCCCCTTCAGGATTCGAGGAGAACCACTGTGACGGCTGTTTCCCGCACGATCGCCGAGCGCTACACCCTGCTCGAGGAGCTGGGTCGCGACGGGACGGCCGTGCTGTGGCGTGCCGAGGACGGGCCGGAGGGCGACCGGGTCGCGATCAAGGAGCTGCGGCTTCCCAGCCACGAGCCCGCCCTCGTCGAGCGGCTCCAGCGCGAAGCCCGTGTCGCGGTTGGTCACCCGTCGGTGGTGCCCGTCCACGACGTCGTGGTGACGGACGGGACGGCGTTCATCGTGATGGGCCCCGTGGAAGGGCGGACTCTGGAGGACGTCGCGTCCGCGGGTCCGCTACCGCCGCGGTTCGTGGCGGACATCGGCGGACAGGTACTGGGCGCGCTCGCCGCCGCGCATACGGCGGGCGTCGTGCACGGGGACGTGCGGCCCGCGAACATCCTGGTGGCTCCCGACGGCACCGTGAAACTGACCGGTTTCGGGATCGCCAAGGCCCTCGACCCGGCCGGCACCCCCGCGTTCCTCGCCCCCGAAACGATCGCGGGGCACGAAGCCGCTCCCCATTCCGATCTCTGGTCGCTCGGCGTGACGCTGCTCAGCGCGAGCGAGGGCGGGAACTTCTTCCAGCGGGCGAACGTCGCGGCCACGCTGTACGCCGTCGTCAACGAGCAGCCGCCCTTCAACCGGACCCCCGCGCCGCTCGCGGACGTCCTCCGCGGGCTGCTGGCGAAAGCGCCGCAGGCACGCATGCTGCCGGACCAAGCGCTCCCGCTGCTGGCACTGGCCGCGAGCGGGGTCGAAACCCCGGTGCCGCAGCCGCCTTCTCCCGGGCTCGAAACGCCTTCGATGCCCGCGATCCTGGCCGGCGTGGCGAGCATCCTGTTCGGCTTCTACGTCCTGACCGACGCGATGATGATCCACCAGGCGTACCTGTTCGACGTGTTCTGGCCGCCGATGCTGCTCGCCCGCGTCGGCATCGTCCTGGCGGGCGTGTTTTCGATCGTCGGTGGCGGTCTCCTGTTCGCCCGCGTCCGCCGCGGGCAGGTCATGACCGCCGTCGGCGCGGGGCTGACGTTACTCAGCCTGCTCCTGCTTCAGACGTTGGACGAACGGGAATACCTGGGCATTCCCCTGTATCCGGGGCTCGCTCTCGATCTCGTCGCCCTCGTCTTCGCCGCCGTGCTGGTCATCGGCGTGTGGCTGGTTCCGGCCAAGCGCCCTGCTGTGGGCTGATCCGCTCACAGCAGAGAAACCGGCGGACGGCCGGGCCCCGGCGGCATGGTCGGGGCATGACCGACTACGAGAAACAGCCACTCTTCGACCAACGGCTCCGGGAACGGTTCTTCAGCCAGCGTGTGCTGGTCCTCGACGGCGCGCTCGACGACGACAACGGCACGGTCCTCACCACCCAGCTCCTGTCACTGGCGAGCGAGGACCCGCGCAAGGACATCGCGTTGTGGATCCATTCGCCGGGCGGTTCGGTCCCCTCGATGCTGGCCATCCGCGACGTGATGCGGCTCGTACCGTGCGACGTCGCCACCCTCGCGCTGGGACTCGCGTGCAGTGCCGGGCAGTTCCTGCTTTCCGCGGGCACCCCGGGCAAACGGTTCGCCTTGCCGCACGCGCGGATCCTGATGCACCAGGGTTCGGCGGGCATCGGCGGTTCGGCCGTCGAGGTGGAGGTGCAGGCGGACGACCTGCGCTACACGCGGGACACGGTGCTCGGCCTCATCGCCGACGACACCGGGCAGCCCATCGACCGGATCTTCGCCGACTCGCTCCACGATCGCTGGTTCACCACCGAGCAGGCGCGCGAATACGGCTTCATCGACCACATCGTCGAGAGTCTCGACCAGGTCGTCCCCGTCCGCACGCACAAACTCGGCCTCGGCACGGAAAGGGGTGCGGGCGCATGAGCACCTACACCATCCCCAACGTCATCTCCCGCAGTCCCGCCGGCGAGCGGATCATGGACGTCTACTCGCATCTGCTGTCGGAGCGGATCATCTACCTCGGCACCGCGATCGACTCCGGGGTCGCCAACGCGCTGATCACCCAGCTGCTGTACCTGGAGGCGGACAACCCCGAGCAGGAGATCAACCTCTACATCAACACCGAGGGCGGCGACCCGTCGGCGATGCTCGCGTTGTACGACACCATGCGCTTCATCAAGGCGCCGGTGGCCACGACCTGTGTCGGCCAGGCCGTCGCGGCGGGCGCGATCCTGCTGGCCGCGGGCGAGGCGGGGCACCGGTTCGTGCTGCCCCACACCCGGGTGGTGCTGCACCAGCCCGCCGCGCAGGGCCGCGGCACCATCCCGGACCTCATCCTCCAGGCCGACGAGGTCGTGCGGGTGCGGACGCAGCTTGAGGAAATCCTTTCCGCGCACACCGGCCGCGCCGTCTCCGATCTCCGGCACGACACCGACCGGGACCGCGTGTTCGACGCTGCGGGCGCGGTCGCGTACGGGCTCGCGGACCGCGTTCTCGACGAGCGAGCTTAGGCGCTGTCCGGTAAGTCTGTCCGATGGGCTTCGTGACTTGCCGGACAGCACCTAGGCGGCCATGAGCACGGGCCCTCGCGGACGGCGGCCGACCGCGAGACCCGTGCTGCCGCCACGGCTGATCGTGCCCGCGATACCGAAGAGCAGATCCGCCAGGTCGATCCCGAGCGCGCCGGTGAC
This sequence comes from Amycolatopsis sp. NPDC043889, assembly GCF_056435645.1. Taxonomy (NCBI): domain Bacteria; kingdom Bacillati; phylum Actinomycetota; class Actinomycetes; order Pseudonocardiales; family Pseudonocardiaceae; genus Amycolatopsis; species Amycolatopsis sp. NPDC043889. The sequence continues at coordinate 7,138 of NZ_JBWKEC010000040.1, forward strand.
CGCGGCGATCATCTCGCTGGACGGTTCCTTGCGGCCGCGTTCGATCTCGGACAGGTACTGCGGCGAGATCCCGGCGCGTTCCGCGACGTCGACGAGGCGGCCGCCCTGGTCCTCCCTCGCGGCGCGCAGGCTCTTCCCCAGCACGTCACGCCACAGCGGCTCCGGTTCGGGACGCTTCTGGTGGAAAGGGAGGATGTCCGCCATACGATCATCGTGACATTCCGCCAGGGCGCGCGTGCGCCGTTCCGCTCAAGGCGAAACCGAGCCCCGGAAGGCGCGCCGGTACGCGCCCGGCGTCGTGCCCACCTGATCGCGGAAACGCCGCCGGAGGTTCACGGCCGACGTCAACCCGACTCGGGTCGCGATCACCTCCACCGGCAAGCCGGTCTCCTCCAGCAGGGTGCGCGCCTCGGTCACGCGCCGCGTCAGCAGCCATGCCCCCGGTGTGGTCCCCAACTGGTCGGCGAAACGCCGGGCGAGCGTGCGGGGCGAGACATTCAGGTGCGCGGCCAGATCGCCCACCGACAACGGTGTCCCGAGGCGTTCGCCCGCCCACTCGAGGAGGCCGTCCAGTTCGTCGCCGGGCGGCGGCGCCGGGACGAACTGCGCCTGACCACCGTCGCGGTGCGGCGGCATCACCATGTGCCGGGCGACGAGGGCGGCGTGCGCGGCCCCGTGGTCACGCCGGACGAGGTGCAGGCAGAGATCGATCCCCGCGCCCGCCCCGGCACTCGTGGCGACGTCGCCGTGGTCCACGTAGAGCACATCCGGTTCCACGCGTACCCGCGGGAACTCTTCCCGCAGCCGGGAAGCACGCGCCCAGTGCGTGGTCGCCGCCCTGCCGTCCAGCAGTCCGGTGCGGGCCAGCGCGAAAACGCCGGAGCAGATCGTGACGAGCCGCGCTCCCCTGGCGTGCGCGCGCAGGAGCGCCCTGCGCACGGGGGCCGTCAAGGGTGCCTCCACCGGCGACCAGCCGGGGATGAGCACCGTGTCGGCGCCGGCGAGCGCGGACAGGCCCCGGGTCACGGACATCGCGTACCCGGCCGTGGTGGGCACCGGGCCGGGTTTCTCCGTGCAGACGTCGAATTCGTAGTACCGCGGCACCCCCGGGCGCTCCGTGCCGAAGACCTCGGCGGCGATCCCGAGTTCGAAGGTCGACTGCACGGGCCGCACCAGTGCCATCACGCGATGCATGGCAGGAAAGTACCCCATGGTGTCTTCCCTGACACTGTCCGGCGGCAGGGCGGTCGCGGCACGATGAAGTCATGCACCCCGAGATCCTAGCCCAAGAGGGCTACACTTCCTTCCCCGTCAAGGAATCCCCGGTTCGCGAGCTGTTCCCCGGGATCCGTCTTCGTCCACTGTGGACAGGAGCCGACGGCGCGCACGCCAACGTACTGGAAATGGATCCCGGCACCTCGTGGCCGCACCGCGACGTCCACGAACCGGGCCCCGAAGAGGTGTTCGTCGTCTCCGGCACCTTCAACGACGGTGCTCGCGACTATCCGGCAGGGACCTTCCTGCACGCTCCGGCCGGTTCGTGGCACGTGCCCGCGTCGGCGACCGGGTGCACGCTCTTCCTCTTCTACCCGGAGGGCTGAATCTCCAGGAACTCCAGAACCCGTTGCCAGGTCAGGGTCGCCGCGTCGAGCCAGCCGGGGAGCGCGCGGGTGGCGACGGTGGACCACTCGATCCGGTCCTTCAGCGTGAAACCGTCTTCGAGCGTGGACGCGGTCTCGCCGCGGTAGAGGTCCGGGGTGGTGACCTCGTGTCCGGCGGCGCGCAGCCGCTCCGCCGCGTCCAGCTCCGCCTGCCGTAACCCCAGTACCGAGTGGAACAGCACGACGTGGGTCATCCGACGACCGACAATCCACTCTCGGTCGCCAGGATCCCCGCGACCGAGACGGCTTGTTCGCCGGTGATCTTCGCGCCGCGCAGGGTCACCAACCCACGGACACCGGACAATCGCGAGCCGCGGAGATCGCAGTCCAGCGCGCCGGTCGCGGCGAATTCCGTGTCCGTGAACTCACAGTCCACAAAGGTCAGCAGGGACAGGTCGCCGGAGAACACCGTCTCCCGGAACGAACAGCCGGAGAACACGACCGAACCCTTCACCCGCTCGACCGTCACCGACGCGTAGTCGAACCGCGCGTTTTCGACGTAGAGATCGACGGCCGACGTGATCGCCACCCCCAGCCCGATCGCCCGGCAACGAAGGATTTCGACCCGGCGCGCGGTCAGTTCGCGGATCGCCGCGTTCGACAGGTCGACCCCTTCGAGGATCACGTCGGAGAGCGCCAACCTGTCGAGGCGCGCGTTCGCCAGGCTCACGTCGGAGACGAGGGAATGCGCGATCTCGCCGCCGCCACGGACCCCGTCCTGGTCGCCGCCGTCGAGACGGACCGAGTCGAAGTCGAACTCGCCCCGGAACACGGCGGGTTCGCTGTCGAGGCCGTCGCCTTCGACGGAAGGGCGCCGCACCTTGATGCCGTCGAAATCCCGGAAGTCCATGATCCGGACCGTACCGCAGCCCAGCGCGTGAAGGCCCCTTCCCTTCGCTGAGCCGAGGGAAGGGGCCTTCACGTGCTGGGCAGGCCGTAGGTCAGTCCCGGACACCCTTTACGGCGTCCTTGATCTTCTCGCCGGCCTGCTTGACGTTGGCCTTGCCCTGCTCGGTCTTGCCTTCCGCCTGCCACTGCTCGTTGTCCGTGGCGTCCCCGGCGGCTTCCTTGGCCTTGCCTTTGAGCTCTTCGACCTTGTTCTCGGCCTTGTCGTTCATCAGGGCCTCCCTTCGTTGTCCGCCGTCTCCGGATACCCCGCTTCCGCCTCCGGAAACGGCGGATCCGCTGTTCACCGGCCGTTCGCGACGGCCCCAGTAGGGGCGAACCGCTCCGCAGAGGGCGATGACCCGCTCACCGAGGCCGGGGTCCGGATTGCAGACAGGACAGCAGGCGTGGGCCGCCCGTTCGATTTCGGCCGTCATCCGCCACCTCCAGGTTCGGCTTGGTGTCCGGCCCTGTAGGTCGTTATACATACTTTCAGTCCTTTTCGCCGCAGGGCGGTACGGCATCGGATCCGAGTGCGACGCGTCCGCCGTCCCGAATCCTCCGCAAAGGGTTCACGAGGACGAATACCGCGCCACAGCAGATGATCCCTGCCGACAGCACCAGTCCGGGCAGCGTGCCGAAGACCGTGCCGACGAAGCCGGCGGCAAGGCCACCCAGGGTTCCGGTGCCGAAGACCACGGAGAGCGCGGTCCCGTTGACCCTGCCCATCAGTTCCGGTGGCGTGATGCGCTGAACCAGGCTCAGCACGTGGATGTTGAAGACCGAGTCGGCGAAACCGATGAGGAACTGGCTCACGATCAGCGTGGTCAACGCGGCTTCGTTTCCACCGATCGGCAACAGCAGGAAGCCCGATCCGGTCAGCAGGATCGAGGTGGCCAGCGTCCGGCCGAGGGTGATCCTGCGGGCGATCGCACCGGACGACACCGCGCCGAAGATCAGGCCGACCGTGCCGATCGCGAACGCGAGACCGACGGCCCCCGGGCTCAGCTTTCCGTCCCCGTAGGCGAAGACCAGTACCAGGGTGTTCCCCGTCGCCACGCCGAGATTCACCGTCGTGCTCGCGAACATCAGATTGCGCAGCCGGGCGTCCGACAACAGCATCGCCAGGCCCTCCCCGGCCTCTCTCAACGCCGATCGCGGCTCCCCGGCCCTCGCCGGGGGCGGCTCGCGGTGGCGCATCAGCGTCAGTGTCAGCAACGAAGCGAGAAAGGACAGGGCGTCGGCCAGGATCGCCAACGCGGTGCCGAGGATCTGCATCAGCCCGCCCGCGGCGCCCGCACCGCCGACCTCGGCGACCGCGCGAGAGGTTTGCAGCCGTTCGTTCCCCGCCACGATGCCCTCAGGTCCGGCGAGTACCGGCAGATAGGACTGGACGGCGATCTCGAAGAAGACCGTCAGGACGCCGACCACGCCGGCGACCACGAACAATTGGGTGAGGGTGAGAACGTCGAACAGGTAGGCGACCGGGATCGACCCCATCGCCACCAACCTGCCGGCGTCGGCCCCGATCATGGTCTCGCGAAGCGGCAGCCGGTCGACCCACACACCCGCCAGGGTGCCGATCAGCACGAACGGCAGAAATCTCAGCGCGGCCAGCAGTCCGACGTCCCATGCGGTCCCGCCGAGCCCGAGCAAGGCGGCGGTCGGCAACGCGATCCGCGAAACCTTGTCGCCGAACGCGCTGATCGTCTGGCCGATCCACAGGCGCCGGAAGTCGCCGGGGAACGCGAAAGATGAAGGCATCGAAATCCGATCACTGGAAGGAAAATCGAGCCTAAGATCCAATAGACGTCAAAGCCGGGTCGGTTATTCGAAGTCGAGGAGAGCGGGAAATGCCCCAGCGGCCGGTCGGTTCCGGGGGAATCGCGGGAATGATCCAGCTGCACCAGGCGGCGCCCCTGATCGAGCGACAGCACGCGATCATCGAGCTCCTGCGGGTTCGGGCGCCGCGCCGGGTGACGGGCGCGAGGCTCGCGGAGGGCACCGGGGTGAGCCTGCGGACCGTGGAACGCGACATCGCCCGTCTGCGCGAAGCGGGCGTTCCCATCACCATTCACCGCGGGCCGCGCGGCGGCTACGGCATCGACGCACGACCCGTGCTGCCGCCGATCTCTCTGACGCCGGGCGAAGCCTCGGCGCTCATAGCCTCCTTGGTCGCCGTCGGTCCGTACACCTCGGCGGTGGCACAGTCCGCGCTGGGCAAGATCCTCGAAGCGCTCACCGGAAATGACCTCCGGTAACGAGTGAACGGCCATCCCCCGATCGTGGCTCACCGGGCCCTGAATGGCCGATGTGCCTCTACGGTGTCCGGTTCCATCGTTCCGACGCATGGCTAGCGACTTGCAACGGCGCAAGATCTCGGGCGTCTTCGCCGCGATGGACGCCGACGGCGACGGTTTCCTTCAGGAGCAGGACTTCCAGGCGTTGGCCGAGCGCTGGGCACGGCTGCGCGGCCCGGGTGACGAGCGGCGCCTGACCGGCATCATGCTGAGCTGATGGGCGACGTTGCTGGCGGCCTCGGATCTGAACCGCGACGACAAGGTGACCCTGGACGAGGTCCTGCTGGTGGTGGACAAGCTCCCGGACATGCCCGAGGCCGTGACCGCGACCGCCGACGCGATCGACGAGAACGGGGACGGCCTGATCTCCGCGGCGGAGTACCGCCAGTTGATCGAGGTCTGGAACGGCCGCCCCGCCGACACCGACGCCACCTTCCCGCTGCTGGATTCCGATGGCGACGGAATGCTGTCCCGGGACGAGTTCGCCGCGCTGTGGCTGGATTTCTGGGCGGGTGACGACGCTGAGGCGCCGGGCACCCTGGTCTTCGGACCACTCGCGGCCTGACCCGTCGCGGCTTTCGGGCCGACCCGGCGTCCATACGGGCCAGACCCCGCCGGGTACCACGTCATGAACGCCCTGCCGGCTCACGATGGCGGACGTGGACGCCGTACGGGAAACCGGCTCGATGGTCTCGAGCGCCATCGCGCTGTGTCTGCGGGACCGGTGGACGGAAGCGACCGAACTGTTGGCGGAAAACGATTCCTGGCGCACGGAATCGGCGGTTTCCGCCATGTTGGGTGAACTCTTCGGCGGCCTGGCCGAGCTCTGGGACGGCCGTTGCGCGCGGTTCGGCGCGAATCTGACCGAGCGCGAGCGGTGGCCGTTGAGGACGGTGCCGCGGCACCGGAACGACCAAGTCACCTCGTACGTCACCGCGTTGCTGGTGCTGGGCGAACGAGCCCGCGCGGAAAAACTGCTCGCCGACGAGGCCTTTCCCGAAACCGGTCTGCGTGACAGCGATCGTTCGATACTCGCGGCCATGCGCGGCCGGCCCGCCCGCGCGATCGACTTCGCCCGCCGCTCCGTCGCCGACCGTTCGCGGCGCGGCTACGACATCGGCTCGGCCGCGGCGCACCTGTCGACCGTGTCGGTCCTGCTGTCACAGGGACGGTCCACCGAGGCACGGGGATTGCTGGCCGCCGCCCGCGCCACGGCGCCGACGCTGGCGCATCTGCTCGACATCGCGGAAGCCCGCGTCGACGTCGCGTCGGGCGAAACCGACCGCGCCGTCCGGCGCCTGCACGCGGCCACCCGCGGACTCGCCGTCGGCACGGACATCGCCTGGGCCGAACTCGCCGAGCTCGCGTTGCGAAGGAACGACCGCGCATCGGCGAAGCAGGCACTCGACGCGCTGGAGGACCTCGCCACCGCGATGCCGACGGGCCGGGTGTTGCTGCATCGCCATCTGGTCCGGGCCTGCCTCGGTGAGGAGCCCGCCGATGAATGCCTCTGGCTGGCCCGCGAACGCGACCAGCCGCTCGAACTGGCCGTCGTCACCGAACGCCTGGCCCGGCACCGCGCGTAAGACACGTGCGTGAAGCCGGATCTCGCGTGTTTCCAGCCGGAAGACGCGGTGCGGCCTCCGATCACGCGAGTTCCGTCTCCAGACACGCGAGTTCGGGTTCCGGTCAGATCACCCCGGCCCGCACCGCGTACGCGACGGCGTGCGGCCGGTTGCGCAGCTTCAGCCGTCCGGTGATGCCCTGGATGATGTGCTTCACGCTGCGTTCCGAGTAGCTGAGCTCGCAGGCGATCTCGACGGTGTCCTTGCCCTCGGCCATCAGCCGCAGGACGTCGATCTCCCGGGTGGTGAGCCCGGCGGTGTTGACGCCCATCGGGTCGAGCACCTCGCGTTGCAGCCGCTCGACGTGCTTGAGCAGTTCGCCGAGCAGGCTCGGCGGGAGCACTCCGCCGCCCGTGGCCGCCGCGCGGACGGCGTGCGCCAGCCGTTCGCCGGTCGTGGCCGACCGCGGCAGGACCGCCACCACCCGGCATTCGATGGCGGGCACGAGTTCCGCCTCGCTGATCTGGCTCACCACGAGTACCACCGGCTTGCCGTCCTCGGCGGCGAGCCGCCGCAGCCAGAGCACGATCTCCGGCGTCAGGCATTCGGCGGCGAACACCAGTACGTCGGTCTCGGCGCGCCGCTCCCAGTCCCTGATGTCGATCCCCTGCTGCGTGCCCAGCTGGCTGGCCAGGCCGGCAGTGGTGATCGGGTCGGGCGCGTGCACCGCCACGGTGATCTGTCGGGTTTCCGTGTCCACTTCGTCCCCTCCGCTTGTCCGCGGCCCCAGTCGGATGGGACACAGTCTGCGAAGGAGCTCTTCACGAAGTCTCCACGAGTTCTCAACGAGGCGTGAAGGACTTCGTGGCCTGCTGAAACGCGTCGACGTACTTGGGAAGCTCGTCCAGGATCTCGCGGAGCCTGCCCTCGGGTCCGGTGTAGTCCGGGTCGGCGAGAAGGGCGTAGCCGAAGGCCAGCGTCCGCCGAAGCTCGGTGATGCGGGCTTCGGCCTCATCTGCGTCGAGGACCAGCCTGCCGTTCCGGGCGAGGCTGAGCAGGACATCGCCGGCGAAGTGTTCCTGATCCTGGCTCACTGTCACAGCATGCACAGCCGCGCATGCCTTCGAACAGCGCCGGAGGACATTCTGCCCCTGGGAACGCCCGGCTTTGCCCGGTCGCCCCTCGCCTGAACGGGGTCTGAAACCCACATGAACGGACATCCGACTGTCCACGAACCGGCATGATCCGGGCTCAAGGGCCGAAACCCACACGGTGAGTGCCCGATTGATTGCGAAACCCACATCGCCGCCACTAGGCTTTCCGCTGAGCAGGACACTCTTTTTCGGCAGTCGGACGCACAGGCGGCAGGTCATGGACGAGGTTTCCTCGCTGACGGTGCGGCTGCTGGGCGGTTCCCCCGCCCGCCACGGCGGAGGCGAGATCGCGCTGGGTCCCGCCCAGCGTCAGGCGGTGTTCGCCACGCTCGCCCTGCGCGCCGGCCAGTTCGTCTCCCGCAAGGAGATCATCGACGCCGTCTGGGGCGAGCGGCCCCCGGACAGCGCCACCGGCATCGTGTACACCTACGTCTCCGCGCTGCGCCGCGCGCTGGAGCCAGCGGGCGAACCGCTCGTCGCCAGCCGTGCCGGCTACAGCCTCGACCTGCCGAAGCAGCAGGTCGACGTCCATGTCTTCGAAGCGGAGCTGGAGCGGGCCCGCGCGCACCGGCTCGCCGGCTCGCACGAACGGGAGCTGGAATCGCTTCGCTCCGCGCTCGGGCAATGGCGGGGTTCCGCGCTCGGCGGGATCCCCGGGCCGTTCGCCGAGACCCAGCGCACCCGGCTGAACGAGCTGCGGATGAGCGCGCTCGAACGCCAGGCCGAGGTCGCGCTGCGCCTTGGCGGCTACCGCGAGCTCGTGGGCGAGCTCGCCGTGCTGGTCGAGCGCCATCCGTTGCGCGAAGGCCTGCACCGGATGCTGATCACCGCGTTGTTCCGGTCAGGCAGGCAGGCCGAGGCGCTGGCCGCGTTCGACCGCGCCCGCGAGACGATCATCGAGCAGTCCGGTCTCGAACCCGGGCCGGAACTGCTCATCCTGCGGCAGCGGGTCCTGGACGACGATCCGGCACTGCACCAGCAGGACCGGCCGGCACGGCATCGGCAGGCCCATGCCGTGCCCGAACGACCGTCCACCCTCGTCGGCCGGGAGTTCGAACTCCGCCGGGTGCGCCGTCACCTGGCCGCACTGCTGGACGAAGGCCGCGGCGGGACGATCTGGCTGGACGGCGAGGCGGGCGGCGGCAAGAGCGCGTTCCTGGCGGAGGCCCTCGCCGACGCGAGGAGCCGCACGCGCTGGGTCGAAGCCGACGAGCTGACCGGCGCGGTCCCGCTGAGCCTCATCGCCGACAGCCTCGGCGGCGAAGCACTCGAAGATCTCGGCAAAACGGTCACCGAACTGTGCGAAGAAGGGCCGCGGGTGCTCGTCTTCGAAGACCTGCACTGGGCCGACGAGGAAAGCCTGCTCGCCTGGCAGCGGCTGCACCGGTTCACCGCGCACCTGCCACTGCTGCTGATCGGCTCGGCGCGGCCCCTCCCCCGGCGCCGCACCCTCGAAGTCCTCCGCTCGCGGCTCGACGGGGACGTCATCTCACTGCCGCCGTTCGACGGCCCGGCCGTCGCCGCGCTCGCCGAGGAAACCTTGGCCAGGGACCCGGGCGAAGACTTCCTCGGGTTCGCCGCCGGCTACAGCGCCGGGAACGTCGGCTACCTGTGCGAGCTGTTCGCCGGATTCGCCGACGGGCGCGAGCCCGACGTCACGCCGCACAGCAGGCTCGCCGCCGTGGTCGAAGATCATCTCGCCGCGCTTTCCGTGCCGTGCAAGCGAACGCTGAACTCGGCGGCACTGCTCGGCTCGTCGTTCACGGTCGCCGACCTGACGGGTGTCACCGGCCGCGAGCTGCGGGCGCTCATCGGAGCGGTCGAAGAGGCGCTCGCCGCGCGCGTGCTGGAAACCGAGGGAGAACGGCTGCGGTTCCGTGTCCCGCTGGTGCGGGAGGTGTTCGCCGCGAACACCCCGCCCGCCATCCGCGCCGTGCTGCACCAGGAGATCGCCGCGACCATGGCGGGCTCCGGCGCGCCCGCGGACCGCGTCGCCGAGCAGCTGCTCCAGGTCGGCGACGAGCTGACGGCCCGTTGGATCCCGCAGTGGCTGCTCGACAACGTCCGCGCGCTGCCAACCGGACCGGCGGCCGAACTGCTCCATTTGCTTTCCCACCAAAGAGATCTGACCGAGGATCAGCACCGGAGCCTGGCGGGCGAGCTCGCCGCGCTCCTTTTGCCCGAAACAGGGGCCACGCCCTCCTGGTCCGCGCGGCCCTGGTGCGCGCCGCTGCACACACTCGCCCGGGTGCGCGACCGAACCGCACCGAGGACGTCCTAAACTGCGGGGACACAGTAGTGATCCGGCCACTTTCGGTGCATGACGAGAAATGGAGCCGGCGTGACGAACGGGCTGCGCGTCGAGCTGCTCGGGCCGCCTCGTGCCTGGCTCGACGACGTCGAGCTGAAGCTCGGGCCCGCCCGGCAGCGCGCGGTCTTCGCCACCCTGGCGGCGCGCCGCGGCCAGGCGATCTCCCTCGGCGAACTGATCTCGGACGTCTGGGGCGAGTCGGCGCCCGCCAGCGCCACCGGCAGCGTCCACACCTACGTCTCCGGCCTGCGCGGCGCGATCCGCAAGGCAGGCGGTGAGGCGCACGAGGTCCTGAGTTCGTCCGGGTCGAGTTACGTACTGCGGCTGGACAGGGAAGCGCTCGACGTCAGCCGGTTCGAACAGGACGCGGCGGCCGCCCGGCGGCTGCTCGCCCACACCGATCAGCAGGGCGCGGCCGCCCGGCTCACCACCGCGCTCGATCTCTGGCGCGGCGAGGCCTACTCCGGCGTGCCGGGCCCGTTCGCCGAAGCGGAACGCGTCCGGCTCACCGAACTCCAGCTCACCGCCACCGAACTGCGCGCCACGGCCCTGCTCGGCATCGGTGACCACCGCGAAGTGGTGGCCGAACTGACCGCGCTGGTGCAGCGGCACCCGTTACGCGAGTCGTTGCACGAAACGCTCATGCGCGCCCTGCACGCCAGCGGGCGGCAGATCGAAGCGCTCAGCGCGTATCGCGAGGCCAGGCGAATACTGCGGGACGAACTCGGCGTCGAACCCGGTGCCCCGCTGCGTGAGCTGCACCAGCGCATCCTGGACGGCAGCGAAAAACCTGTCACCCGACCGAAACCGGTTCCGGTCCGCGTCGTGCCGCCGCCGGTCGCCAAGGCGATCGAACGTGGCGGCCAGGGCCGCCTGCCCGGCCGCGCCCGGCAGGTCGAGCGGCTGGACGGCTTCGTCACCGACGTGCTCGCCGGCCGCGGCCGCCCGGTCTGGCTCGAAGGCGAACCGGGCATCGGCAAATCGGAACTGCTGATCGCCGGGCTGGCGGGCGCCGCGGCGCGTGGCTGCCAGCTCGCCTGGACCGCGGCCGACGAGCTGCGGCAACGGTTCCCGCTGCAGGTGATCATGGAATGCCTCGGGGTGCACCACGGCGCGGCCGATCCGGCCAAGGCCAAGCTGGCAGGCGAGCTGCACGCCGAACCCGCGCACGGGAACTGGGGTCCCGCCGACCCGATCTTGTCCACTGTGGACAAATTGCTGGCGCTGGTCGACGAGACCTGCGCGGCGGGCCCGCTGGTGCTGGTGATCGACGACCTCCACTGGGCGGACGAGGCGAGTGTGCTGCTGTGGCAGCGGCTGGCCGCCGCCACCCGTCAGCTGCCGCTTCTGCTGGTCGCCGCCACGCGCACCGGGCACGGCCGCCGCGACCTCGCCCAGCTCCGTCGCGGGGTCGAGGCGAGGGACGGCGAGATCATGCCGGTCGAAGTGCTGACCGACGACGACATCGCCGCCGTGTTCGAGGTGGTCCTCGAAGCCAAGCTCGGGCCGAGCCTGCGCCCGCTGGTCCGGCGCGCGGCAGGGAACCCGCTTTACGCCAGGGAGATCGCGCACGACCTGGTCCGCACCGGCTCTCTGCGGATCAAGGACGGCGTGGCCGAGGTGACGCTGGACGGCACCGAGAACGCGCCGCGGTCGCTGCTGGCGGCGGTGGCCAGGACGCTGGAATGCCTCGACCCCGGCACAACCGAGATCCTGCGGACGGCCTCACTGCTCGGCGCGGAGTTCGCCGTCGAGGACCTCGCCGCGCTGGCGGACAAGGGCCCGCTGGAGGTCCTGCGGGAGCTGGAGCCCGCCACCACCGCGGGCGTCATCGAGTACGCCGGCGACAAACTCGCCTTCCACCATCCGTTCCAGCGTCAGGCGCTCTACGGCGCCATCGCGGAACCGATCCGTGCCGCGTTGCACCGGCGCGCCGCCGAGTCGCTCGCGCGCGCGGGCGCGCCGATCAAACGGGTCGCCGAGCAGCTGGCGGCCGGGCCGGTGCCGTTCGATCCGTGGCTGGCGGGCTGGCTCACCGCCAACCACGTCGCGGTGTCCAACCGCGCGCCGCATATCGCGGCCGACCTGCTCCGCGGCGCGCTCGACAGCACGGTGCCCACCCGCGAGCAGCGGGAGACGCTGATCGCGGCGCTGGTGCGCGTGCTGTTCCGGCTCGAACTGGCGCCCGAGGCGGAAGCCGAGCAAGCGGTGAAGACCGTCACCGACAAGGCGGATCTGGCGCAGATGCGGCATTTCCTCGCCGCGCTGCGGTACCGGCGGGGCGACACGCCTGGCGCGATCGAGGCACTCGCCGACACCGCGGACGACCCGTCGATGCCGGAGCTGTGGCGCACCAGCACCCGGACACTGCTCGCCAACTTCCGGCGCGGCACGCTCGCCGATCTCGACGAGACCGAGCGGATCGCGCGGGGGCTGCACGCCGAGGCGGCGGAGGCGGGCGAACGCTATCCCGCCGCGCACGCGCAGCAGACGTTGTGGCTCGTGCACTCGATCCGCCGCGAGCACGACCGGGCGCTGACCGCGATCGACGCGGCGCTCGAGACCACCGGCGACGAGTCCGACCTGGCGACCCTGCGGTTCGACCTCCTCGACAACCGCCTGTTCACCCTGCAGAACCTCGACCGGCTCGCCGAGGCCGACGCCACGCTGCACGCCGGGTACGAGACGGCCGCGCGGCACGGCCTGCCGACCGGTCCGCAGGTCTCGGCGGCCGTGCACTACTACTGGACCGGCCGCTGGGACGAGGCGCTGGCCGAATTGGACTCGGTCACCGAGGACGGCCCGGCGATCACCTTCTACGGTGTCCGCGAGCCGGGCGCCGCCGCCCTGCTGTTGCACGGGGTCGCCGCCCTCATCGCGGGCCATCGCGACGAACGCGTCGCCGTCCGCGCCCATCTGGAAGCGGCCGAGGCGCACTCTCCGTCGAACTCGTCCGAGCGCGAGAGCTGCGACTTCTACCTGGCGGCACAGGCGATGGCCGCCGAGCAACGCGGCGAACTCGACGACGCGCTGCGGCTGTTCGCGCCGGTGCTGCGCCCCGACTACGCCCGGATGATGCTGCGCCACCAATGGCTTCCCGACGTCGTCCGCGTCGCGCTCGCCGCCGGGAACGACGCCGTCGCACAGGACGCGCTCGCCGTCTGCGCCGAGGAGGCGAGCCAGGAGACCGTTCCCGCCAGGGCCACCGCGGCCGCTCTCCGGTGCCGGTCGCTGATCGACGGCGACCCCGAAGGCATGCTGGCCGCGGCCGATCACTACCGCGAGGTCCACCGCCCGATCGAACTCGCGGCCGCGCTCGAGGACGCCGCCGAACTGCTCGGCCGCGCCGGTTACCTCGAAGCGGCGACCCGTTCGCTCACCGAAGCGTGCGAGGTGCTCGGCGAGGTCGGGGCCACCTGGAGCATCCGCCGGGCGGAAAGCAGGCTGCGCCGCTACGGCGTGCTGAGCCGCGCCGAGCGGAGTCCCCGGCACAGCGGGGCGCTCTCGCCGCTGGAACTGCGGGTCGCGCGGCTGGTGGCGGCGAAGCTGTCGAACCCGGAGATCGCCGCCGAGCTGAGCCTGCCGCGGCGGACGGTGCAGTCGCTGGTGTCCAGGGTCCTGACCAAACTGCACGCCGATTCCCGGCTCACCGTCGGCGACCAGCTGCCGAGACGACTCGCGTGACCGCACGACCGAGGAGAACCATGACCCGCGTACTGGCCGGCTTGACGGCCCTTGTGCTGCTGCTCGCCGGCTGTTCGAGCACGCCGGAATCCGGCGGCCCGATCAAGCTCACCGTCGCCACCTTCGGCGAGTTCGGGTACGAAAAACTCTTCGACGACTACGAGAGGTCCCATCCAGGGATCACCGTCGAGGGCCGGGTCGCCGACTTCGAGACGCATCACCGCCAGCTCGCCACCGGACTCGGCGCCGGGCGCGGCAGCGCGGACGTGGTGGCGATCGAGGAGCAGTACCTCCCCAAGTTCCGCCAGTCGACGGACAAGTTCACCGATCTCTCCGAGTTCGGCGCGCAGGGCCTCCGCGAGCAGTGGCCTGCCTGGAAATGGGACCAGGGCACCGCCGAAAACGGGAAGTTCGTGATGGGCCTCGGCACCGACATGGGCAGCCTCGCGCTCTGCTACCGGCGCGACCTGTTCGCGAACGCGGGCCTGCCGTCCGACCGCGACCAGGTGGCCGCGCTGTGGCCGACCTGGGAGAAGTTCGCCGAAACCGGCGAGCGGTTCAGCGCGAAGGCACCGGACGACGTAAAATTCGCCGACTCGGCGGGCACCGTCTACACGGCGATGCTCAACCAGGCACAGGAAAACTACTTCTCCAAGGACGAGCGGTTCATCGCCGACACGAACCCGAACGTGCGCAAGGCCTTCGAGCTGGCGGGCGGGATGGCGCTGAAGAAGGAGACGGCCGCGGTCACCACCTTCACCCAGCCGTGGACGGTGGCGATCAAGCAGAGCCGGTTCGCCGCCATCACCTGTCCCGCGTGGATGCTCACCCAGATCGAAGAGGCGGGCGGACCGGAGCTCGCGGGTAAATGGGACGTCACCTCGGTTCCGGGCAAGGCCGGCAACTGGGGCGGCTCGTTCCTGACCGTCCCGAAGCAGGGCGCGCACCGCAAGGAAGCCTACGACCTCGCCGTCTGGCTCACCGCGCCCGAACAGCAAAAGCGGATCTTCCTGGAAAGCGGGCTGCTGCCGAGCGCGCTGGGCGCGTACCAGGACACCGCCGTGCTTTCCCACACCAGTCAGTACTTCAGCGGCGCGCCGATCGGCAAGATCTTCGCGGCCTCCGCCGAGGCCCTGCGGCCGAACTACCGCGGGCTGCGCGACGGCGAGGTGCGGCCGGTGTACGGGCACGCGCTCGGCCGCGTCGAAGAGGGGAAGCAATCGCTCGACCAGGCGTGGAGCCAGGCGGCGACCGAAGGCCGCGCCGCGGCCGCCAACTGAGCGGGGACGGCGTGACACGCAGGTTTCCGGCCGGGTTCCGCTGGGGCACGGCCACCGCGGCGTACCAGATCGAGGGATCGACGACGGTGGACGGCCGCGGACCGTCCATTTGGGACACTTTCACCGCACAGCCCGGCCTGGTGCTCGACGGCGCCACCGGAGACCCGGCCTGCGACCACTACCGGCGCTACCGTGAGGACATCGGACTGCTGAACGGCCTCGGCGTGCCCTACTACCGGTTCTCAATCGCGTGGTCGCGGATCATGCCGGACGGCCGCGCGGTCGAACCACGCGGCCTCGCCTTCTACGATCGCCTTGTCGACACCGTTCTGGAACACGGGATCACCCCGATGGTGACGCTCTACCACTGGGATCTCCCGGAAGCGCTGCAGGCGGAAGGCGGCTGGCCGCACCGTGACCTCGCGAGCCTTTTCGCCGACTACGCACTGACCGTCCACAATGTACTCGGTGACCGGGTGCGGCAGTGGACCACGATCAACGAGCCGTTCTGCGCCGCCTTCATCGGCTATGGCAACGGCGATCACGCGCCGGGCATCCGCGACGAGGGCGCGGCACTGGTCGCCGGGCACAACCTCCTGCTCGCGCACGGCAAGGCCGTGCAGGCGTTGCGGGCGAACGGCAGTGGGCAGGAAGTGTCCATCGTGCTCAACTTCGCCCCGGTGCTGACCGATGTGGACGACGCAGCGCACCGTGAGGCCGCACGCAAGTTCGACTTCCTGCACAACAGGTTCTTCCTCGATCCGCTACTGGGCCGCGGCTATCCGCCCGAGCTGCTGGCGGATCTGGCGCATCTCGGCACGCTGGAACCGGCGATCGCCGACGGCGATCTGGAGATCATCGCGCAGCCGCTGGACGTCCTCGGCGTCAACTACTACGCGCCCGCCCGCGCGGTCCCGCTCGAAGACCCCGAGGCCGACAGCAACTGCCCGCTGCCCGGTCTGCGCGGAATGGACGTCCAGCCGCCCCGCGGCGACCTGACCTCGCTCGGCTGGGAACAGCGGCCGGAGTGCTTCACCGAACTGTTGCTGTGGCTGCACGAACACTGCCCCGGCCTGCCGCTCGTGATCGCCGAGAACGGTGCCGCGTTCGAGGACGAGGTCGTCGACGGGCGGGTGCACGACGAGAAACGCGTGCGGTACTTCGCCGAACACCTCGCCGCCGTGCACGACGCGATCCAACGCGGCGCCGACGTCCGCGGCTACATGGCCTGGTCGCTGCTGGACAACTTCGAGTGGGCGATGGGCTACACCCAGCGGTTCGGCCTCGTGCACGTCGACTTCGAAACACAGGAACGGGTACTCAAGGACAGCGCCCGGTTCTACGCGGACGTGGTGGCGCGCAACGGGCTGTGACGGCGTTGTTGCCGGAAAACGGCGACGCACCGGTGGCTGCCGGTGGCCGGGCGCATGCCCTGTGGTCACACACTGCGGTTCGGCCTCAACCACTCAAAGACAGCACCCGGTTCAATGCGGATGCGGTGGCGCGCAACAACCTTCCGTCGTCGCCGAAAACGGCGACGCACTGGAATCGAAAACTGTCGGTGGTCGGTTGTAGCTTCTGTGTGTGGACACACGCAACGCCACTGTGGCGCTACTCAAGGAAATCACTGCTTCTGATGTGTTGAAGGAGGTCAATGCCGGGCTGGATTCGTTGGAGGACAAGGATGCTGTCGACGCGGCTGTCGCGGCGTCGGAGGGGATCGCACGGTTGGAGGCGGTCCGGTTCCGTGCGTTGGCTCAGCTGAATCGTCACCGTGGCGGGGCGTCGAGTGTGGTGCAGGAGGTCGCGTTCGCTCTGTCCGTTGTGGACGGTCATGCGGCCGGTCTGGTGTCGACTGCGGCGGCGTTGACCACCCGCCTGCCCCGGACACTCGGGCTGCTGGATCGCGGCGAGGTGGGTGGTTATGGGGCGATGAAGGTCGCCACCGCGACGGCGTGGCTGTCGGACGAGGATGCCCGCGCGGTGGACGAGGTGTTGGAGGACCGCCTGCCGGGTAGGAATTCGGATCAGATCCGGAAGGCGGCGAATCATGCGGCGGTGATGGCCGACCGTGACGGCGCGGCTCGACGGGCGGAGCGGCACCGTGGCGGGCGGCGGTTGTCGATCCGCCACGGCGAGACCGGGGTCGCCTCGATCGAGGTCGAAGACGGCCCGGTGGAGAAGGTCGCCGCGGCCTACACGCGGATCGATCGTGAGGCGCGGGCGCTCAAGACCGGGGACGAGACCCGCACCCTGGATCAGCTGCGCGCCGACATCGCCCTCGATCTGATGTTGGGCGGCCAGGGTGGCAAGGGGGAACGGTCCGAAGTGTTCCTGTACATGGACCTGAATACCTACCTGGGATTGAACGAGGATCCCGCCGAGTTGGCCGGACACGGCCACATCCCCGCCTCACTGGCCCGGCACATCGCGTCCGGGCCGGACACGGTGTTGCGGCGGATCATCACCGACCCCTTGTCGGGGCAGGTCCTGGATTTGGGCCGCGATCGGTATCGGCCGACGGCGGGACTGGGCGAGTTCGTTCGGGTCCGGGACCGGGAATGCCGAAGACCCGGCTGCCACCGTGTCGCCCAAGCCTGCGACCTCGACCACTCCGTGCCCTGGCAGCACGGCGGCCACACCGCCAACACCGAACTCGTCGACCTCTGCCGCCGCGACCACCGCCTGAAAGACGAACCCGACTGGATCTACCACCTCACCGAAGACGGCACCCTCACCATCACCACACCCACCGGACGCAGCTACCACAGCACACCACCACCACTGCACGAACCCCGCGCCGAAGAGCCACCGTTCTGAACCGTCACCGAAAAACGGCAACGTGTCCACAACCAGCGGCGCCGACCTGGTCGCCGGAATACGGCTACGGCCCGATCGGGCTGGACTCCGCTCGTGATCACGCCGTGGGCCTTCCTGACGCCGAAAACGGCCATGGCCCAGCCACTCGACACAACCGCGGCCGCACCAAGCGACAACACAACACCCTGCCCTCGCCGAAAAACGGCAACCACCCGGCCACGAGAACAGGGCCCAAACCCGACCGCGGTCGTCAGGCCCGCGGCGCCCCCCGCATCACGCCGTCGACCACCTTCCTGGCCAGCAGGATGAACAGCACGATCACCGGAAGCACACCGATGGTTGCTGCGGTGAGCATCAGCGAGTAGTCGGTGAAGTAGCCGCTCGCCAGCCGCGACAACGCCACCTGGACGGTCGGATGCGCGTTGGGGTCGAGCACGATCAGCGGCCAGAAGAAGTCGTTCCACGCGGTCATGAACGTCAGCATCGCGAGCACGGCGGCCTGAGGGCGGATGGCGGGCATGGCGACGTGCCAGAACAGCCGCGCCGCCGAACAGCCGTCGACGCGTCCGGCGTCGAGCAGTTCGCCGGGGATCGCCTCCTCGCACGCCTGCCGCATCCAGAACACGCTGAACGCGCCGATCAGCCCGGGCACGATCACCGCCTCCAGCCGTCCGTACCAGCCGAGTTCGCCGACCACGAGGTAGAGCGGGATGACGCCCAGCTGGGCAGGCACCATGGCGGTACCGATGACCACCAGGAAGAGCGAGTCGCGGCCCGGGAAGCGCAGTCGCGCGAAGGCGAAGCCGGCCATGCTGGAGAGCAGCACGTTCGACACGGTCACCGTGCCGGCGACGATCAGCGAGTTTTGCATCGCCAGCCAGAAGTCGACGGTCCCGAAGACCCTGCCCACGTTCTCGATCAGGTTGCCGCCAGGCAGCAATGGCGGCGTGGTCTCGCCGAGGGCGGAGTTGTCCTTCGAGGACACCACGAACGACCAGTACAACGGGAAGATCGACGCGACGGCGACGGCGAGCAGCAGCCCGTAGACGACGAAACCGGTCCGTTCCCTGGCCGCCACGGTCACTCACCGCCCCGCATCCGGCGCACGAGCGAGAAGTTGACCAGCGCGAACACGGCCGAGCACAGGAACAGCAACCACGCGATGGCCGCCGCGTATCCGGCGTCGAACTCGCCGAACCCCTTTTCGTACAGGTACATGGCGAGGGTCTGGAACTGCCGGTCGGCGCCGCCCGTCCCGTTGACGCCGGTGTCGTCGAACAGCTGCGGCTCCGCGAACAGCTGCAACCCGCCGATCGTCGAGACGACGACGGTGAAGGCGATGGTCGGCCGGATCGCGGGCACGGTGATGGACCAGAAGGTCCGCCAGCGCGAGGCACCGTCGAGCATCGCGGCGTCGTAGCGTTCCTGCGGCACGGATTGCATGGCCGCCAGGTAGAGCAGCGCGTTGTAGCCGGTCCAGCGCCACATCACCATCGTGCTCACCGCGACGTGCGAGGCGAACCGGTCCGAACGCCAGTCCACCGGGTCGAGCCCCACCAGGCCCAGCGCCCAGTTGACGACGCCGTAGTCTTCGGCGAACAGCTGACTGAACACCAGCGCCACCGCGACCACCGAGACGACGTTGGGCAACAGCGCACTCGCCCGCCACAGGGTCCGCGCCCGCAGGGGACGGTCGAGGAGCGCCGCGAGACCGAGCGCGGCCAGCAGTTGCGGGACCGTCGAAAGGACGAAGATGCTGACCGTGTTGAAGAGCGCGTTGTAGAAGTACTGATCCTGGAGCAGCACGGCGAAGTTGCCGAGCCCTGCGAATCCGGTGTCACCGTTGACCAGATGCCAATGGTGCAGCGCCACCCAGGCGGTGTAGAGCAACGGGAAAAGACCGAACACGCCGAAGAGGACGTAGAACGGCGCTGTCATCAGGTATCCGGCGAGCCGCTCGCCCGTACGCTTCAAACGATGATCACCTTGACGCCTGCCCGGCTGATGTCGTCGATCTCCTCCGGTTCGACGCCGCTGTCGGTGATCAGGGTGTCGACGTCGCAAAGGCCCCCGAACCGGGCGAAATGGTCGTCGCCGATCTTCGTGTGATCGGCCAGCAGCACCGTCCGCCGGGCGGACGCGATGGCCGCGCGCTTCACCATCGCCTCGGCGGTGTCCGGGGTTGTGAGCCCTCGCTCGACGGAAAGACCGTTGGTACCCAGGAAAGCGACGTCGACGTACGTGTCCTTGAGAGCGTCGAGCGCCCAGCCGTCGACAGACGCCATGGTGTGGCCGCGCAGTCGTCCCCCGACCAGCATCAGCGTGACGCCGGGCCGGTTGGCGAGGGTGAACGCGTTCGGCAGCGAAGGGGTGACCACGGTCAGCCCACGGTCGGCGGGGACGAGGTTCGCCAGCCGGGCCACCGTGGTGCCCGAGTCCAGCAGGATCGCGCCCCCGTCGGGGATCTGCTCCAGCGCCGCGGCGGCGATGCGGTCCTTTTCCGCGCTCATCACCGCGTCGCGGGCGTCGAGCCCAGGCTCGATGCCCAGCCGCTCGACGGGGATCGCGCCGCCGTGCACCCGTCGCACCGCTCCGCTGCGTTCCAGCGCCGTCAGGTCACGGCGGACGGTCTCGCTGGTGATCTCGAAAGCCGCCGCGAGCGTCGACACGTCGACCCGGCCCTTCTGCCGGGCCTGCTTGAGGATGGCGCGCTGCCGCTCTTCGGCGTACAACGGTCACCTCCTGCCTGGCGGATGAGCGGTCATGGCGACAATAGTTGGTTTCTCACCGGTCCGACAACGGAACCCCTCATCCGGAACACGACGCTCTGTCCATTGAGGACACAACGGGCGCGGCGTTTTCGTCGACGGTTGCCCGAAACTACGACAGGACTGCCCGTTTGGCCCGCAGGAAAGCCCGTTCCGTGTCGTTGGTGGCCAAGGCGATCGCCTCGTCGTAGGCGGCGACGGCGTCCGAGGTCCGGCCGAGGCGGGACAGCAGGTTCGCCCGTGTGGCGGGCAGATGGTGATACCCGGGCAGGTCCAGTCCCTCGATCGCGGCCAGTGCCGCCGCCGGGCCGTGCACCTCGGCGACGGCGACCGCGCGGTTGAGCGCGACGACCGGCGTCGGGGTGAGCCGCCACAGCTGGTCGTAGAGCGCCAGCACCTGTGTCCAGTCGGTCGACTCGCCGTCCGTGTGCACGGCGTTGATCGCGGCCTGCACCTGGTATGGGCCAGGACGGCCGAGGCGCAGGCATCGCCGCACCAGTTCGTGGCCCTCGGCGATCAGTTCCCGGTTCCACGACGACCGGTCCTGCTCCGCGAGCACCACCAGCTCACCTGAAGGCCCCACCCGCGCGGGGCGCCGGGCTTCGGTGAGCAGGAGCAGTGCCAGCAGCCCGATCACCTCCGGCTCGCCGGGCATCAGATCGGCGAGCGCCCTCGTCAGGCGCACCGCCTCCACGCACAGGTCCGTCCGCAGCAGGTCGCCCGACGTGGACGCGTACCCCTCGTTGAAGATCAGGTAGAGCACGGTGAGCACGGAGTCCAGCCGATCCGGCAGTTCACCGCTCCCCGGCACCCGGTACGGGATGCCCGCGTCGCGGATCTTCTTCTTGGCGCGGACGATCCGCTGGGCCACGGTCGGTTCCGGGACGAGGTACGCCCGCGCGATCTCCCCCACCTCCAGCCCGCCGATCAGGCGCAGGGTGAGCGCGGTCCGCGCGAGCGGCGAAAGCGCCGGATGGCAACAGGTGAAGATCATGCGGAGCTGGTCGTCGCGGACCGGCCCCTCCTCCCGCGGCTCGTCCTGGGGGTGCAGGAGCAGCGCCTGGGCGTGCCGGGCCTCGCGGGAGGATTCCCGGCGAAGGCGGTCGATCGCGCGGTTGCGAGCGGTGGTCACGATCCACGCGCCCGGATTGGGCGGCGTCTCCGCCCACTTCTCCACCGCCGTCGCGAACGCGTCCTGAACCGCCTCCTCGGCGAGCGAGATGTCGCCGAGGAGGCGGGTCAGGGTGGCCACACACCGGCCGTACTCCGCCCGGTAGATCCCGTCGAGATCCATCGGCGTCACCGAGACGGGTCGCCGAACGGCCGCACTTCGATCGGCTGCCCGCAGGCGAGCGCGCATTTCTCGGCCCAGGCCAGCGCCTGGTCGAGGTCGTCGACCTGGATCACCCAGAACCCGCCGAGCTGTTCCTTCGTCTCGGCGAACGGCCCGTCGGTGATCGTGATCGTGCCGCCTTCGGGGCGGACGACCGTGGAGACGTCCGAGTGCTCCAGACCGCCCACGAAGACCCAGGACCCGGCGGCCTTCATCTCGTCGGTGACCTTGCCCGTCCTGGCCAGCATCGCCCGGACCTCTTCCTCGGGCGCGTCCCGTTCGCTCTCGTCGAGCTGGACGGCGAGCAGGTACTGCCTCATGTCGGACCCCTTCGACGGCTCAGGAGATCATTCCACGGTGACGGACTTCGCGAGGTTACGCGGCTTGTCGATGTCGTGACCGAGGATCAGCGCCGCGTGGTAGGCCAGCAGTTGCAGCGGAATGGTGAGCAGGATCGGGTCGAGTTCCGGCTCCGATCGCGGGACCACGAACCGCGGCACGTCGAGATCGCCGAAGTCCACGTCGTCGTGGGTGATCGCCAGCACCTGCCCCTTGCGCGCCTTGATCTGCTGCATCGCGGCCAGGTTGCGGTCGGCGAGGTCGTCGGACGGCACGATCGCGACCGTCGGCAGCTCCTCGTCGATCAGCGCGAGCGGGCCGTGCTTGAGCTCCGAGGTCTGGTATGCCTCCGCGTGCCGGTACGAGATCTCCTTGAACTTCTGCGCGCCCTCCCGTGCCACTGGGAAGCCGCGGACCCGGCCGATGAAGAACAGGCTCCGCGCGTCCGCGCAGATCTTGGCGTGCTCGGCGATCCGGTCCTCCGCCTCGACGATGGCCGCGACCTGCTTCGGCAGCGCGCGGAGTGCCGCGACGATGCGCTGTCCGTCCGCGTTGGACAGATCGCGGACGCGGCCCAGCGCCAGCGCGATCATCGCGAACCCGACGGCCATGTTGGTGAGCGCCTTGGTCGACGCGACGGCGATCTCCGGGCCGGCGTGCAGGTACAGGCCACCGTCGCAGGCCCGCGCGATCGTCGATCCCACGACGTTCACGAGGCCGACCACCCGGCCGCCCTTGCGCTTGACCTCTTCGACGGCGAACGCGGTGTCCGCCGTCTCGCCGGACTGGCTGACCGCGATGTAGAGGGTGTCCGCTTCGATGATGGGGTTGCGGTAACGGAACTCGGACGCGGCCTCCGCGTCGGCCGGGACCCGCGCCAGGTCCTCGATCATGGTGGCACCGATCTGGCCCGCGTAGTACGCCGAACCGCAGCCGAGGATCTTCACCCTCGCGAAGCCGCGCAGATCACGGGGAGTCAGGTTCAGACCGTCCAAACGGGACACTCCGAACCGGTCGTCCAGCCGTCCGCGGATCATCCGCTCCAGGCATTCCGGCTGTTCCTGGATCTCCTTGTACATGTAGTGCCGGTGCCCGCCGAGGTCGAGGTCGTCGGCCTGGATGTCGATCGCCGTCGCGGCCTTGCCGGTGTCACTCTCGTCGACGGTGAAGGTGCGGTAGCCGGTGGCCGAGACGCTGGCGAACTCGCCGTCGTCGAGGTGCACCACCTGCGAGGTGTGCCGGACCAGCGCGGACAGGTCACTGGCCACGAACATCTCCCGGTCGCCGACGCCGATGATCAGCGGCGAACCGTTCCGCGCGACCACGACCCGGTCGGGGTGCCCGGTGTCGGTCACGGCGATGGCGTAAGTACCGGTGACGCGGGAGACGGCCTCGACGACCGCGTCTTCCAGTGTCTTGGCGCTCGACCGCGCGATCAGGTGGGCGAGCACCTCGGTGTCGGTCTCGGACGACAGCGTCACCCCGGCCTGGGTGAGCTGCTCGCGCAGCGCGTCGGCGTTGTCGATGATCCCGTTGTGCACCACGGAGATCCGGCCGTCCTCGGAGACGTGCGGATGGGCGTTCGCCTCGGTCGCCGGGCCGTGCGTCGCCCACCTCGTGTGCCCGATGCCGACCTTGCCCGCGAGCCGCTTGGGCAGCGCGGCCGTCAGATTCCGCACTCGCCCCACGATCCGGTGCACCTGGGCGCCTTTACCGCCCAGGACGGAGATCCCGGCCGAGTCGTAGCCGCGGTACTCCAGCCGCGTCAGCCCCTCGATCAGGATCGGGGCGGCGTTCTGGCCGCCGATGTAGCCGACGATTCCGCACATGACGAGTCAACCTCACAAAAGAAAACGGACGGGCGTGTTCCGTCAGCCGTAGACGATGCGGCGCAGTTGCCGCTCGGACAGGTCGGGAGGCGCGACGAGACGACGGCTCAACTCGCCGGCGATACGGGGGAAGATCTCCGGGTTCTTCCTGCCATCGGCCTGCAACCGGGCATGCCGCTCACGGACGTACTGCTCGACCGGCTGCCGGTAGAACGCCAGGACGTCCTCGACGACACGGGCGGCGATGGCCGTCGACAGACCCGTCGACAAGGCCACCTGCTCGACGATGTCCGCGTCCTCCACGGAGCCCATCATGCACATCGGGCTATCGAAACGCCAGTTCTTGCCCGAAATCGGGCAAGAACTGGCGAGTCACCCCTCGCGCTTAGTCGACTGAATGCGGCGGTGGGATGCCCGGCCAGTCCGTGAAGGCCTCCTTCACTACCCTGAGGGTAGGAAACTCGACCTTCATCCCTTGCCGCCCGCGAGACCGAAGTCCCGCAGTCAGTCGACTGAATGCGCGGCGATCAGTGGCCCCGGATCGCCTTCACCAGCCCGGCGGCCAGCTCTGCCCGTTCCACCATCGACTCGACCAGCAGGTACTCGTGATCGGCGTGCGCGCCGCCGCCGACGGCGCCGAGCCCGTCGAGGGTCGGGACGCCGATCGCGGCCGTGAGGTTGCCGTCGCTCCCGCCGCCGACGGCCACCCCGGCGACTCCGGGCAGCAGCCGTCGCGCGACGGCGAAGAGGTCCGCGGCCGCCGACTCGGGCATCGGCGGCCGGTGGATCCCGCCCCGCACCACGAGTTCCGCCCCTCGCAGGCGCGGGGTGAGCGCGGCGAACCCGGCTTCGACGCGCTCCTTCTCCTCGGCGGACTCGACCCGCACGTCGACCACGACGGTCGCGGACGCGGGCACGACGTTGCTCGCCGTTCCCGCCGAGGCGACCGTCGGGGTGACGCTCGTCCCGGCCTCGGGCCGGTCGAGCGCGGCGATCGCCAGCACCTGATGCGCGGCTTCGGTCAGCGCGTTGACCCCGGCCGCGGGCTCGAGGCCGGCGTGCGACGCCCGGCCGGTGACGACGACCTCGAGCGTGCCACAGCCCTTGCGGCCGATCTTGAGGCCGCCGCCGTCGGCCGCTCCTTCGAACACGAGCACCGCGCCGCACGCGCGGGCGCGCTCCTCGATGAGCGCGCGGGATTCGTGCGAGCCCGTCTCCTCGTCGGCCGTCACCAGGATCTCGACCCCGGTCCTGTCGCCGAGCGCGGCCAGGCCGTGGATCGCCTGCACCAGCCCGCCGAGCATGTCGAACACCCCGGGTCCGGTCACCCGGCCGCCGGTCACCGCGAACGGTCGGCGGGCCAGCGTGCCGACCGGGAACACGGTGTCGTGGTGCCCGAGGATCAGCACGCGCGGTTCGCCGCCGCCGGACCACCGGACGTGCGGTCCCGCCGCGCTCTCCACCAGGCTCGCCGTTCCACCGAGTCGAGCCTCGACGAGGGCGGCGAGCGCCTCGGCCGACGCCGTCAAAGCCTCGATGTCCCCCGAAGGCGACTCGATCTCGACGAGGGTCCTGAGGTCTTCGATCATCGCGTCGACAGTCATGCCGATACTTTCGCGCAGGCGAGAACGCCGTCGCGCATAGGATCGGGATCATGCTCGAAAACCTGCTCGCACCGGAGACCAGAGCCGATCCGTATCCGTTCTACCGCCAGGTCTTCGCCCGCGGCCCGGTGTTCGAGGCCGCCGACCGGTTCTTCGTGGTCAGCGGGTTCGAAGAGGCATCGGCGCTGCTGAAGAACCCCGCGTTCGGGCACTCGGAGCCCGAGGTACTGCCGGATCCGCACGAGAACGAGCCGGTCGACGAGCAGGGCCGGGTGATCCGGTCGTTCCTCGCGCTCGACCCGCCCGATCACACGCGGCTGCGGCGGCTGGTCTCCAAGGCGTTCACGCCGAGGATGGTCGAGCAGCTCGCCCCGAGGATCGAAGAACTGGCGAAGGAACTGGTGTCGAAAGCGCTCGAAATGGGCGAATTCGACCTGATAACCGAGGTCGCGAAGCCGTTGCCGGTCGTGGTCATCAGCGAGCTGCTCGGGGTACCGCTGGCCGACCGCGACCGCTTCGAAGGCTGGTCGCACGCCATGGGGCGCGCGCTCGACCCCTCTTTCCTGATCGCGAAGGAAACCGTCGCCGCGGCCGTCGCCGCCCGGCGCGAATTCGTCGCCTACTTCCGCGAGCTGGCGAAGGAACGGCGGAGGCGGCCGACCGGCGACCTGTTCTCCGATCTGGTGTCGGTGTCCGACGAGGGCGACCGGCTCAGCGAAGGCGAACTGGTGATCACCGCGATGCTCCTGCTGGTCGCCGGGCACGAAACGACGACCAACCTGATCGGCAACGGGATCCTCGCGTTGCTGAACCATCCGGGCCAGCACCGGGAACTGGCCGAAGACCGCTCGAAGATCCCGAACGCGGTCGAGGAGATGCTCCGGTACGACTCTCCCGTCCAGCTGACCACGCGGCTCGCGCTGCGGGACACGACCGTCGGCGGCCAGTCCGTCGGCGAGGGCGCACAGACGGTCGTGCTGCTGGGAGCGGCCAACCGCGACCCGCGCGCGCACGAGGACCCGGACCGCTTCGACGTCGGCCGTCCCTCGCCGAGACATCTCGCGCTGGGGCAAGGCATCCACTTCTGCCTCGGCGCCCCGCTGGCGCGACTGGAGGGCCGCACCCTGTTCGAGGCGCTGCTCGGCGCCGGCCGCGCCTTCCACCGGACCGCGGATCCGGTCTGGGTGAAGCAAGTGACGCTGCGCGGCCTCGAAAGCCTGCCGCTCGAATTCGCCTGACGGGTCAGGACTCGGGTGTCGCGAGTGTGGTGGGCCGGGTGCGGCCTCGCAGGGTGACGTCCTCCGTCGCCCTCCAGTGCGCAGCCTCGCCCTCGGCCGCCGACTCGATCGCCGTCCACGAAGCGAGCAACCGGGCTTCGACGTTCTTCGCCAGTTCGGTCAGCCTGGCGGCTTCGTTGACCGGATCGCCGATCACCGTGTACTCGAACCGCCGCGGGTCGCCGACGTTCCCGGCGACCACCTCACCCGTCGCCACGCCGATCCCCGCCGGGCATTCGGGTACCTCCGCCGCCAGCCTGCGCGAAATCGCCCGGCCCGCGGACAGCGCGAGGGTCGCGTGGTCCTCCAGCCGAACAGGTGCGCCGAAGATCGCCAGCGCGGCGTCACCGACGAACTTGTTGACCAGCCCGTGGTTGCGGTCGACCTCGTCGACCACCACCGCGAAGAACCGGTTGAGCAGGCCGACGACCTCTTCGGGCGGACGGCTGGCGGCCAGCGCCGTCGAACCGATCAGGTCGACGAACAAGACCGACACCGTCCGCACCGTGCCGCCGAGTTCGGTCGACGTGCGCATCGCCTCGCTCGCGACGTCCTCGCCGACGTGCCTGCCGAACAGGTCGCGCAAGCGTTCGCGTTCGGCGAGACCGACGGCCATCCCGTTGAAACCCGCTTGCAGCAGACCGAGTTCGGTGCCGTCGTAGACCGGGATCTCCACGGCGAAGTCACCGGCCCGGACCCGGCCCAGCGCGTGCTGCACCGACCGGATCGGGTTCACCACGGCGCGGGCGGTGAACACAGTCACCAGGAGACCGAAGACCAGCACGACGAGGCCGAGCGCGATGACCGAGATGGCGAGCTTCGTGGTCGACACGTCGCCGCGCACCCACGCCAGCACCGCCGTGACCACCAGCCCGGCCACCGGCACCCCGGTGCCGAGGCACCAGAACAGCAGCATCCGCAGGTTGACCCCGCCGCTGAGCGGCCGGTCCGGCGAGGTGCCCGCGAGGGCGAGGGCCGCGTACGGCCGCAGGATGAACTCCCCGGCCAGGTAGGCGATCGCGCAGACGACGATCCCCGCGAACGCGACCACGAGCAGCTCGGTGAGCACGACCCGCGGCTGCACCAGCGCGGCCAGCACACCGAACACCGCCGTCGCGACGCCCCACAACACCGCCTGGACCAGCGTCAGGCGCAACGGGACACGAAGGCTGGCCACGCGCTCCTCGTCGCTCGGCGTCCGGCCGTCGGCGGCCCAGCGCAGTGTCCGCAGCGCGCCGCGGGTGCCCCACAGCGCGCCCACGACGACGGCGGAGACCACGTAGACGGGGACCGCGATCGCGGTCACGCGGACGAGGTCGCCGGACATACCGGGCGCGGGCATGAGCAGCGCCGCCAGCCCGACCACGACCAGCGCGCCGATGACGTTGGTCGCGATCAGCGTCCCGGTGAGCAGCCCTTGGACGCGACGGCGCAACACGGCCGAATCCTGGTCGAGCGGGCCGAGCAGCCAAGAGCCGAACGGCCCCTGCCCTCGGCCCCGAACAGAGGAGTCGTTGTTGTCTGGTCGCACCCGTGTCCCGCCGTTCACCCGGTTTGAGTGAACGACTGTACACCGAAGCGGGCGCGGTCGTCAGCGGACGGTGCCGGAGCCGATCAGCGTGGTGGCATCGAGTTCGGTCACGCCTTCGGCCAGCAGCGAATCGAGGTAGCGCTCACGCACCTGTTCGACGACGCCGGGTTCGAGGTCGTCAAGCAGTCCGCGGAATCCGGAGCCGATGACGACCAGCCACGCGATCTCCGGTGTCATGGCCAGCCGCAGCTCGTTCACCACGACGTCCACATCGGACAGACGCCGCCCGGAAAGCCATTCGGAGTAGGGACCGGCTTGGTTGACGCGGTCGATCAAGCCCGGCTCACGCTCCGGCGGCGGGGAATCGGTCACCGCAGCCACCGCGCGGCCGAGATGGCGGCCGGCCGTCACCATGGACCCGCGGCGCCAGATCGTGAACACGGCCCGGCCGCCGGACCGGGCCCGGCCGATCAGCCGCTCGGCGCCGTCCGTCATGTCGGGAAAGAAGAAGATGCCGAGCGCGGATTGCACGACGTCGTAATCGCCGGTGTCCCACGCCGTCGCGTCGGCCTCGTGCGCGCGCAACTGCGGCAGCTCGGCCGAAAGGCGGCGCAGTTCGCCGATCATCGGCCCCGAAAGATCGATCGCGTCCACCACGCCACCGGCACCGACGGCACGCGCCGCGGGAATCGCCGACGCTCCGGTGCCGCAGCAGGCGTCGAGGACGCGGTCTCCTTCACCAATTCCGGCGGCCGCCACCGTGGCGGCGCCGATCGGTTCCCAGAGATGCCTGCCGAGCGAGGCGAAATCGGCGGCGGCCGCGTCGAAGGCCCGCTGGGTTCCCACTTTGCGAGAAGACATGCCGCGACGATAGCCGTTTCGCGGCCCGTACGAACCCGGCTGCGACGGACGGAGGCCGCGGAACCGTCCATCCAGTGGGCGAATCGCGCACCGTTCCGGCCCTAGCGTGGCCGGCATGAGGAAAACGTTGCTCGCGCTGCTCGGCGCGGCCGCCATGATGGGCACGATCGCCACCCCCGCAGCGGCGAGTGTCCAGGAGACCAGGGAATTCGTCGGGCACGGGTCGAGCGACTTCGGCCTCGCGCTCTTCTACGCCCGCCACGACGCCAGGACCCAGGCGGAGCGGGCCGGGTTCACCGACTGCGAGGGATACTTCAAGCTGGTCATCTCGCCCTACACGGCGACGGTCTTCTGGCGCTGCACGCGCTGAGACCTCGTGAGTGGCAAGGACGGTTCTAACCGTCCTCACCACTCACGAGACGTGCCCCACCCTGCCACCGCCGCCCTTGCTCGCCCCTGAAGTACATGGAGGCCTTCACGGACCTGCGACCAACTGCCACCACATCCAGTAGGTACCTAAGACACCCTTGGCACTAACCGTCCTTACCACTCACGACGCGGGAAAGCTCGGCGGTGCCGTCGAAAAGCGCCCGCGAGCGCGCCGTGATCCCGGCGTCCCTGGCGGCGAGCGCGGACGCGACGTCCTCCAGCCGCCGAGAGCGCCGCAGTTCCGGCATCAAGGCACGAAGCGGCGCGACGCGGTAACCGGCCAGCCGTAGCTGCTGCACGATCCGCGCGTCCCGCACCTGGGAAGGCGTGTACCGCCGCGTCCCCCGCTGATCGCGGCCGGGGACGACGAGCCGTTCCGTGTCCCAGTGCCGCAGCGTCGACGGGCGCACGCCGAGCGCCGACGCGAGCTCGGAGACGCCCATCGAGTCCGACCCGCGCACGTCTTCGATCGGCTCGCGGGAGATCACCCGGACGGCTTCCCTGGCCTCCCGGAGATCCGTGCGTTCGGCGTCGAGCCCGGCGTGGGCGGCGTCGAGAAGCGCGAGCACGGCGGGGAGGGGATCCCGGTGCACGGCGCGGACGATCTTCTTGGCCTCGACCGGCCCGACCCCGGCGGCGAGCGCGCGGTAGGCCAGCGCGGACCGGAGGTGGATCTCGCCGTAGGTCCGGTAGCCCGAGGCCGTCCGCGACGCCGCCGGGAGCACGCCGTCGCGTTCGAGGTTGCGCACCTGCTGGACGGAGTACCCCGCCAGGCGCGCGACCTCGGCCGTGCGCATCGATTTGAGACTTGGCACCTGCACTCCGTCGAAAACCCGCTCGAACCCTCCACAAGCACTTTAATGCCACGCTTGAGCACATGACCATCGAAGAGATCATCGGCCTCGTATCGGGCCTCGACGGCGTCCTGACCCTCACCCCTGGCCCTGGCGACGAATGGCCGGAACTCAGCTGGGGCGACGCGTTCTTCTATTACTCGCCCGACGGTGTCGTCCCGACGAACGTCCAGCCCTTCGCGACGATCGTGACCAAGAACTACCCCGGCGACGAGAGCTCGCGGCTGGACCGCCTGGGCACGTTCCGCGTGAACGTCCACGCCGGCAAGGAGGAGTTCACCCGGCGGCTCGGCCACACCCCCAAGGAGACGACCCCGGCCGACGCCTCCGGCACCGACACCCTGATCGCCCACCCCGTGTACGGGACCGCGGGCTGGGTGGCGGTGGTGAACCCGGCGTCGAAGACCGAAACGGCCGTCCGCGAACTGCTGGAAACCGCGTACCGGCTGGCTCGGGCCCGTTACGAACGACGGGCGGATTCCTCTCGCGGCTAGCGGAGCGAATATCGTTGGGCGGTGGGCCGGAACCTTCAACCCCGTGAGCGGCTCAGGCCGGTCGACCTGGCGCGCGAGCACGGCCTGTCCACGCAAGCCGTCCGCAATTACGAGGCGGACGGCATCCTGCCCGCCGCCGAACGCGGTCCGCAGGGCTATCGCACCTACACGCCACTGCACGCGCGAGCCTTGCGCGCGTTCCTCGCCCTCGTGCCAGGGCATGGCCACGCGACGGCGACGTCGATCATGCGGGCGGTCAACCAGGACGCGGTCGAGGAAGCTCTCCGGCTCATCGACGAAAGCCACGCCCAGTTGCTCGACGATCGCCGCACCCTTCAGGCCGTCGCGGCCGCGCTCCGCGATCTCGAGCCTGTGGCGCAGGAGCGGGGCGAGATGTTCGTCGGCCCGCTGGCCCGGAAGCTCGGCGTCCGGCCCGCCACCCTGCGCGAATGGGAACGAGCGGGTCTTCTGCGGCCCGAACGCGACCCGAAGACCGGCTATCGCGTCTACAGCGCGGCCGACGTGCGCGACGCGAAACTGACCCATCAGCTCAGACGCGGCGGCTATCTCCTGGAGCGAATCGCGCCGGTGCTCGACCAGGTCCGTTCGGCAGGCGGGGTCGTTCCGCTGGAGTCGACGCTGCGCGATTGGCACTCGCGTCTCTCGGCCAGGGGCCGCGCCCTGCTCTCCGGTGCCGCCGCGCTGGAGAGCTATCTCGACCATACCGGCGCGCACTGACACTTTTGCGCCAATGACACCTTCGCGCAATTGAATACGCGGGCATTCCACGTTTTCCGCATACGAAAGTAGGTCCGTGATCACGGATCCTACTTTCGGCGCTACGGCATGCCGTACGGGCGCTCGTACTGTGCGTGACGTCGAGATGAACCGCCCGGTCCCCTGCGCTTTCCGAACATATTCCGGCGGTTCGTCGTTCCCTCCTTATCGAAGGAAATTCGCATGCGAATTCGCGGACCCGTCATGCTCACCCTGCTGAGTGTCTGTGCCGGAATCGGCGCGCTCGCCGTGCCGGCGACCGCCGCGCCGGTCACCGCCTACGACCAGACGATGCTCGAAACGCTCGCCGCCCAGCTCAAGGTCAGCCCGCTTCAGGCCGCCCAGAAGCTGGACCACGAAAAGAACCTGATCGCATCGCTGGACAGCATCAGAACCCGCGGCCTCCACACGGACGGCGCGTACTTCGACGACGCCGGCGCCCTCGTGGTGAACGCCGACGCCGGCTCGGCCAAGGAGCTGCGCTCGGCCGGGCTGACCCCGCGCACCGGCGCCCGCGGCGAGAACGCGCTGAACGCCCTGTCCGCCAAGGTCGGCACGGTGATCGGCAAGGACGTCGGGCAGGTCCAGTCCTGGGGTCCGGAACTCGCGGCCGACCAGGTCGTCGTCACCGTGCAGCCGGGCGCCGACAGCGCCCTCGTCCGCCGTCTCACGGCGCTGCCGGGCGTGTCGGTCCAGACCGGTGTCGCCAACGGGAACACCACGCAGGCCGACGTCATCCCCGGCCAGATCATGGACCTCGTCCCCGGCACCAACTGCTCGCTCGGCTTCCCCGGCACCACCAGCAGCGGCAACAACGTGATGCTCACCGCGGGACACTGCGTCGAAGGCAACCCGGACATCCTCAACCGCAACGGCGTCCACATCGGCCGCGGCGTGGCCACCCAGTTCCCGTCGGCCGACATGGGCCTGATGGACATCGACGCCGAGGACACCGGCCGCGGCTACGTGGACACCCGCATGGGCACCACGGTGCGGATCACCGGCAGCTCGAAGGCACCGGTCGGCACCACGCTGTGCAAGGCGGGCAACACCACCGGCTGGACCTGCGGCAAGATCACCGCGTACAACCAGACCGTCCGCTACAGCGGCGAAAGCGTCGCCACCACCGGGCTGGCGAAGTCGACCGTCTGCACCGAGGGCGGTGACAGCGGCGGCGCCTACATCGCGGGCAACACCGCGCAGGGCATGACCTCCGGCGGCCCCGCCGACGGTCACGACTGCGGCTGGAACCAGGGCTCCAACGCCACGGGTTCGTACTCCTACTACCAGCCCGTCGTGGACGCGGCGAACAAGTACGGGGTCACGCTGACCCGTTCCTGACGAACGACGCGCGATGACCGGGGAGCGACCGCTCCCCGGTCATCGTCGTCTACCGGGAACTGAGGATCTGCTCGCGCAGGATGTCCGCGTGGCCGCCGTGCTGAGCGAGCTCACGCAGCACGTGCAGGTAGACCCAGCGCAGCGGAAGCGGGCCGCGCCGGTTCCCGTGGAGCAGGTCGTCCAGGCCGAGGGCGGCCGCCGCCTTCCGCGACGCCTCGCAGGCCTCGCGATACGCCTGCCGCACCGTGGCGATCGTGTCCTCCTCGTCGAGGATGAACGACTCGTCGGGCGTGGCGGGGAGGCCGATCTCGGTACGCGGGCGGCAGGTGACGGCTTCGTCGAACCACACCTTCTCCACGAAGGTCGCGTGCTTCACCAACCCGAGCAGGGTCGTCCGGGAGGGGACGAGTGACCGGCGGGCCTCCTCCTCGGTCAGCCCTTCCAGCGACTCGTCGAGAACACGACGGTGCTCGTCGAGGAAGACCTCGAACTGCTCGCGGAACGGGTGGTTGAGGACTTCCAGCGTGGACATGCGGGAAGCATCGCAAAAACCGTCGATCCCGGGCAACCACGTTGTCCTACTTCAGGAAGCCGACCAGTTCGGCGCTCACGAACTCCGGATTCTCCTCGGCGAGCCAATGGCCCGCCCTCGGCACCTCGACGGCGCGAGCCAGGTCGGCGACGCGAGGCGCCAGGGTGGCCTTCTGCGGCTCGAGCAATCCTTCCGCGGTCATAAGCAGGGTGGGAGTCGTGATGGGCTTCGCGCCGGCGTTCGCGGTCGCGTCCTGCGCAAGCGTGCGGTAGAGCTCGAAACCGCCGTGCAGGACCTCCGGCCTCGTGTAGGTGCGGGCGTACTCGTCGATCTCGGCGTCGTCGAACGGCGACGGCGCCCCTGGTCCGCCGAAAGCCGTCCCCGAGTAGGCGACCTGCGGATAGAACAGGGACAGGTACTCGCGGACGTCGTCGCCGACGACGGCTTCGGGAACCGTCTTCTGCGAGTGGAAGGCGATGTGCCAGCTCAGGTTCCGGTAGGCCGTCGCGTCGAGCGCGGGGCCAGGCAATGGCAGATCGAGGTACGCGAGTTTGGTGAGATCGCCGGGGAACTGCGCCGCGTATTGGAAGGCGACCGCGGCACCGAGATCGTGCCCGGCGATCCGGACGTCGCGCAGGCCGAGCCGTCCGGCGACGAGGCCGTGCACATAGCGGGCAAGGGTGGCCTTGTCGTAGCTGGGCGGCGAGCCCGCGCTGTCGCCGAGACCGGGCAGGTCGAGGGCGTACACCGTGAAGTGCTCGGCCAGCGCGGGCATGACCCGGTGCCAGCCGTACCAGGTCTGCGGCCAGCCGTGCAGCAGGACGAGCGGGGCGCCCTTGCCACCGGTGACGTAGTGCATCTTCACGCCGTCGACGTCGGCGAACTCGTGCCGGAACTGCCGAGCGAACGCCGCGTCGCCGCGGGTGACGTTCTCGTAGGGCGGGGCGGCGGCCGGGGGCGAACCGCAGGCCGTCAGCAGGACGAGGGCCGAGACGAACGCGGCAGCTCGGTGGAACATGGGGATCTCCGTTTCAGCGCCCGGTGGCGCCATCGATCAGTTCGCGCAGGATGTCGGCGTGTCCGGCGTGCCGTGCGGTTTCTTCGATCAGGTGGGTCAGCGTCCAGCGCCGTGATCCCCGGCGGGGTCCGGTCGCGGCGAGTTCGTCCCAGGAAGCGATCTCGGCGTTCGCCGCGGCGACGGCTTCCCGGTAGGCGGCGAGAATCGACGCTGTCGTGTCGTCCGGCCCCGGCTGGAACGTGGCCTTCCAGTCGGTGACGCGGTG
The DNA here is from genome assembly GCF_056435645.1 of Amycolatopsis sp. NPDC043889. Taxonomy (NCBI): domain Bacteria; kingdom Bacillati; phylum Actinomycetota; class Actinomycetes; order Pseudonocardiales; family Pseudonocardiaceae; genus Amycolatopsis; species Amycolatopsis sp. NPDC043889. Next base: position 42,050 of record NZ_JBWKEC010000040.1, read on the forward strand.
GCCGAGCAGCCAGTGGCGTTCGACGTGGGTCAGGTGTTTGACCAGGCCCAGCAGATTCGTGCCGGACGGCACGCCGGGAGTGCGGGCGCGGTCTTCCGGCACCCCTTCGGCCTTGGCCATGACCGCGGCGCGGAGATAGTCGAGGAACCCGGCGAGGACGTCCTTCTCCCCGGCACCCGTCGCAGGCGGCCCGGCGTCGCGTTTACGGCTCATCGCCCGGCCCGCCGGAGCACCAGGACGTGGTCGATGACGGTCGCGGTCCGGCCCGCCGGGCCGGTGGCCAGGCGCTCCGCCGCCTCCGCGCGGTCGATCGACCAGTCCATCGGGTCGAGCTCCAGTTCGGCCGCCACCTCGCCGGGAGTGGGGTACTCGGCGTCCTGGTCCCACGACCAGGGCGCGGCGGAGCCGTGGTCGACCACGACCAGCCGCCCGCCGGGATTCACCGAGCCCGTGGCGGTGCGCAGGACGCGGGCCCTGTCCAGTTCGAACGGTGTGTGGAAGTACTGCGCCGACACCAGGTCGAAGGCGCCGTCAGGGAAATCGTCGGCGAGATCGACGCGGAGCGCTGTGATCGGCGCGCCGCGTGCCTGGAGCGAGCGCACGGCCGCTCCGGAGATGTCCACCGCGGTCACTCGCCACCCTCGCGCGGCCAGCCACAACGCGTCTCCCCCGCCACCGCAGCCAAGGTCGAGCGCGGTGCCCGGGGCCAGCGGGCCCGCGATCTCGGCCAGTCTCGCGTTCACCTTCGGTGCTTCGGCGACGCTCCGTTCGTAGAGTTCGTCCCAGAATTCCGTCGCGTTCATGACCGCCACCTTCGCCCCGGAGCATCCGAATTGGCACGAAAACTTGCCGACCTGGCAAGATCGGCGACATGGACGAGACGGACGAGGTGCTCGACGCGGTCGGTCCCCGGCTGCGGGCGCTGCGCAAACACCGGGGCCTGACCCTGGCCGAGCTGTCGGCGACGACCGGGATCTCGGAAAGCACCTTGTCGCGGCTGGAAAGCGGTGGCCGCCGTCCCACGCTGGAGCTACTGCTGCCGCTGGCCCGCGTGCACGGCGTGCCGCTCGACGACCTCGTCGGCGCTCCCCGGACCGGCGATCCGCGCATCCACCTCCAGCCGATCCACCGCCACGGCATGACGTTCCTGCCGCTCACCCGGCGGGCCGGCGGGGTGCAGGCGTTCAAGATGCTCATCCCCAGCCGGGCCGAACCGGCGGAGCCCACGCCGCAGACCCACGGCGGTTACGAATGGGTGTATGTCCTCAATGGACGGTTGCGGCTGGTGGTCGGCGACCGCGACATGGTCCTGCCGCCCGGCGAGGCCGCCGAGTTCGACACCGCGCTGCCGCATTGGCTCGGCTCGGCCGACGGGAAGGCCGTCGAAACCCTTGTCCTTTTCGGACCGCAGGGTGAACGCGCTCATGTGCGGGCGCGCTAGAGCCAGTCGTGTTCGCGGGCGTACCTCGCGGCCTGGTGCCGGGTCTGCGTCTGGGTCTTCTGCATGGCGTTCGAGAGGTAGTTCCGCACCGTGCCCTGCGCGAGGTGGAGCTGGGCGGCGATCTCGGCGACGGAATAGCCCTCGCTGGTCACCCGCAGCACTTCCAGCTCCCGCTCGGTCAGGGGACAGTCGTCGACGACGGCGAGCGCGGAGACGTCGGGGTCGATCCAGCGTTTGCCCTGATGCAGGGTGCCGATGACGAACGTGATGTGCGACGGCTCGGCGGCCTTGCTCACGAAGCCCTGGACACCGAGTTTGAGGGCCTTGCGGAGTACCCCGGGCTTCGCGTGCCGGGTCAGCATGAGGATGACCTGGTTCGGCCGGGTGCGGCGGATCTCCGCGACCGCGCCCAGCCCGTCCACCCCGGGCATTTCGAGGTCGATGACGAGAACGTCGGGCTCGTGCCGCAAGGTGGCCTCGACGGCTTCTTCGCCGTTCTCCGCCTCGGCCAGGACAGTGATCTCGCCTTCGAGCGGGAGCAACGCGGCCATCGCCTTGCGCAGCAGGGCTTCGTCGTCAGCGAGCACGACCGTGGTCATCGTTCCTCCCCGCCCGGGAAGGACGCGGCCGTCACGAACTGCCCGTCTTCCTGTTGCACCGTCAGTTCACCACCGTCCGCGACGACACGCTGTTCGAGCGCGGCCAGCCCCCGGAGTTCGGGCAGCGGCGCTCGCTGGGCACCGTCGTTGACGATACTGATGCTCCATTCCGACAGCGTGATCCGCACGCGGGTGGCCTGCGCGTGGCGCAGGATGTTGGTCGTGGTCTCGCGCAGGACCTGGCCGAGCAGCCTGCCCGCCGCCGGATCGACGTCCGCCTCCCGGTTGACGCGCACGCGGATCCCCGCGGCTTCGAAAAGGTTCCTCGCGTTCTCCAGTTCGGCGGAAAGGTTGAGCCGGCGCTGGGCGTAGGCGAGTTCCTTCGTCTGGGTGATCGTGTCGGCCACGAGCGCGTGGATCTCCCCCAGTTCCTGTTTGGCCCGCTCGGCGTCGATGTCCACCAGCTTCCTGGCGAGCGCGGCCTTGAGCTTCACCACGTGCAGCGTGTGGCCCTGGATGTCGTGCAGGTCGCTCGCGAACCGGACGCGTTCCCTGATCACGGCCAATTCCGCCTCCCGCTCGCGCGACTCTTCGAGCTCCTTGACGACGTCGTAGAACCGCTTGTTGGGGAACATGAGCCCGAGCACGACGGCGGTGATCGCCGCGGGGACGAACACGAAGCTGACCAGCTCACCGGAGACGTCCTCGTGGGAGACCAGCAATCTCAGCGCACCCACCCCCGCGACGTACGCGACCAGCGCGACGGCCGCCGCGATCCGGTGGCGGGGCATTTGGGGAACGACCAGGGAACCCACGAGGAAGACGCCGAAGAACGACGAACTCCCGCCTGCCACCAGCACCGAGAACGGCCACACGGCCGCCGTGACGACCAGGCACGGGATCGCCACCCGCAGGACCTCGCCCGCCGCCCACCGCACGAAGGCCACCATGGCCGCCAGCACGCCCACGCCCAGGACGACCGCGTGCCACCAGGTCCGCGCGTCGGACACGACCACGATCACCCCGCCGACGACCAGCAGCGGGAAGAACATGGTGAGGTTGAGCCTGCGCAGCTTTCCCTTCGCCGGCTCGCTGTCCACATCAGACATGAGTCCAGTATCGGCCCTCCGCCGCCGCGGACAACAGTGACACCACGTCATATCCGATCATGACGTGACCGCACTGGTCGGCGCGCGGCCGAGCGGCTGAAATCGTGCCATGACTTCGACAGCAATCGACGTTGACCGCCTGAACCTCAAGTACGGCGACTTCCACGCCGTGAAGGACCTGTCCTTCCAGGTCCGGCAGGGCGAGTTCTACGCCCTGCTGGGCACGAATGGCGCCGGGAAGACCTCGACCCTGGAAACCCTGGAAGGACACCGGAACCCGACGTCGGGCACGGTGCGCGTGCTGGGCAAGAGCCCGCGGGACCGCGCCGCCGTCCGCCCCGAGATGGGCATCATGTTGCAGGAGAGCGGTTTCTCCCCGGATCTGACGGTGAAGGAATCGATCCGCCTGATCGGGAGCCTGACCCGGCGCACGGACCGGCTCGAACGGGTCCTCGGCATCGTGGACCTGACCCGCAAGGCCGGCACGAAGGTGTCCCAGCTTTCCGGTGGCGAGAAGCGGCGGCTCGACTTCGCGACCGCGGTGTACGGCTCGCCGCGGCTGGTGTTCCTGGACGAGCCGACGACAGGTCTGGACATCCAGTCCCGGGACGCGCTGTGGGACGCGGTCGACAAACTCCGCGAGGACGGTTCGACCATCGTGCTCACCACGCATTACCTGGAAGAGGCCCAGCAGCGCGCCGACCGCATCGGCCTGATGCACCGGGGCACCTTCCACCAGGAGGGCACGGTCTCCGAACTCACGCGGACGCTGCCCGCCGTGATCCGGTTCTCCCTGCCGCCCTCGGCTCCGGCGTTGCCGCTGCAGGGCAGGCGTGAACACGACGGGAAGTTCGTCATCGAGACCTTCGGCCTGCAGAAGGACCTGCACGTCCTGCTGCGGTGGGCGCGGGACAACGCGGTCGAACTGCGGGACCTCGAAGCGGGCCCGACCCGGCTCGACGACGTGTTCCGCGCCATCGACAACGACTAGCCACAAAGGACTCTCATGCTTTCGATAGCCCGTAGCGAACTGATCCAGATCTTCCGGAACCGCTCGGTCCTGATCACCAGCTTCGTGATGCCACTGGCCATCTCCGCGTTCTTCGTCTACCAGCACGAAGTCTTCGCCAAGATCGGCAGTCTCGGCTACATCGCGGCGATCGTGATGTTCACCGTATGCGCGTTCGGCCTCTACACCAGCGCGGTGACCACACTGGCCTCGCGGCGGCAGAACCTCTTCCTCAAGCGCTTGCGCTCCACCGCGGCGGGTGACGCGTCCATCCTGGCCGGCCTGGTGCTGCCGGTCACCGTCATCTCGCTCGTCCAGGTGACGGTGATCATGGTCGTGCTGGGCGCGATCACCGGAGCACCCGCCGACGTCGCCCTGCTGGTGGCGGCGGTGCTCGCCAGCGTCGCCATGATGATCGGCCTCGGCCTGGCCACCGCGGGCCTGACCAACTCCCCCGAGCACGCCCAGGTCACCACCTTGCCGGTCAGTCTCGGTGTGATCGCCGTCGCCAGCTGGGTCGGCATCTCCGGTACCGACGAGCTGACCTTGCTCAAGCGGCTGCTGCCCGGCGGCTCGGCCACCGAACTCGCGGTCAACGCCTGGAACGGCGGCGTGGCCATCACCGATTCACTGCTCTTGCTCGCTCCGACGCTGGCGTGGGTCGTCGTCGCCGTCGTCCTGGCGTCGCGGCTCTTCCGCTGGGAGCCGCGCCGATGACCGTCCGAAGTGGAGGAACACTCATGCGCAAAGCCCTCCTTCCCGTTCTCGCCATCGTGCTGGTGGCCGCGGCGACCCCGGCGCTCGCGTCGACAGCGCCGAATTGGGGGCCGTGCCCGGAAGAGGCGGCGGGCCTCGGACTGGAGTGCGGCACGATCCAGGTCCCGCTGGACTACCGCGACCCCGGCGGCAGGACCATCGAGATCGCGATCTCCCGGCTGGCGAGCACCGAACCGGAGAAGCGCCGCGGCGTACTGCTCACCAACACCGGCGGCCCCGGCGGCGAAGGGCTGGCCTTTCCGGCCACCCTCAAGAAGTTGAACATCCCGCAGGAGGTGCTGGACAGCTACGACGTCATCGGGATGGATCCGCGCGGGGTCCACAACAGCACGCCGGTGACGTGCGGGCTGTCCCTCGCGGAGCATCCGACCAACATCCCGACGTACGCCAGGAACTCGGCCGACGTCACGACCGAGGCCCAGCGGGTCGCCGCCGTCGCCGCGAAATGCGGCTCCTCGGCCACCGCCCCGCTCCTGCCGTACATGACCACCGCCAACACCGCCCGCGACATGGACCGGGTGCGCGAGGCGCTCGGCGAGCGGAAGGTGAACTACTTCGGTATCTCGTACGGCACGTACCTCGGCTCGGTGTACACGTCGTTGTTCCCCGAGCGCAGCGACCGGTTCCTGCTCGACAGCGCGACCGGCCCCGGCGGCTGGGACGCCTCCTTCTCGCGCCTGTTCGGCCAGGGCGTCGAAGACCGCTTCCCGGACTTCGCGAAGTTCGCCGCCTCCAAGCCCGAATACGGCTTGGGCCGGACGTCGGCGCAGGTGACGGCGAAGTACTTCGAGCTCGCCGCGCGGCTGGACAGGACACCGAGCCCGGACGGCTACAACGGCCAGGTGTTCCGCCACGTCACGTTCGCCGATCTCTACTACGACAAGAAGCTGCCGCACCTCGCCGAAACCTGGCGCGCGCTCGACACCGGGAAGCCCGTCCCTTCGTCCTCGTCCAGTGCGGGCTACCCGTCGGACAACTACATCGCGAGCCAGCTGCACGTGATCTGCAACGACTCCGACTGGCCGGAGGACGTCGAGACCTACCGGCGCAACGTCGCCATCGACCGCTTCCGCCACCCGCTGTTCGGCGCCGCGGCCGCGAACATCACGCCGTGCGCGTTCTGGCCTTCCGAACCGATCGAACCGCCCGTGAAGATCACCGACCGCGGCCCGTCGAACGTCCTGATCGTGCAGAACCTCCGCGACCCGGCCACTCCGCCGGCGGGCGCACGGAAGCTGCGTCAAGCCTTCGGCGACCGGGCCAGGATGGTCACCGTCGACCAGGGCGGACATCTGGCGTACCTGTACAAGGACAACCAGTGCGCGAACGACCTCGCGACGGAGTTCCTGGTCGGCGGGACGCGACCGCGGGATGATTTCGCCTGCTGATCCGCGTCCGTCAGCGGCAGGTCCCGGTCCGGGCGGGTCGTGACCGGCCCTCTCGTACAGGACTGTGTGGATTTTGGGGCGTTGGATGACCCGAAATCCACACAGTCGTGCGTGATCGGCCCGGTCACGCACATTCGAGCCAGTGCTGTGGCATTCCGAAGGGCTCGTCGCTGGCGTGGCTGACAGGCAGATCGAACACGAGTTCGTAATTTTAAGCGAGAAGCGAAACGCCGAACAACACCGAAGGATGAATCGACCACAAACGTCGAATCACTCAGCGCGAAGCCCCGCGATCAGTCGACTAAACGCGAGAAAGACCAAGCGCCCCGGGCCGGAGTTCCCGGCCCGGGGCGACCCCCAGTTCAGGTCCCGGTTCAGCGGTCGCGTTCCTTGGCGAACAAGGACTTCGACCACACATACCCGGCGACCGAGAGCAGGACGCACCAGCCGATCGCGAGCCAGCCGCTGCTGCCGATCGGAGTGCCGAGCAGCAATCCGCGAAGGGTTTCGATGACCGGCGTGAACGGCTGGTAGTCGGCGAACCAGCGCAGCCACGCGGGCATCGAGTCGGTGGGCACGAACCCGCTGCCGAGGAACGGCAGCAGCATGAAGATCATCGGCGTGTTGCTGGCCGTCTCGACGCTCTTGGCCGCCAAGCCCAGCGCCACGGAAAGCCAGGTGAGCGCGATGGTCAGCAGCAACAGCAGGCCGGCGACCGCGAACCATTCGCCGACTCCCGCCGTCGGCGAGAAGCCGATGAGCAGCGTGACCCCGAAGACCACGGCGAGGGCGATCGTCGTCTGGATGAGCGCGCCGACGACGTGCCCGGTCAGCACCGACGCCTTGCTGATCGCCATCGTGCGGAACCGCGCGATGATGCCTTCGGTCATGTCCGTCGCCACGGAGATCGCGGTACCGAGAGCGGCGCTGCACACGGTCACGAGCAGGATGGCGGGCGTGACATAGCCGACGTATTCGGCTCTGCCGCCTCCGCCGCCGAGCCCGTTCCCGAGCGTGCCGCCGAAAACGTAGACGAACAGCAGCAGGAACACGATCGGCTGGCCGATCAGCATGAGGGTGAGCGACGGATACCGTCGCATATGCCGGATGTTGCGGCGCAGCATGGTCGCCGAGTCGCGCATCGAAAGGGACAGGGTGCTCATCGGGCCATCTCCTTGGTGGCGTCGGTCCGGTGACCGGTGAGGCTGAGGAACACGTCGTCGAGGTCCGGCGTGTGCACGGTGAGGCTGTCGACGGCGACGGCTTCGGCGTCGAGGCGGTCCAGCACGGCGCGAAGGGCGGCGACGGTGCCGTCGGTCGGCACGCGAAGCGCCAGCGCTTCTTCGTCCGAAATGGACACTCGAAGTACGCGAGTGGCGTCACGCAAGGAAATCGCGTCAGGGAACTTCAGCTGCATATGACCGCCGGGGACGCGTCGCTTCAGCTCGTCGGGCGTGCCCAGCGCGACGATCCGGCCGCCGTCGAGGACGGCGACCCGGTCGGCGAGCTGATCGGCCTCCTCCAGGTACTGCGTGGTGAGGAAGATCGTCACGCCGCTGTCGACGAGGTCACGGATGATCTCCCACATCGTGCGGCGGCTGCGCGGGTCGAGGCCGGTGGTCGGTTCGTCGAGGAAGATGACCTTCGGGTCGCCGATCAACGTCATCGCCAGGTCGAGTTTGCGGCGCATGCCACCCGAGAAGGTGGACGGTGCCTTCTTCGCGGCGTCGGACAGTTCGAACCGTTCCAGGAGTTCGGCGGCGCGCTTGCGCCCCGCACGACGCGGCAGATGGTGCAGATCCGCCATGAGGAACAGGTTCTCCTCGCCGGTGAGCAGATTGTCGACGGCGGAGAACTGGCCGGTGAGGCCGATGGCGGCGCGGACGCCGTCCGGGTCGGTGCCCAGATCGGCTCCGGCGATGGTCGCCGCACCGGCGTCCGGAGTGACCAAAGTGGACAGGATGTTGACCGTGGTGGTCTTGCCCGCCCCGTTGGGGCCGAGCAGCGAGAAGACGGTGCCGGTCGGGACGTGCAGGTCGATGCCGTCCAGAACGACCTTGTCGCCGTAGGACTTCCGCAGTCCGGTCGCGGAAATGGCCGGGTGTCTCATGGGTATTCCCTTCAGGAACGGTGGACGACGATGTCGCCGACGGAGGTACCGGCGCGGACTTCGACCTTGTCGGCCGCGTCGCCGGGCGCGGTGGCGGCGGTCATGTCGTTGATGACGCGGCCGAAGCGGGTGTTCACGTCGAGCCAGGCCGCGCTGCCCTCGCGGATGCCGACCTCGATGTCCCCCAACGACGTCTCGAGGGTGAGCGTGCCCCGCGCGGCGTCGAGCACCCGGACCGAACCGTTGGCGGTCTTGGCTTCGACGCCGCTTTCGGCCTTGTCGACGGTGATGTCGCCGTTGGCCGAACGGATGCGGATCGCACCGGCGGCGGCCCCGATCGTGGTGGGCCCGTTGGAGTTCTTGACCACCGCGGTGCCCTCGATCCCGCCGACGTGCACGCGGCCGGAGCTCGTGCTGATGTCGGCGTTGCCCTCGGCGTGCTCGACGACGATGTTCCCGGACGCGGAGTGCAGCTTCAGCTCCCCGGTTCGGTCGAGGTGGATGTGCCCGGTCCCGGACCGGTAGCGGCAGCCGCCGATCCGCCCGGTCACGGTCAGGTCACCGAGCCCGGTACTCCCCTGCACCCGGGAACCGGCGGGCAGTTCGATGGTCACGTCGATCGACCTCGTCCGGTTGGAGAAGTCGAGCAGGCGCATCTTCGGCGCACGGACGGTCAGTGTGCCGCCGGAGAATTCGACGACGGTCCGCTTCGCCGCGTCGACGTCGGAATCGTTGTTCTCGTCGAGCGGGGCCACTTCGACGACCGTGTCGGTGCGGTCGCCGGCGACGATGCGGACGTTGCCGACGACCGGCTCGAGGTCCGCGAGAATGGGTTCCGGGGTGGCGAAAGAAGGCATGGTTGTCCCCTCGAAGGTGATGTGATCGGTGTTTGTGCTGGTCTTCGGGGTCTAGCTGACCCAGCCGGTGTAGCGCTGCGAACCGCGGTGACCGCCGCTCTCCGGGACGGGCGGCGTGGCCCGGTCCGACGGGTTCAACGCCGCGGACGCGGCACGCACGAGCCACGCGTTGACCGAACGGCCTTGCGCGGCCGCGGCTTCCTCGACGCGTGTCTTGAGGTGTTCCGGAAGCCGGAAGTTGATCCTGGCCGTCGCTCCTTCGTCCTCCGGCAGCGGCGCCGCCGGAGGCTCGGGCGCGGCGGCCGCGACAGGCTCGGCCTGGTCGACCGCGGGCAGCGCGACGGCGAAGCTGGCTTCCCCGGCACGCAACCGGACCTCGACCGAACCCGGCGCGAGGTCACGGGTGATCTCGTCCGACGCGGCGGACAACGCGTCCAGCAGCGCGAGACGAATGGCCGACGCGAGCGGCGCGGTCAGGCGTTCGGCGAGCGCGCTCGCCTCGGCTCCCCCTGCCTCGGCGGCGACGGCGAGTTCCCGGCGAACGTTGTCCACAAAGGGCGTCAAATCCATGATGCCATCATGGCACCATCATGGCACCGCGGCAAGGCCAATTTGGCGCCACAATGTGCCAAAGTGGCGTCAATGCAGGTCAGAGCCGGTTTTTGCCCCTTCGGCCAGTCTCCGCTGGCGGGGGAAGCAGGACGCGGGCGTACGCGTTGCCGGGATCGTTCACGGCGGGCCAGAATCGCCACGAGCCGCGCGGAAAGGAAGCGACCCGCCATCGAGTGTGGGGGTCACCCGAGGCGGGCCGCTACCCGGTTCCCACCGTACAAGAGCACCACTCGCTCATGCGGGCAACGCTTTTTGTCCCTGCGGCTCTTGACAAATCGAAGATCCACAGTGGACAGAAGAGAGCATATGCGACCAGTTCGGGTGAGCGTCTGCGCACTGGACCCCATCACCAAGGCCGGAATGGTCGACCTTCTCGAAGCGCGCCCGTCCGTGCAGGTGGCCGCAGACCGGGCATGGGACGAAACCGATGTCGTCGTCGCCGCGTTCGACCGGCTTTCCGGCGACGCGGTCACCGCGTTGCGTGCGGCCACCGCCGAATTCGGCGAGCCGATCGTGCTGGTGACCGACCGGATCGAGGAGGGAGGTCTCGCGGTGGCGGTGGCGTGCCGGGTGGTCGCCATCCTGCCGAGGTCGGCGATGACCGACTCCCGGGTGGCCGACAGCGTCCGTGTCGCCGCGTCGGGCGCCGTGGGCCCACCGCGGGAGCTGCTCGGCAGGCTGGCCGAACACGCCGAGCGGCTGCACCGGGAGATGCTCGCGCCGAACGGGCCCGCCGGGGCGGCGCTCTCCTCACGGGAGATCGATGTCCTCCGCCTGATGGCCGACGGGCTCGACACGCAGGAGATCGCCACCGAACTCGCCTATTCGGAGCGAACGGTCAAGAACGTCATCTACGCCGTCACCGACCGGCTACGGCTGCGGAACCGGTCGCACGCGGTGGCCTACGCGATCAGGGAAGGGGTCATCTGAAGACGCTCAGATGAGACCCTCGCGCAGCGCGTACGCCACGACATGGGTGCGGTTGCGCAGATTGAACCGGCTGAGCAGGCCGTGCAGGATGTTCTTCACGGTCCGGTCGGAGTAGGCCACCCGCCGGGCGATCTCGGCGGTGTCGAATCCTTCCGCGAGCAGCCGGAGCACTTCGGTCTCGCGCGGCGACAGACCGCTGAGCGTGAGCTCGCGGGGCTCGAGGACTTCCTTGTGCAGCCGCGAAATCCCGCGGAGCAGGCTGCCGAGCTGATCGGCGGGAAGATCGCCCCGGCCGGCGTGGGCGTCGGCGACCGCGCGCAGCAGCCGCCCCGGCGTCGCCTCGGAGCGCGCGACGACGACGGCGAGCCCGCGTTCCACCGCGGCCCACAGTTCGGCCTGGTTGGGCTCATCGGCCACCAGGACCAGCCGCGCGGACCCGGCCGGGATACGCCGCGGGTCGTTCCCCGCGACGGCGACGAGGACGTCGGCCCGCGCCGGGTCTTCGCGCAAGCTGATGCCGGGCCCGTCGCCGAGCGCGCTGCGCAGCCCCGCCCGCACCAGCGGATCGGCGGCGTGCACGGCGACCCGGATCTCCTCGGTCCGCACGACCGGGCGGACGGGCGTCGTCATGATCGTCGACATGCCTTCCAGGTAACCGGCCCGCGAGAAGGCCGGACAAGCGGAAGCAGGGGGCAGCTTTTCGTCATCGGAAGCCTGCCGGTTGAATGGGCCGCGGTGGAGGCGAACGAAAAGCGGTCGGTGTTCGGCAAGCTCCTGCTCGAACACCGGCGGGCCGCGGGGTGGACACAGGGGCGCCTGGCCGAGGCCTCCGGCATCAGTGTCCGTGCCCTCCGCGAGCTGGAGCGCGGCCGCGCGCGAGCCGCCCAGCAACGCTCCGCCGAGGTGCTGGCCGACGCGCTCGGCCTGACCGGCGGCGACCGGGAGTTCTTCCTGACCGTCGCCAAACAGGGACGTCGCCGAAATCCGGCGCTGGCCGCCCAGGCCGCGGCGACGTGCGCGCTGCCCGCGCCCACCGCGGATCTGTCCGGCCGCGAAAGCGAGCTGGAGCAGCTGTCCGCGAAGGTCGCCGAAGGTGGTGGCGTGGTCGCGATCGTCGGGCAGGCCGGGGTCGGGAAGACCGCGCTCGCGGTGACCGCCGCGGATCTGTGGCGCGCGGAGTTCCCGGACGGGGGCTACGCGGTGGACCTGCGCGGGATGGACGAACGACCGCTGAGCGCCGGGACCGCGCTCGACCGGCTGCTGCGCGCGCTGGACGTCGCGCCGGGGCAGGTGCCCGCCTCCGAAGCCGAACGGTCGGCGTTGCTGCGGATGCTGCTCGAAGGCCGCAAAGTCCTGCTGCTGCTCGACAACGCGGCCGACGAAGCGCAGATCCGGCCACTGCTGGTCACCGGGCCCGGCTCCCTCACCCTGATCACCTGCCGCCGGACGCTCGCCGGGCTCGAAGGCGCCCGGTGGCTCGGGCTCGAAGCGCTTTCGGACGACGGCGCGACCGGCCTGCTCGCCAAGATCGTCGGCGCCGACCGGGTGCGGGCGGAGCCCGCCGCGGCACGCGAACTCGCCGAGCTGTGCGGGTATCTGCCGCTCGCGCTCAGGATCGCGGGCAACCGGCTCGCCACCCGGCCGCAGTGGTCCCTGGCCCATCTCGCCGAGCGGCTGCGCGACGAAAGCACCCGGCTGCGCGCGCTCGCGGCGGGCGATCTGCGGCTGCGCTCGGCTTTCGACCTGTCCTACCGCGCGGTCTCGCCCGAGGCTCGGCGGCTGTTCCGGTTGCTGGCGACCGTGCCCGGCGCCGACTTCGGTCTCGAACTCGCGGCCGTCGTCTCCGGCGCGTCGCCCGCCGACGTCCGCGACCAGCTCGACGAACTCGTCGACGCCAGCCTCCTGCAGACCACGGCGGAACCGGAGCGGCATCAGTTCCACGACCTGATCCGCCTGTTCGCCGAGGAACGGTTCGAGGCGGAGGAAGACCCGGCCGCACGGGACACCGTGCTCGCCCATCTGCTCGGCAAGGCGGCGGAGGCGGCCAGGCTGTTCTACCCCAAGGCGCCGGAGACCGGCCGGTTCGGCTCACGGGAAGAGAGCGCCCGCTGGCTGGACGTCGAAGGCGGGAACTGGGTCGCCGCGCACCGCGTGGCGGCACGGAAGGGTATGCATCGGGAGGTCAGGGACCTCGCCGTCGCGTTGCACTGGTACTCCGACGGGCGGAGTGCCCAGCGGCCGTGGTGGGAGATCTTCTCGCTCGGCGCGGCCGCGGCGAACGCGCTCGGCGACGCCGGGGCCGAGGCGAAGCTGCTCAACTTCGTCGGCTGGGCCGCCAGCGTCTGTCTCGGCGACGACGAGGGCGCTGTGGCGGCGCACCGCCGCGCGCTGGACATCGCCGCCGGGATCGGCGACCGCGTCGAGCGGACCTGGGCGTCCATCTATCTCGGCCAGGTGCTGCGGTTGACCGGAAGAGACGATGAAGCGTTCGAGTTCGCGAAGCGCGGGTACGAGCTGGCGCGCGAACTCCCGTTCTGGGACGGGCAAACCACGGCACGAAACCTCTACGGGCGCGCGCTGCTCAACGCCGGACGGCATTCCGAAGCGCTCGCCGTGCACCGGGCCGTGCTTTCCGACGCCGAGCGGCTGGCGGGCGAGACGTACCCCGGTTTCCATCGGCTGCTGAAGGCCCTGACCCTGCGCGCCATCGGCGACGTGCTCGGCGATCTCGCCGAATGGCGGGAGGCGGCGGGCCACTACCGCACCGGCCGATGGCTCGCCTGGGAAGGCGGTTTCGACGCCTTGGAGGCGACCTGCGCCTTCCGCGAGGGGCGGGCCTGGCGGGAGGCCGGCGCCTTCGAGGAAGCCAGGGAGTGCCTCACCCTGGCCATGGACCTCTCCGCCGGGCCGTCGTCCGGCGCGTTGCGCGAGCAGGCTTCGGCCGAACTGGCGCTCCTGCCCGCGGAGCGCCGACTAAGCTTCGGACCGACAGAGCGGGAGGGCCGATGACGGACGCGGACGGGCAGAGCCCGCGGGAGCGCTATCGCGACCAGGTGCGCGCGGAGATCAAGCAGCACGCGTGGGAACAGATCGCCGCCGCCGGGGTGCCCGCGCTGTCGCTCAACGCGATCGCCAAACAGGTCGGGATGAGCGGTCCCGCCCTGTACCGGTACTTCGCCAGCCGCGACGATCTCGTCACCGCGCTCATCCGCGACGCGTACCGGAGCCTCGCCGACACCGTTCGCGCGGCGTTCGACGGCGGCGCCGATCTGGCCGGGCTCGCCGTCACCATCCGGGACTGGGCCCGGAGCGACCCGCAGCGCTACTTCCTCATCTACGGCACGCCCGTTCCCGGCTACCACGCGCCCGAGGACACCACCGCCATCTCGAGCGAGGTCATGGCCGTGCTGCTCGAAGCGTGCCGCGCGATCACCGTGGACAAGCCGGAAACCCCGTTCGACGAACATCTGGACGGCCATCGCGACTGGGCGGGCGACGATCCGGCCCCGTCCTCGGCGCTGCACCGCGCGCTCTCGTTCTGGACCCGCCTGCACGGCGTGCTCTCGCTCGAACTCGCCGGCCACTTCGCCGGTATGAAGTTCGACCCCGACCTGTTGATCGCGGACGAACTGAACGACCTCACCTCCCGGTGACACAGCGCCTGGCCCGATCACCTTCGCAGTGAACCTTTCCCGCCTGCCGGGCGTCTTGCCCTGTGACGACGCGGCCGCCGCTGTTGACATACAACGTTGTAAGGTTATAGCTTCTAATCAAAGCGAGAGCCATTAACGACGCCGACCGGCCTGGCCGCTTCAGGGTTTCCGAGCGCTTCGGATGGGGACTTCGCCATGATTCACGGGGAGAAGATCAGCAGGACGACCGATCGCGTCAGAGTCGCCGTGTACGCCCCCGATCTGCTGGCCGGGCTCGGCACGACGAGCATCCTCGGCGCCGACGGTCGGCTGGCCGTGCTGCCCGGCACCGACCTCGGGCCCGCCGAAGTCATCGTGACGGTCGGGGATTCGATCGGCGCCAGGGTTTTCACGTTCCTCCGTCAGGTTCGCGCCGCGTCGTCACTCGCCACGCCACCGAGATGCGTGATCGTCACCGACCATTTCCCGGTCCAGGTGCTGATGACGGCGATCGAATGCGGCATGGCCGCGTTGCTGCCGCGGCGCGAACTCGACGGCGAGCACCTGGTGCGGACGATCCTCGCGGTCAGCCAGGGCGCGGGCGTGCTGCCGCCGCGCCTGCAGGGCAGCCTGCTCTCCCAGCTCGAACGGATCCAGGAAGACCTGCTGGTACCCAACGGCCTCGCGTTGTCCGGCCTGTCCGACCGGGAACGAGAAGTCCTCCGCCTGCTGGCCGACGGCCATGGCACGGAAGATATCGCGGCCAAACTCGCCTATTCGGAGAGCACCGTGAAGAACGTCCTCCACCGGGTGATGTCTCGATACGGCCTGCACAACCGCACGCACGCCGTCGCCTTCGCGTTGCGCACCGGCTCGATCTGATCGCCTGCCGAAGGGCCGGACGCTGCGGAAATGGGAGCCGCTGCCTGACCTCCTCGTGAGTGGTAAGGACGGTTCTAACCGTCCTTACCACTCACGAGGTTGACGACGGCCTACGCCCTCGGTCACCGGAGCTGAACGCGGCCCAGCAACCGGTCGACCAGCTCGGGAAGCGACTGCTCCTCCGGACCTTCCAGCCACAGCACGTTCCCCGTCCGCAACGTGGCAAGGAAGGTCGCCGCGGTGAGTCTGGCCAGCTCCTGATCGAGGCCGTGCCCCCTGGCGAGCAGCACCGCGATCAGGTCGCGTTCGAGAGCGAACTGATCGCCCGCCTGCCGCGCGAGCAGCGACGGATGCCGTCGCAGCAGCCGTAGCTGCGCCACCCATTCACGGTCGGGGACGGGGTGCGCCCGATACAGCTCCCGGCACGCCGCCCGCAGCGCCTGCCAGGGCTTCTCGCCCGGCGGCCTGCCCTCGACCAGCGACACCAGCAGCCCGGTGCGCTCGCGGTCGGCGTGCAGGATCGCGTCCTCTTTGTTCGCGAAGTAGTTCGAGAACGTCCGCCGGGAGACGCCCACCGCGTCGGCGATGTCCTCGACGGTCACGCCGTCCAGCCCGTGCTCCATCGCCAGCCGGAGCGCGGCCTCGTGCAGCGATTGCCGCGTCGCCGCCTTCTTGCGGGTGCGCAGCGTGTCGAGGGTGTCCACCAGGACAGCGTAGCGAGGGGAATAAAGTTCTCACTGTGCAAGTTTGCACAATGAGCAACAACTGCCGCTCGAAAGGACGCCATGAAGACCGAGGGAACGACGGCGGAGGCACCGTCAGGGGCGATGGGACACCGCCAGGTGCTCGAATCGCTGTCCGGTCTGCTGCTCGCGCTGCTCGTGGCGATGATCAGCTCGACGGTCGTGTCGACCGCCCTGCCGTTGATCATCGGCTCGCTGAACGGCACGCAGACGCAGTACACGTGGGTGGTCACGGCCACCCTGCTGGCGGCGACGGCCACCACCCCGATCTGGGGCAAACTCGCCGATCTGTTCAACAAGAAGACGCTGGTGCAGATCGCGATCGTGATCTTCGTGATCGGTTCGACGATCAGCGGGTTCAGCCAGAACACCGGGCAGCTGATCGCCGCCCGGGCGTTCCAGGGCATCGGCGTCGGCGGCCTGCAGGCGCTGGTCCAGGTCGTGATCGCGGCGATCATCCCGCCGCGGGAACGCGGCCGCTACAACGGTTACCTCGGCGCGGTCATGGCGGTCGCCACCGTCGGGGGGCCGCTGCTCGGCGGCCTGATCGTGGACGTGCCGTGGCTCGGCTGGCGCTGGTGCTTCTTCGTCGGCGTGCCGATCGCGGTGGCGGCGTTCATCGTGCTGCAGCGGACCCTGAAGCTGGAGACCGTGCGCCGGGAAGGCGTCCAGGTGGACTACCTCGGCGCGGGTCTGATCGCGGCGGGCGTGAGTGTCCTGCTGATCTGGGTCTCGTTCGTCGGCAACGGCTTCGACTGGCTGTCCTGGCAGACGGCCGTGATGGTGGCGGGCGGCGTCGTCCTCCTCGCCTTCGCCGTGCTGGTGGAGCGAAAGGTCCGTGAACCGGTCGTCCCGTTGCACATCATCACCCGGCGCACCCCCGCGCTGGCGATCATCGCGAGCCTCGCGGTCGGGATGGCGATGTTCGGCGGCGCGGTGTTCCTCGGCCAGTACTTCCAGGTCGGCCGCGGCTACTCCCCCACCGAAGCCGGTCTGCTGACCATTCCGCTGATGGGCGGCGTGCTCGTCTCGTCGACCGTGTCCGGGCGCCTGATCAGCCGCACCGGACGGATGAAGCCGTACATCGTGGCGGGCACGATCACCCTGGTGATCGGCTTCCTCGGGCTGGGCACCGTCGACCACGCCTCGCCGCTGTGGCTGGTCGGCGTCGCGATGGCGATCGTCGGCGTAGGTGTCGGCATGACGATGCAGAACCTCGTCCTCGCGGTGCAGAACACCGTGCCGTTACGGGATCTGGGCGCGGCCAGCGCTTCGGTCACGTTCTTCCGGTCGCTCGGCGGCACCATCGGCGTCTCGGTGCTGGGCGCGGTGCTCGCGAACCGGGTCACCGCCGACCTGTCCACCGCGCTGCACGTACCGGCGGGCCAGGCGTCGACGGGCAGCGTCAGCGCGCTGAACCTCAAGGCGCTGCCGCCGGAGGTCCAGACGATCGTGCACACCGTGTACGGCGACGCGACCGCGCACATCTTCCTGATCTCCGCGGCGGTGGGTGTCGTGGGCGTGATCGCGGCGCTGCTGCTCAAGCCGCTCACCCTGCGCACCACGCTCGACGTGGAGACGGAAGCCCCGGCGTCCGACGCGGTCGTCAGGTAGGCGCGCGATGAACGGGGCCTTCGAGTCCACTGTGGAGCGTTTCGGCCCGCCCCGGCACCACACGGGGCGGGCCATCCTCGCCGGGGTCGACGGCTCCGACACGGCGATGCGGGCGGCCGCCTTCGCCTTCGGCATGGCCCGGCGCGAGGGCGGCAGGCTGATCGTCGCCTTCGTCTGCCGTCCGGCGCTCGGTCCCGCAATCGCGGCGACGGTGGAACACGACACGGCAGTGCGGCTCTACGAAGAGATCCGCGAGCAGATCCGCACGGCGGCCGAAGAGCTGGAAGTGCCGGTCAACTTCCTGAAGACCTTCGGCGATCCGTACACCGCGCTCCGCGACACCGCCGACCGCAGCCAGGTCGACACCGTCGTGGTCGGCGCCTCACAGAAGGCCGGTCACCGGTTCGCGGGGTCGGTCGCGACCAAGCTCATCAGGACCGGGCACTGGCCGGTGCTGGTGGTTCCCTGACGACCGGCCGCCGAGGAACGAGACGGCGCCCACCGCGGCGACGACGAACGCGCAACCCGCCAGTTGCAGCGGGGTCGGCCACTGGCCGAGCAGGGCGGCACCGAACAGGATCGCGGCGGCGGGTTGCAGCATCAGCACGGCGGACCCGCCGCTCGCGGGCAGGGCGGACAGGGCCTTCCCGATCAGGAGCCAGCCGAGCACCTGACCGGTCACGGCCAGCACGAACAGCCACAGCAACGCCCAAGCCGGCGGCGTGACGTCGAGGTTTCCGGCGAACAGGCCGGAAAGTCCCCCCACGCTCGCCGACGCCGCGGTCGCGGTGGCGAGCATCGCCGTGCGCCCGCCGCCGTCGGATCCGGCGCGGCGCAACAGGATCAGGTAACCGGCGTAGGCGACTCCCGCCAGCACCGCCATGACGGTGCCGTACCAGGGATCGCTGCCCGCGGCACCGCCGTCCGCCAGCCCACCGGCCAGCGCGGTCCCCGCCAGCATCACCGGAATGGACAGCCAGAACGCCCGCGGCGGCCGCTCGCCGAACCACAGCAGACCGGCCAGGGGGACGAGGACGACCTGGACGTTGACCAGCGCCGTGGCGACGCCCGCGCCGACGGAGAGGATCGCCTCGCTCCACAGCACCATGTCGACGCCGAGCAGGACACCGGCGAGCACGTGGCGCCGGCGTGCGGCCGGGGTGGGACGGTGCCCCCGCTCCCTGGAACGCGCCAAGATCACCAGGATCGGCAACGCGAACAGGCAGCGGAAGAACGTCGCCGTCGTCGAGCTGACCCCGGACAGGGCGACGAGCGGGGCGGACAGGGCGATCGCGAGCGCGCCGAGGACTCCCTGTGTCCTCGGATCGACGAAGAATCCGGTGTGCCGCATGCCTTCGATTCGATCGCACGGCGGCGGGCATGACCAGCGAGATCCTCTTACTCCGAGGGTTAAGCTCGGCTAATGAGTGGCGATCTGTCCAATGTGGAACGGCTGCGGATGCTGCACGCGGTGTGGCGGCGGGGATCGCTCGCCGCGGCGGCCGAGCTGCTGCACGTGACGCCGTCGGCGATCTCCCAGCAGCTGACCAAACTGGAGCGGGAGGCAGGCACCGGGCTCCTCGTCCGGCACGGGCGCGGCGTGCGGCTCACCCCGGCGGGGCTGCTGCTGGCGCAGCGCTCGGACCGCGTGCTCGCCGAACTCCGCGCCGCCCGCGCGGATCTGGACTCCCTCACCGGGGAGACGACCGGTGTGGTCGAGATCGGCGCCATCCCCTCCGGGGTGCACACGTTCATCGCGCCGGCGCTCACCGGCCTCGCCGTCCGCCACCCCGGCATCGAGGCGCGGCTGCACGAGGTCGAACCCGAAGTCGCCCTTCCCGCGCTGGCCGACGGTGTCTTCGACGTCGTGGTCGTCGAGAGCTGGGAGAACCTGCCGCTCACCCGCCCGCCCGCGACCCGCTGGACCGGACTGCGCGACGACTCGGCGATGATCGTGCTCCCGGCCGGGCATCCGCTGGCCGGCGCGGATTCGGTCCGCGCCGAAGACCTCGCGGACGAGATCTGGGTCGCCTGGGCCCGGCCGACGCTGGCGAACGCCTGGATCCGCCAGACGCTGCGTGAACGCGGGATCGAACCGATCGTGCGGCATACGGTCAGCGGGTTCGGCACCCAGTTCGCCGTCGTCGCCGGGCTCGGCGCTGTCACGCTGGTGCCGGGCATGGCCACCACGATCGCGCCGCCGACGGTGGTGTGCGCCCCGCTCGAACCGGTCCTGCATCGGCAGCTCTACGCGGTGCAGCCTCAGGGGGAAACGCGGCCCGCTGTCGCGGAGTGCGTCACGGCCCTGGTGGAGGCCGCGAGATCTTGGGGCTCGTGAGCGGCAGTACGGCCCGGTACATGAAGGCCTCCTTCCTGTACCTAGAACCCAAGAGGAAGGGGCCTTCATGTACTCGGCAAGGTGTGAAGGTCGAGTTTCCCCGGCTGAGCCGAGGGAAGGGGGCCTTCACGCGCTGCTGCTGTGACTGCTGGTGCATGTGGGGCGAACGTGACGATTACCGAGTCCGTGAAGGCCCCCTTCCCTACCCTCAAGGTAGGCAAGGAGGCCTTCGCTACCTTCTCCCCGAGGGATGGGGGCCTTCGCTACCTTCTGCCCGCCCACGGTCGCCACACCCACCAGCAGTCACACCCGCTCGTGAGTGGTAGGGACGGTTAGAACCGTCCCTACCACTCACGAGGCGAGTCAGCCGCGACCGCAGAGGGCGTGGTCGATCACCGGATCCAGCGGGTTCCCCGCCGGCGGTTCGGCACCGGGGTGGTACGGCGTGAGCGTGTTCAGCGAAACCATCACGCTGCGCTTGCCGTCCTCGGTCACGCCGTTGCCCGTCAGGTAGCCGGGCAGCGCGCCGCCGTGGCCCCAGTAGTCACCGCAGGAAACGGTCGACTTCACCAGACCGAGCCCGTACGCGCCAAGACCCGGCGCGGGCACGGTCTTCTTCATCTCCGCCAGCATCGACGGCGGGAGCACCCTGCCGCCCAGCAGTGCCCGGAGGAACTTGTTGCCGTCCTCGGTGGTGCTGTTGATCGATCCGTCCGCTCCCCCGCCCATCGACGGATTCATCAGGGTCACGTCCACCCGCCGTCCGAGCCGCGGCGGATTGGAGCCCTCGACGACGAACCGGTCGTACCCTCGCGCGTGCGGAGCCGGGATGAACGGCGACGTGTACGGCAGGGTGGTCTCGCGCAGGTTCAGCGGGCGGACGATCCGGTCGATGATCTCCTGCTGCCAGTCCCGGCCGGTCACCTTCTCGGTGATCATCCCGGCGAGCACGTAGTTGGTGTTGGAGTAGCCCCAGCTCGTCCCGGGTGCGAACTCCGGCGGCTTGCCGACCGCCAGCTTCACCGCGTCGGATGCGCTGAGCTCGTCGAACCGGTGACGCAGAAAGCCCTTCTCGGTGAAGAGATCGAGTTCCGCCATGTAGTCGTGCAGCCCGCTGGTGTGCTGCAGCAACTGCCGGACGGTGATGGCGTTGCCGTCGTTGCCGTTCCCGCTCACCACCCCCGGCAGCCACCGATCCACGGTGTCCCCCAAGGAAAGCCGTCCCTCTCCGACGAGCTGGAGCATCGTCGCGGACAGGAACGTCTTGCTGAAACTCGCGATCCGGAAATGCCCGTCCCACGGCACCGGTGTCCGGGTCCGCAGATCGCCGTGGCCGCTGCGCACCTTGACGCTGCCCCTGGCCGTACTGACCTCCACGAGCGCGCCGGGTGAACCGTTCGCCACGAGTGTGTCGGCGTCGCGCTGCAGTGTCCGCTGCAGCGGTGGCGTCGCGGACGCGACGGCCGGGGAAACGAGCGTTGCCGCGCAAATCGCGGCGATGACCACTGAAGTTCGTTTCATACCGGCAAAACTACGAAGCGACGGCGCATCGGGCATCGGCTTGAAGAACGATGCCGCATACCTCCCTGGTACTAGCCGCGAACAGGGGGCGTCTCAGGGTTTCAGGTCCATCCGGAGAAATTCGGTGACGCGGAGCAGTTTCGGCGGGCGGGTCACGCCGTCGGGGAATTCGTCCGCCCCGACGAGCCGCGGACCGGTGAGGTCCACTTCCCGCCCGTCGATCCGAAGCCGCGCTTGCCCCGCGGCCATGATGTTGCGCACCCAGTCCGCCTCCGGGCCGTACACCGGGACGAACAGGTAGCCGCCGTCGACGGGATGCGCGTCGAGCGGCGTGTGGCGGGTCTTTCCCGAGGTGCGGCCGACGTGGATCAGCACCGGGTACTTCCCCGCGGCGATCGCACGGGGGTTGAACACCCGCTTGGTGACGTGGCCCCACCATCTCGGCATCGGCATCGGACTCTCCTCTCGATGGCCTTACACTCGTAAGGTTGGCTTACACCTGTAAGGTTGTCAATGTGCCGCCTCGCCGATCACTCACCAGGGACCGCGTACTGAAGGCCGCGATCGAAGTCGCCGATCGCGGTGGCGTGGAAGCGATGACGATGCGCCGGGTCGCGCAGCACCTGGGCGTGGAGGCCATGTCTCTGTACCACCACGTGCCGAACAAGGACGCGATCCTCGACGGCGTCGTCGACGCGGTGTTCGCGGCGATCGAGCTGCCCGGCACCGAAATCGCCGATTGGCGTGACGCGATCCGCGCGCGTGCTTCGTCCGCACGCGAGGTCCTGTCGCGGCACAGCTGGGCGCTGGGCCTCATGGACTCCCGCCGGAATCCGGGGCCGGCGACGCTCCGACACCACGACGCCGTCCTCGGCGTCCTTCGGCGAGCGGGATTCACGCTGCCGATGGCGGTGCACGCCGTCTCGCTCATCGACAGCTACATCGGCGGATTCGTACTGCAGGAGTCGAACCTCCCGCTGAGCGAAGACGTCCCGGGGGTCGCGGACGACATCCTCGACACCCTGCCGCGTGACGAGTTCCCTTATCTGGCCGAGGTGATCACCGAGCACGCCCAGCGGCCGGGTCACGACCACACGAAGGAATTCGCCTACGGCCTCGACCTCATCCTGGAAGGCCTCGAAGCTCGCAGGAAATGACTCAGCGGCCCACTCCCGGCAGCGCGAGGGCCAACCGCGCCACCGGCGGCAGCGGCGACCGTTCCGGCACGGCCCGGAAGGCCTGGATCACGAGCGCGGCGAACCGGCGGGACGCCGCCACCTGCGCGGCCGCCGAAGCGGCCTGGATCCCGTTGTTGGCCATGAGCATGAGGATCAGGTCGTCGAGGACGAAGTCGGGGCGCAGTTTCCCGGCGTCCTTGGCCCGGCCCGCCAGCTCGGCGATCGCCTTGAGCGCGTAGTCGCGATCCGCGGTGAAGTCCACCGCCTTGGGAAAGGCCGAGACGAAAGCCGCCGTGAAGCCCCGGTCGCGCGAATGCACCTCGCAGATCTTCTCGATCACGGAACAGAAGCCGCGCCATGGATCCGGGTCGGCGAGCCCCTCGTCGACGACGGCGTGACAGGTGCGCATCTGCTCGGCGAACGCCTCCGTCGCCAGTATCTCCTTGGTCGGGAAGTGGCGGTACAGCGTGGCGGGGCCGACTTCGGCGCGGCGCGCGACCTCCCGCAGCGGCACGTTCAGGCCCTCGGTGGCGAACAGCACGCGAGCGGCTTCGAGGATGCGTTCGCGGTTGTCCACGGCGTCGGAGCGCGGGATCCGAGACAAATGATCGGTCACCGCTCTCACTTTAGCCAAAACGGACGGGGGCGTCCGTTAACGTCCGCCGGACCAGTGATCAACGACCAGGAGACGAAATGCGCGCAGTCGAGATCCGGACGTTCGGCGCCCCCGAGGGCCTCGCCGTGATCGACGTCCCCTCCCCCGTTCCCACCGAGGGAGAAGTGCTGATCAGCGTGGAAGCGATCGGTGTCGGCGGCGTCGACACCGTGATCCGCAGCGGCGCTCTCGCCGGTTTCGGTTTCCAGGAAGGATTCGTCCCCGGCAACGAGGTGGCCGGTACCGTCACGGCGGTCGGCGGCGGCGTCGATCCGGCCTGGGCCGGGCGGCGCGTCTGGGCGTTCACCGGCGAGGGCGGCGGCTACGTCGAACAAGCGGCCGTCCCGGCGGAGAAGATCGTCCCCCTTCCCGAGAACCTGCCGGCCGCCGACGCGGTGGCCGTCGGGACTTCCGGCATGGTGGCGCATTTCGCTCTCGCCCACGCCCATTTCACGGCGGGCGAGTCGGTGCTGGTGCGCGGTGCGGCGGGCAGCATCGGGATCATGGCGGCGCAGCTCGCGGCACACGGTGGCGCGAGCGCCGTGGCGGTCACGACGTCCTCGGCCGAACGCGGCGACCGCCTGCGCGAGCTGGGGGCGACCCACGTCCTCGACCGGTCCGGCGAGGGGGACGGGCCGGCCGGTTACGACGTCATCATCGACATCGTGTCCGGTGTGGACATGCCGTCCTTCTTCGACCGGATGAATCCGAACGGCCGCATGGTCGTCGTCGGCGTCGTCGCGGGCATGCCCCCGGCGGACTTCGGCGCGAAGCTGATGGCGACCTTCCGGAAGTCCCTGTCGGTCGCGGCTTTCAGCGCGGACTCGATCCCCGAGCCGGACCGGCGGGCGGTGAGCACGGAACACTTCGGCGCGGCGGCGCGCGGCGAACTGCGCGCGGTGGTGCACGAGGTACTGCCGCTGGAGAAAGCCGTTCTGGCGCATCGGAAGATGGACGACGGCGACGTGTTCGGCAGGATCGTCCTGACCCCGTAGACCGGTCCATTGTGGAGTGCCGTGTCACCCGGTCAGTGCAAGTTTCCCCATCGCGTGCGCCGTCGCACTAGGCTGCCCACTCGTGCCCGATCCGATACCCGAAGGACCTGGATTCACTGCGGTCGGCTTGCGGCCGCTCTCGGACGGCGAAAGCACCGGCGCCTACTGCGTGAACGACGCCGGGGTGATCGTGGGCGAGTCGGGGTCGCGGCCGGTGCGCTGGGACCGCGACGAGGATCCCACGCCGTTGCCGATCCTCGACGGCTGTTCCGGCGGACGCGCGGTCAGCGTCAACGCCGCGGGGGTCATCGCGGGTTCGCTCCTCGCCGGAGAGCAACTCCGGCCCGTGTGCTGGCGGCCCGACGGCCGGGTGCACGCGCTCGAACTCCCCGACGGGGCGGTCTCCGGCACGGCGTGCCGGGTGAACGCACGCGGGTCGATATTGGGGAACGCCATGTGGCCGGGCTATCGCTGGCGGGCACTGCGCTGGGAACCGGGCGGGGAAACCGTCGAACTCGCCGCCCTGCCCGGGGACGGCGAGACGCAGGGGGAGGACCTGAACGGCCTGGACGAAGTCGTCGGATCGGCCAAAAACAGCTCGGGCGTCCGCACCGCGGTGCGCTGGTCATCGTCGGGGAAGATCAGCACACTGCCCCCGCCCCGCCGCGCGACGGCGTGCGGGATCACCGACTCCGGCGCCATCCTCGGCGACGGGGTCGTGTGGAACCGTGACGGAGGCACCGTCCTGCTGACCGGGGAACCGGAGTTCTCCGCGGGACAGGTCGTCCGGATCACCGGAGGAGGTGTCGCGATCGGCTGGGGCCTGACCCCGGACCGGCGCGGCATCGGCGCGCGCTGGGATCGCGATGGACGGCCCACCGTGCTCCGGCCCCTGCCTTCGGACGTCGCCAGTACGTGTTTCGACATCGACGAAGCCGGGACCGTCGTCGGCGAGTCCGAGAGCCGGGAAACGACGCGGCCGGTGTGCTGGGACGCGGACACGACACCCTTCCCGCTCCCGTCCCCTCGCGGTATCACGGCGATCATGGCCCAGCACATCAACGCGAGCGGCACCGTCATCATCGGCTACGGCTTCGCGGCGGACAGCTCCGCATATCGCGGGATCGCCTGGCACCGTTCGTGAAGCCGCCCGGTCAGGCCGTCGCGAGCTCGATCGCCCGCCGCATCGCCTCGTCGAGCGGAGTCCCGAGGCGGAGGGCCGTTCGCCCGGCGGCGAAGACCGCCCCGGTGGCCGAGCCGACCAGCGCCGCGGCGTCGAGCTCGTCGATCTCGCAGGCTTGGCACAGCGCGGCCGAAAGCCGCTCCTGAGCGTCGAAGGCCCGCTGCAGCATCGTCGCGCGCAACGACGGCACCGACGTGATCAGGTCCAGCCGGATCCGCTCGGGCGCGGCGGCCGGATCGCGGAGCCCAGCGCCCGCCTCGGCGAGCATCCCGAGCATCGCGCGCCGCAGAAGCGTTGCAGGTGTCTCGCCCGCCCCTCGCGCGGCGAGCACGTCCAGGCCCACGCGCAGGAGGTGCTCGCCGTCGCCGGTGAGGACCAGGTCTTCCTTCGTCGCGAAGTGGTTGAAGAACGTCGCGGTGGACACCTCGGCGGCCGCGGCGATCTCGGCGGTGGTCGTCCGGTCGTAGCCCTGCCGTTCGAAGAGCCGGTACGCCGTCTCGATCAACACCTTCCGGGTGCGCCATTTCTTCCGTTCCCGCAAACCCACCGGCTCGGTCATGACGCGAGCGTACTGGATCGACATCAAAATTAGAGCTACTCTAATTTTAGAGCCGCTTTACCCAAGGAGAGCCGCATGATCCTCGACGCGTTCCTCGACCGGCTGGAGTACCGCGAGCCCGTCCGGCCGGATCCGGCCACGCTCCGGAACCTGCACCGCGCGTGGCGGCTGCGAGTGCCCTACGAGAACCTCGACCTCCAGCTCGGCAAGACGATCCTGCTCGACCCGGAAGCGTTGATCGACAAGTTCACGCGCCGTCGGCGGGGCGGGCTCTGCTATGAGATGAACGGCGCGCTCGCCCTTTTGCTGCGAGCGGCCGGATTCGAGGTGACCGTCGTGGAAGCCGCCGTCCTGCGCTCGACTCGCGGCGAAGGCCAATGGGGCAACCACATCGCCCTGCTGGTCGACGTCGAGGGCGAGACCTGGCTCGCCGACACCGGGATCGGAGACGCGTTCCTCGAACCCCTTCCGGTGCGGGAAGGCACGTATCGGCAAGGACAACTGCCGTTCCGGATCGAGCGCCTCGATGACGAGACCTGGCGGATGCACCACCATCCCGGTGGCACGGTCGACTCCTGCGACTTCCGCACCGTGCCCCGCGAGGTCACCGAATTCGCCGAACGGGACGAGATCAGGTCGCCGGAGTCCCCGTTCGCCAGGGTGCTCGTGGCTCAACATCATCGTGACGGACGCGAGCTGGCACTTCGCGCGCGCACGGTCAGACGCGGCGACGGCGAACGCCGCACGCTGTCCTCTCTCGACGAGTTCGCCGAGACGCTGCGGGAGTTCCGTATCCCGGTGGAGGACATCGGCGCCGGGAAACTGGCGGCCCTCTGGGCCAAGACCGAAGAGCAGCACGAGGCGTGGCTGGCCATCCAGGCGAAGTCGGACGACAGGGGTTGAACCCGCCTGTCCGGGGTATGCCCTGATCATGGAAGTCGACGCCGTGGTGATCGGATCGGGGCCGAACGGCCTGGTCGCGGCCAATCTCCTGGCCGACGCCGGCTGGGAGACACTGGTCATCGAGGCCACTGCCAAGCCCGGTGGCGCGGTACGGACCGAGGAACTCACCGCTCCCGGTTTCCGCAACGACGTCTACAGCGCTTTCTACCCGCTCGGTGCGGCGTCACCGGTGCTCGCCGGGCTGGAACTCGAAGACCACGGCCTGCGGTGGCGGCACGCCCCGGCGGTGCTGGCGCATGTGCTGCCCGACGACCGGTACGTCCTGCAGTCCCGTGACCTTGACCGCACCGCGCGTTCCGTGGCGGAGTTCGACAAACGGGACGCGGACAGGCTGCGGGCCGAATACGCGAACTGGCGGCGTCTGCGCGAACCGCTGCTCGACGCGATCGTGCGCCCCTTTCCGCCGGTGCGGCCGGGGGCACGGCTGGTCAAGACGCTCGGCACGGCGGAATCGCTCCGGCTGATGAGGATGCTGACCTTGACCTCCCGTGGTCTCGGCAAGGAGAAGTTCGACGGCGAGGGCGCCCGTCTGCTGCTCGCGGGCAACGCCATGCACACCGACCTCGGCCCGGACCAGGCCGGGAGCGGTGTCTTCGGCTGGCTGCTGACCATGCTCGGTCAGGACGTAGGATTCCCGGTCCCGGAAGGCGGGGCCGGCTGTCTGACCGACGCGCTGGTAAACCGGCTGTCCGCCAAGGGCGGGGAGATCGTCTGTGGCACGCCGGTCACCGAAGTGACGCTGTCGGGCGGCCGTGCGGTGGGTGTCCGGGACACGGACGGCCGACGGGTGCGTGCCCGCCGGGCGGTGCTCGCCGACGTCCCCGCTCCGGTGCTCTACCGGGATCTGGTCGGCGCCGGGCACCTTCCCTCGCGGCTGGTGTCCGATCTGGACCGGTTCGTCTGGGACGACGCCACCATCAAGGTGGACTGGGCCTTGTCCTCGCCCATCCCGTGGAGCGCCGCCGAAGTCGGCGAGGCCGGGACCGTCCACATCGGAGCGGATCTCGACGGCCTCGCCGGGATCGCCAACGACCTCGCCTGCGGGCGAGTGCCCGGCGACCCGTTCCTGTTGCTCGGGCAGATGACCACCGCGGACCCGACCCGCTCCCCCGCCGGGACCGAATCGGCCTGGGCCTACACGCATGTGCCGAGGGGCGAGATCTGGTCCGCTTCCCGGTTGCGCCGCCACGCGGACCGGATGGAAGAGGTCATCGAGAGGCACGCACCCGGTTTCCGCGGCCTGATCGCGGGCCGGGCGATCGCCGGGCCCGCCGAACTGGAGGAAGGGAACCACAGCCTGGTGGAAGGTTCGATCAACGCCGGGACCGCGGCCATCCAGCAACAGCTCTTCTTCCGGCCCGTCCCCGGTCTCGGCCGGGCCGACACCCCGATCGACCGGCTCTTCCTGGCGTCGGCGTCGGCGCATCCCGGTGGCGCGGTGCACGGCGCACCCGGATCGAACGCCGCCAGGGCGGCCCTCGCCCGGGACGGCTGGGCCGGTTCCGTCTACCGCGCGACAGTGCGTGCCGCGCACCGCGCCGTCTATCGATGAAGATCGTCGTCACCGGCGCGAGCGGGAACATCGGGACCGCCCTGCTCCGGGCGCTGGCCGGAGACGAGCACGACGTGCTCGGAGTGGCACGCCGCCGCCCCGACACGACGGCCGCGCCCTACTCGTCGGCCCGCTGGGTCCAGCAGGACATCGGCGCGAACGACGCCTGGCCGCGGTTGACCGAGATCTTCGACGGCGCCGACGCCGTGGTGCACCTCGCCTGGGCGATCCATCCGCGCGCCGACGATCCGGCGATGCGCCGGACCAACATGGCGGGCAGCGCGAACGTCCTGCGCGCGGCCGCCGACGCCGGCGTGAACCACATCGTGTGCGCGTCGTCGGTCGCCGCCTACACACCGGCCGACCGGTGGGACGAGGTGGATGAGGAATGGCCCTGCGGCGGGCTCCCCGAAAGCGCCTACAGCGCCGGAAAAGCGGCCTTCGAGTCCAAATTGGACGAATTCTGCCGTGATCACCCGGGGATCGGGGTGGCGCGGATCCGTCCGTGCGGTGTCGCGCAGCCGGACGCCGCGGCCGAGTTCTCGGGGTGGCTGCTCGGCCCGCTGGCGCCACCGTTACCGCTGGGCGGCAAAGGGCTGCCGGTGCCGTTGTGGCCAGGGCTGCGGATGCAGGTGGTGCACTCCGACGACGTGGCACAAGCGATCCGGGCGATCCTCGACCGCCGTGCGACCGGTGCGTTCAACCTCGCCGGCGAGCCCGTCCTCGACAGCCGCGACCTCGCCGCGCTGGCAGGCGGGTTCCGGGTTCCCGTACCGCTGAGGCTGCTGACCGGACTGGCCTGGCCGAGCTGGCGGCTGGGCCTGCAACCACTGCATCCGTCCTGGCTGCGGCTCGCCGACCGAGCGTCCCTTGTGGACACCCGGCACGCACGGGAGGAACTCGGCTGGCGACCTCGGCACGACGCGGCGGCCACGATCAGGGAACTGCTCGCCGCCATCCGCGCCGGGCGACGGGGCGACAGCCACCCCCTCGACCCGCCGCGCGACCGGGTACGGCTCGGGCGGCCGAGCCATCAGGATCAGTCCGGCGGTTGAGCGGCTGAAAAGTCCGTCCTCAATCGGCGGCTTCGCGCCCCTTGGCGAGATCCGCGAGACGTCGCAGGGATTCCCGGTTCCTCGGCACCAGGAAGAGCGCCTGCGCGGCCTCCGGCAGCACGCGGCCAGGCCCGCGGGTCGCCTGCTCGGACATCAGGATCTCCGTGGTCGCCGACGCGGTTTCCCGCAGTTCCAACCGGATCCGCGCGGTACCGAAAGGCCAGGCCCGCGCCTCGAGTTCGAGCAGCCTCGGCGGGTCGACTGCGTGCACCTTGGTGACGTCGTCGAGCAGGAGGGGCCAAGAGCCGACGCAGTGGTGGATCCGCGTTCCCCGCGCCGGCCAGCCCTTGTCGACGTCACGGATGTGGGAGGCCCCCACGACCCAGGCCGCGTAGGTCCAGCCGTCGGCGAGCACCTCGAACACGCGCTCGGGAGAAGTGTCTACCGTCGTCTTCACGTCGACCATGAACCCATCCGCCCTGGATACCCGGCCGGCTCGTTTCCGGCTCGCCTCACCCGAGGCGGATACCCTGCGGCGGCAAGGGCAAACCCGAACGCCGCTATCCCACCCGCGCACTGGAGTGTTCCTCGACCGTCCACGACCGGGTCCGGGATCGATCGAGGAACCGGGCTTCGTCCTCGGCGACCCCGGAATCCTCGGCAAGCACGAGAGCCAGCCAGGCGCGACGGGTGGCCTCATCGGCGAACTTCATGTGTGTGATCACGTCGAAGTCGGCGGGAAACCCGCGTGCTCCGGCCTCCGGCAGGTAATTGCGGGCATAGAGGGCCGGCGCGGGTGCGAGGCCGAGGACGAGCGGGACGTGATGGTTCTCGTAATATTCGACGAACTCGGACCGGCTGAGGCCATCACGGGCCTTGAGCAGGGCGATGGTGGTGATCACTGCAGGCGCTCCCTTCATCGGTGCCGATCAGTTCACCACACCGCCTACCCGGTCCAGCACCGCACGCGTGTAACCGGCGGTGTCGGCCGCTCACCGAGATCGACGGTACTGGCCGTTCAGCAGCTCTCCGCTCGCTTCGGGGTGTCCCACGTGGTCGAGCATCATCGCAGCGGACCACGAGGTGCCGAGCGGGTTGCCTCGCCCCGCCCGGCGATGTCGGGCGCCCAGCCGCGCACCGGCTGGAACATCGACGGGAATTCCCTGTCCAGGTGGAGGTTCGCCGCCGGAGCGACACTGATGCTCGCGGCCGCGCTCACAGGACCAGTCGAAGGAGTCGCAGGGAATTATTGAGGGGTAAGTCAAATGTGGCGTGACCGAGCCGCTGCGGTGAAAGACCCCTTCGCTGAGTCAAGGCAGAGGCGGCAGTCAGCTGCGCTCTGAGTGTCCACAAGGGACGCTTTCCAGTGACGAAATGTCTGCTTCAAGGCCATATGCCCGATTTGAGGAGAGGTCGTAAGTGGCGTTTCGGGTTCTATTGAGGGGTAAGGCAAATGTGGCGTGTCGCGAAAGCCACCTTCGCGACGTCAGCTGAAGTGATCGACCCAGGTGGTGGTGAAGGCCTCCTTGCCTACCCTGACGGTAGGGAAGGGGCTCTTCGCTACGCCGTCGACATGGCTTTCGCGACACGATCGAAGGCGGCCATGAGCGGACCGCCCACCGCACCCGACACGTTTGCCCTACCCCTCAAAGAGCCCGATGACACGTAGCTTAAGTTGATCTTGGGCGAGGTTGACGGGTGGGGTGAAGGCTCCCTCGCTGCCTGGTCGTGGGTCGGGTTGGTCGTGAGTGGCGTTTCGGGTTCTGATCCGAAAATAGGGGTGAGTGGGCAGGCCGAAGGCACCCGGCGGAGCCGGG
>NZ_JBWKEC010000041.1:0-69800 GCF_056435645.1 Amycolatopsis sp. NPDC043889
CCTCCCTCTGGAGAAAGAGGGAGGGGGGTGGGGGGGTCCCTTCTCCCCCCGCAGGGGGGGTTGCCAGGAAAGGGGGGGGGGGGGGGGGGGGGGGGGGGGGGGGTTTTTTTCCCCCCCCCACCCCCCCCCCCACGACCACCCGGACCGGCCACGCTGCGGTGCCCGTAGCGCTCACCTGGCCACAAGGCTTGTGGAGGGCCTGTGCTTCACGTGCGTGGGGTACGCGGAGCCGGCTTGCTCCTTGGCGCGCCGAGGTCGAGGCGCGATGCGAAAGCCACAGTGACGCCTCCGGCGGGGGAGCGACACCTCGGCTCGGAGACAGGGCTCGTGAGTGGCTAGGACGGTTCTAACCGTCCTAGCCACTCACGAGGTTCAGCGGCTCCTCGCCGGCGGCGTACCGGCGCAACTGCTCGGCGACCAGCCGCTTCGCGCGCGGGTAGAACGACGCCGACCCGCCCGCGATATGCGGCGTGATGATCACTCCCGGCGCGGTCCACAGTGGATGCCCGGCGGGCAGCGGTTCCGGATCGACGACGTCCAGCGCGGCACGAAGACGCCCGGAGACGGCCTCGGCCGTGAGCGCCGCGGTGTCGATCGCCGAGCCCCGCCCGACGTTCACCACCAGGGCGCCGTCCGGCAGCGCGGCGAGTTCCGCGGCACCGAACAGGCCCATGGTCGCGGGCGTTTCGGGCAGGATCAGGACCACGATGTCGGCGGACGGCAGCAGTTCCGGCAGTTCGGCGACACCGTGCACGCGTTCCGCGGGCCGGGCCGTGCTCGCCACCCTGGTCACGATCGCTTCGGCGGCGACCAGTTGCCGCTCGATGGCCTGGCCGATCGAGCCGTGGCCGACCAGCAGCACCCGGCTGTCGGCCAGCGAACGCGTGTGCTCGCGCTCCCACGACGCCGTCGCCTGCTGCGCGAACCAGCGCGGCAGATCCCGCTGCGACGCGTGGATCAGCGCCAGCGCGTGTTCGGCCACGCTGAGGTCGTGCAGGCCGCGGCCGTTGGCCAGCCGTACCCCCGCCGGCACCAGCGGGATCAGCTTCTCGACCCCGGCCGACAACGACTGCACGAGCTTCAGCGACGGAAGCCGGGAGAGCAGCTTCATCGGCTCGGCACCGGTGTCGTACGGCAGCACGTAGACCTCGACGTCATCGAGGCCCTCGTCCGGCAGCGGACCCCTGCCGTCGTAGAGCCGCGCGCTCAGCCCCTCGGGCAGCTCGATGTCGGACCAGGGCAGGATGGCTCGCTCCGTCATGCCGCCATTCTGACCGTCGCGACCGGCGTCACCCTCCGTGGGCCGCGACGCAGAACTCGTTGCCGACGGGATCGGCCAGCACCGTCCAGGCGAAGCCCGGCATCTCGTGCCTGTCCAGCTTCTTCGCGCCCAGCCCGACCAGACGCTCCACCTCCTTCTCCATGTCGTCGGTACCGAAGTCCATGTGGACCCGGTTCTTGCCCGCCCGCTCCTCCGGCACGCGCTGGAAGGCGAACACCGGCCCGTTCTCCTTCTTGGCGTGCAGGATCAGGAACTCGCCGTCGTGGTCCTGATCCACTTCGACCCCGAGCGCCTTCGTCCAGAACTCCGCGAGCCCGCGCGGATCCGCGCAGTCGATCGTGACCATGCCCAGTTCGATACCCATGGCGGCACGTTAGCGGCGCCCACCGACAGAACCGGGCGCCCGCGATAACCGGTTGAACCGTCCCCGGGCGGGGTGACTACGCTGCGCAGAACGTCTCAGCACGTAATTCCAGCGAGGAGCCCAGAAGTGATCACCAGGATGTCGTCGTTGTTCCTTCGCACCCTGCGTGAGGATCCGGCGGACGCCGAGGTACCGAGCCACCGGCTCCTGGTACGCGCCGGCTACGTCCGCCGGGTGGCCCCGGGCGGCTACTCCTGGCTGCCGCTGGGCCTGCGGGTGCTGCGCCGTATCGAGAACGTCGTCCGCGAAGAGATGAACGCCATCGGCGCGCAGGAGATCCAGTTCCCCGCGCTGCTGCCGAAGGAGCCTTACGAGGCCACCGGCCGTTGGACCGAGTACGGCGACGCGTTGTTCCGCCTCAAGGACCGCAAGGGCGCCGACTACCTCCTCGGCCCGACGCACGAAGAGCTCTTCGCGCTCACCGTGAAGGGTGAATACAGCTCGTACAAGGATTACCCGGTCGTCCTGTACCAAATCCAGACGAAGTACCGCGACGAGGCACGCCCCCGCGCCGGCATCCTGCGCGGCCGCGAGTTCGTCATGAAGGACTCCTACTCCTTCGACCTCGACGACGAGGGCTTGACGAAGTCGTACGAGCTGCACCGCCAGGCGTACACGAAGCTGTTCGACCGCCTCGGCATCGAGTACGTCGTCGTGAAGGCGACCTCCGGCGCGATGGGCGGCTCGGCCTCCGAAGAGTTCCTCGCCGTCGCCGAGACGGGCGAGGACACCTACGTCCGCAGCACCGAATCGGGGTACGCGGCCAACGTCGAAGCGGTCACCACGCCCGCTCCCGAGGCGAAGCCGATCGAGGGCCTGCCCGAGGCGAAGGTCCATCACACGCCGGACACCCCGACCATCGAGTCGCTGGTCACGTTCCTCAACAACGCAGACCTCGGCCGCACCTTCACCGCCGCGGACACTCTCAAGAACGTCCTGGTGAAGACCCGCCAGCCGGGCGCGAAGGAGTGGGAGCTGCTGGCCATCGGCCTCCCCGGCGACCGCGAGGTCGACACGAAGCGTCTCGAAGCCTCGCTCGAGCCCGCCGAGTTCGAGCTGCTCGAAGAGGCCGACTTCGCCAAGAACCCCTTCCTCGTCAAGGGCTACATCGGCCCGAAGGCGCTGAAGGACAACGGCGTCCGCTACCTGCTCGACCCGCGCGTCGTCGACGGCACCGCTTGGGTCACCGGCGCCGACGAGCGCGACCACCACGTGGTCGACCTGGTCGCGGGCCGCGACTTCACCGGTGACGGCACGATCGAGGCCGCCGAGGTCCGCGAGGGCGACGCGTCGCCCGACGGCAAGGGCACCCTGGTCGCCGCGCGCGGTATCGAGATCGGGCACATCTTCCAGCTGGGCCGCAAGTACGCGGACGCGTTCGAACTCGACGCGCTGGGCCCGGACTCCAAGCCCATCCGCATCACCATGGGTTCGTACGGCGTCGGCGTCTCGCGGCTGGTCGGCGTGCTCGCCGAGCAGAACCACGACGACCTCGGCATCGTCTGGCCGCGCGAGGTCTCGCCGTTCGACGTGCACGTCGTCATCGCGGGCAAGGACGAGACGGTCGCCGCGGGCGCCGAGAAGCTCGCCGCCGAACTGGACGCCGCCGGCATCGAGGTCGTCCTCGACGACCGCAAGGCCACGCCCGGCGTGAAGTTCGCGGACGCCGAACTCGTCGGTGTGCCGACGATCCTCGTCGTCGGGCGCGGCCTGGCGAACGGCGTCGTCGAGGTCAAGGACCGCCGCACCGGCGACCGCGAGGAGATCGCCGTCGACGCCGTCGTGGAGCACCTGGTCAAGCTCGTCCGTTCGTAATGTTCGGCAAGAAGCGCCGGGATTCCCCAGGCTACGAGGACAACGCGGCGCTGGACGGGTTCGGGGGCTATCAGCCCTCGGACTCGTCCGGCTACACGCCCGCTCCCGAGACCCCGGCTCCTGAACCAGAGCCGGAGAAGCCCGCGAAGCAGCCGATGTCGCGGAGCGGGCGAAGGGCCATGTACGGCTTCTTCGCGACGATCGGTGTCATCGCGGTCGCCGCGCTCGCGAACAACAGTGACAGGTCGTCGGACAGCAGCGCGCCGACCACCCGGGCCCCGGTCGTCTACACGCCTTCGCCTCGGGTCGTCGCGCCGCCGGTGACCGAAGGCTGGCAGTCGGTGGCCGGGAAGGACGGCGTCTACGCCTACGACGTCCCGCCGAACTGGACGCCGAAACCCGGCACGATCCACGGCTGGGAGAAGGGCACCCAGGTCCCGGGCATCACCATGGTCGCCAGCGCCTTCGTCGGCGAGGGTTACTGCCCGCAGGAGAAGCGAAGCAGGATCGGCGGCGCCGGCGTGGCCAACATCAAGCTCGCCGATCCAGCCGCCGCGGCGAAGAAGGCGGTCGACGATCTCGCGGTCAGCGCCTACAACCCGGAGAACGGCCCGCTGACCGCCAAGATCACCCCGGAACCGCCCCAGACGACCGAGTTCACCCTCGGTACCGGCAAGAAAGTCCCCGCGAGCATCGTTCTCGCGGAGGTCGTCACCCCGCTGGGACCGTGTGGCGTCCAGCGCGCCCTGGTCGGAGTGATCGCGCCGGAACTGGGCGAAGCCTCGGCGGCCCTGGCCGTCTATTCGGGCCAGGACGCGCCGGGCGGTGCGGACCGCGAGCTGATCCTGAAGATCCTCAAGACCTACCGGGGTGTCCCGGAGGCCGACCGCAAGACCATCACGCCGCCGCCTTCGACCCTGCGCTGAGGCTGACGAACCCGCACCGGCCGTAGGCCCCACTATCGCGGTGGCAGGGCGCCCTGTTCGCCCACCGCGACGTGGGTTACCAGCCCGCGCCCCGCCGACGTCGCTCGTGGACGCGGGTCCACCGATAGGCGCTGAGGTTTCTTGCCCGACCGCGCGAGCTTCGCCAGCCGCAGCAGCCCGGTGTTCGGCAGATACGCCCGGCCGAGCGCGATCCCGATCCGCGGCAGGTCCGCCTCGTCGCGGAACGCGAGGTACAGCGGCACGTGGCGCGGCTGGAACTTCGCCTTGAACGCGTGCAGCGAACGGAAGCCGTAGAACGGCTCCATCATCGTGCCGAGCGCGTCCAGTACCCGCTCGACGGCGTGCGCGGGTTCGCCGGAGCTCGCCAGCGGGGCGCCGGACAGCGAGACGAACTTCGCGCCTTCCTCGCGGAAGGCCAGGCACGACGACGCGATCAGGAACTCCATCGACGGGCGGAATCCGTCGGCGCGTTTGCGCATGACGTCGAGTGTCCAGCCGCCGATCGCGCCCGCGCCGGTGTGGACCGGCAGCCACGATGTCACGCCGTGGACCACGCCGTCGGCGTCCACCGCGAGACCCACGCGGGTCTCGGGATCCATCGCCTCGTCGACCCCGCCGAGGGTGAAGCCCATTTCCGGCATGCCCTTGTCGCTGATCCACTCCTCGGAGATCGCGCGGACCTGCGAGATCACCGCGCGTGGCTGGTCGGCGAGCCGGACGAGCCGGAACTCGATGCCGTCCTTCTTGGCCCGGTTGAGCGCGGTCCGCACGTCTTGCCAGCGCTTGCCGCGGAACTCCAGCGTTTCCAGTTCGATCAGGGTGTCCTCGGCGACCTGGACCTGCTTCCAGCCGAGCTCTTCGGTCTTGGCGGTGATGTCGCCGGTGGCGGAGAACAGGCACGGCACGAGACCGGTGTTCTCGCACATCGTGATGAACTCGGCGATCGTCCGGTCGGCGGCGCCGTCCGGGGCGATCGGGTCGCCGAGGGCGATGGCGACCCCGGCGTGCCGCCGGTAGGCGAGGTAGGACTTGCCGTCCGCGGCCACGAAGTACGAGTTCTGCGGCCAGGTCGTCATCCACGAAAGCGTGCTCCCGCCGTGGCGGCTGAGCAGCGTGCGGGCCAGCGCGGGGTTGCCCATCCGGCCGAGACGGCGGCACTTCCGGCGCGACGGCACCCGGAAGGCGCCACGCGAAGAGACCAGCAGCGCGAATTCGACCGTCCAGAGCAGGTTGTCCACGAAGAACAGCGGCGGATCCACCACGCCGGCGTCCTCACCGAAGATCTCCGCCAGCGTGAGCACCCCGCCGTAGACCATCACCTGCAGGATGACGAACGAGGTCAGGATCATCGCGCACCACCAGGCGACCTGGCTGCCCTTGCGCAGGCCGTTCATGATCGGCACCACGATCAGGCACAGGACGACGACTTCCCAGGTGGACAGCGAAAGCTCTTCGGACGAACCGAAGGGGCCGTTGCCCGGTACGAAGGACATCACCAGTTCGGCGACCGTCAGCACCAGCAGACCGGCCACGACGTAGAACCGCCACTCGCGCAGGCTCGGCCGCCGTTCACGCGAGGAATCCTTGGCACCGAGCAGCTTCCGGCCGAACGGCAGGGCGAGGACGAGGGCGAAGAAGTGCACGAGGTCGGCGAGCGTGCCGACGAAGATGATCGCGACCCCGGCGTAGACGCACAGGCCGGCACGCAACCGCAGGCGCCACGGCGGGCGCAGGGTGGCGCTGGCGACCGCGACCGCGGCGAGCGCGCCGCCGGAGAACCCGACGTCGAGGCTGCCCGCGACCCGTTCCGCCCATTCCCAGCCGGAGTTGCGGCTCAGCGCCAGGAACTGGACCGCCACGAGCACACTGACGAACTGGCCGCCGATGGCGACGGCCATCGCCCGCCGGGTGCCGAGCCGCCATTCCGCGAACCCGGCGAACAACGCGAAGCTGAGCACCATCGGCAGGTAGTACAGCGGGACGACCGCGAACAGCGGTCCGGTGAACAAGGTCCACCACCGGCCTGATTCGAGCGACGGCAGCCCATACGCGATGTACGGGTACACCGCGCGGTCCTCGGCGGCCGACCAGAGCGCGCCCGTGGCCAAGGCGAGCGCGAGCATGGTCAGCGTGACGAGGCTGGTGAAAGGCAGCCGGTGCCTCAGCACCGTGGCGATCTTGTGCGTCCGGCCCGGCGCGGCCGTCCCGCTTCCCCCTTTTGGCATGGAACTCAAATTAGGTCCGGGAGGGGCTCGGACACATCCGGCACGGGACCCATTTTTCCCTTAGGGGAGTGCTACTCGCGACGGATGCTCTCACCCATCTTGAGGACGACACCCCTGGCTATCGCGCCGGGGATCTCCTGGTCCGCCAGTACCAGGAGGACGTGGTAGCGGCCTGATCCGGGCAGCGCGCGCAGGGGGAGGGCGATCGCGGTGATCGCGACCGACGGGGCGGGGCACGGGCCGTCCGGGGCCGGGACGACGGTGGTGG
Organism: Amycolatopsis sp. NPDC043889; assembly: GCF_056435645.1. Lineage (NCBI taxonomy): Bacteria > Bacillati > Actinomycetota > Actinomycetes > Pseudonocardiales > Pseudonocardiaceae > Amycolatopsis > Amycolatopsis sp. NPDC043889. Next base: position 6,962 of record NZ_JBWKEC010000041.1, read on the forward strand.
TCACGGCGGTGGCGGTCGTCCCGCCGTCCAGGAGCGGTACCGGACCGGTTTCGCCGATCTCCGCTTTCGGGGAGCGTCCGTACGCCGCTTCGGCCCAGCGCAGCGTCGTTTCCTCGGCGGCTTGGGCGAGGCCGCCGACTTCACCCTCGTCGATGGTGGTGAATCCCGCCGTCGCGCGTGCCGAGAGATCGGTGCTGGGGCAGAAGGCGCGGCGGAACCGCGCGACCCCCTGCAGGGTGACGAGGTCCCCGGCCGGAGTCTCGTAGCCGATGGCGACGTCGGGCTCTTCGATCTTCCAGCCGGGCGGGACGTCGTAGACGAACGGATGATCGTCGGACACCACCGGTTGCCAGCCCGCGATCACGGGCCGGATCCGCGTGGCGGGCGCCGGGTCGGACAGGACGAGATCGTGGGCGGACGGCGGTGGAGGCGCGGTCTTGGCCTGGTAGGTGGCCGTCGTGCCGACGGCGAGGACGACGGCCAGCCCGAGGACACCCAGCGTCGGCCTGATGCGGAAGCGACGGCGCGGCGGGACGGCGTCCCGGACGACCGGGAGCGGCCTCGTCTGCTCGGCTTCGGTTTCGAGTGGCTGCCCGGTGAGCGGATCGACGAACCACGGCCGAGGTTCGTCGATCCGCCCACCGGGGCCGGTCACTGCTGCGGCCTCAAACTCGCGAGGATCTTCTGGGCGTCCGCCTCGGGCAGCGCGTCCGGCGTGCCCTGGTCGATGGCCATGACGAAGCAGATGGTCTGGTCGCCGGACTTGAACGCGGCCGAAGTGACCTTCACGCTCGGCGCCCGGCAGTCCTCGGTTTCGGCAGGGGTGAACGTCCCGGTCGAGCTGACCGCCTGGATCGACCCGCTCGCGATCGGCACCTGCGTGATGGCGGGCATCGGGACGTCGGGCTTGCCGGTGGCGGACTGGATCCAGAGCCGGACGGCGCCCCTGGCGGCGTTCTCGACCGGGATCCGGTCCGCGGTGGCGAAGCCGACGACACCGCGGTTCGAGCCGCGGGCATCCGGGCAGGCGCCGAGTTTGTACGTCGACGCCTCGTGGATGACCATCTTGAACTCGCCCTCGTTGTAGCCGACGATCTGGCCCGGCTTGGTCTCCCAGCCCGACGGGGGCAGGTCGTAGGCGGTTTTGTCCTTCACTGACAGGATCCCCTGCCAGCCAGGCGTCGTCGAGGGCACTTTGTTGTCCTTCGGGGCACCACTGCTCGAGGACGGCGGCTTCGACGCCGAAGACGACGGCGGCACCGGCGCGGAGGAAGGCGGCGGCCCGGCCTGGGGCTGCGGCTCTTCGCCGTCTCGCAGGACGAAGAAAAGTGTGGCGCCCACGGCGATCACCAGGACCAGCGCGCCGAGGCCGATCCACAGCCCCTTGTTGCCCTTCTTCGGCGGCTCCGGCGCGAACCCCTGGTACGTCTGCTGCGGGAACTGCTGGTAACCCTGGTACTGCTGCTGGGCGTACTGGGGCGGATAGCCCTGCTGCGGGGGTTGCTGCTGGTAGGGCTGTTGCGGTTGCTGCTCCGGCCAGCCGTTGCCGCCTGGGTATGCCATGAAGCGAGCTTAGTTAACGTCCCCGAGCACGGCCGCACGTACCGCTGCCAGGTCGGACAGGTCTCCGAGCACGGTGTGCGCGCCCGCGTCGGCCAGTTCCTCCGCGCTGAACTGCCCGGTCGCCACGGCCACCGCGACGGCGCCGTTGTCGAGCGCGGCCCGCACGTCGTCCGGGGTGTCGCCGATGACGACGACCGACGCCGGCGCGAAATCGGTGCCGTGCTTCGCCGAAGCGTGGCCGACGGCGGCGGGCACCAGATCGGGGCGGTGCGCCGAGAGCGAGCCGTAACCGCCGATCTCGAAGTCCACGTGCTCGTGCAGGTCGAACGCGGTCAGCTTGTGCACGGAGATCTCCGGCAGGTTCCCGGTGACCAGTGTCTGGACGACGCCGCCATGCGTCGCGAAGGCGTTCAGCGCGTCCTTCGCGCCCGGGAGCGCCCGGCCGCTCGAAGCCAGTGTCGGGGCGTGGCTCTCGGAGACCGCGATCAGCGCGAGCCAGAGCTTGCGCACGTTCTCCTCGGTGGGCTCGACGCCGTGCGAGGTCAGGATGTCCGCGCTGATGGCGCGTTCGGTGCGGCCACCGAAATTCGGCAACGCCCGCAGCTCGACGCCGGCGACCTCGGCGAGCGCGGTCGTGTACCAGGCGGCGCCGATGCCGCGCAGGTCCACGAGGGTCTGGTCGATGTCCCACAGCACGAGCCGGTGCGGAGTAGTCACGCGGTCGACGGTACCGGTGAGCTTATTCAACGTCTGTTGACTTCCGTGGGCGAGAGGCCTACCTTGACAGCTAATTCAACAGATGAAGAATAAATGGAGGACGGTCATGTCGAACCGTCGCCCCGCTGGGGCCTTCGCCTTACTCGCCGCGGCGGCCGGTGCGCTGGTCGCCGTCGTGCTCGGCTTTCTCACCTTCGGCGCGCAGGCCACCGTCGCGCCCGACGGGCTGCCCATCGCCGTTGCCGCACCCCCGGGTCCGCTCGAGGCGGCCGCGCAGGGGATCGCCTCCCGTGGCGGCGGCCAGGTCTCGTGGCGGGTGACCTCACCCGAGGAGGGACGGAAACTGTTGGCGGACAAGGAGGTCTACGGCATTCTCGAACTGCCGTCGACGGTCGTGGTCTCCGGCGCGGTGAATCCGTCCGGAACGCAGATCGCGCAGCAGGTACTGACCGGCGCCGCGCAGGCACTCGGCGGGACGCCGAAGGTCGAAACGCTATATCCCGCGAGTGCGGCGGGCCGGGTCGCGCCGCTCGCGTTGAGTGCGCTCGCTTGGGTCGGCTGCCTGGCCGCGGGCGCCGTGCTGATCCTGGCCGGACGACGGATCGGCAGGGATGCGGGAGTCGCCGCACGCTTCACACAGATCGTTTCGGCGGGCGTGCTGGTCACCGGTGTGCTGGCCGGATTCCTGAAGCTGTGGGACTCCGCGCTCCCGCTCGGCTGGGACGTCCTGGGCTTTCTTTTCCTGTCCTCGACCGCGTTCGCGGCCCTGCAGACCGGCCTGCTGCGACTGCTCGGCGTACGGGCGATGGCGATCCTCGGCCCGCTGTACCTGGTCGCGCCCGCCGTCGCGGGTCAGGTACCGGAGCTGCTGAACCCCGCGTACCGCGCGGTGCTGTGGTCCTGGACGCCGTTCCGGTTCGCCGCGGAAGGGCTCCGGAGCCTGCTGCAGGGCGTGCCCGGCGCGCCGGACGTAACGACCGGGGTGTGGGTGCTCGGCGGACTGCTCGCGGCGGGGCTGGTGCTCGCGCTGTGGCCGGGCCGGTCAGCCCTCCAGAAGGCTGAAGCGGACACGCCGGACCGGGTTGTCCAGGTTGGTGTCCACTAGGCAGACCGACTGCCAGGTGCCCAGCGTCATCGCCCCGCCGAGCACCGGGATCGTCGCGAACGGCGGCAGCAGCGCGGGCAGGACGTGGTCACGGCCGTGACCGGGACTGCCGTGCTGGTGCCGCCAGCGGCCGTCGCGGGGGAGCAGTTCGTCGAGCGCCGTGAGCAGGTCTTCGTCGCTGCCGGCGCCGGTCTCGAGGATCGCCAGCCCGGACGTCGCGTGCGGGACGAAGACGTGCAGGATCCCGTCCTCGGCGTCCGCGTCGCGCAGGAAGGCCTCGGCGTCCTTGGTCAGGTCGTGCACCACGGCCACGCTGCCGGTGCGCACCTCGATCTCCGTGGAATACATGCTCTTCACGGTAGTGCCCCGAAGCGCGCCACGTAGTGCCAGACGCGTTTGAGGGCCTGCTGGTCGACGTCGCGGGCTTCGCCGGGGACCCAAGGGTCGAGGTAGCCGTCTTCGGCCAGTGCCAGGCCGAGTTCGACGAATTCGGGACCACGGTATCCGGGATGCCGTTCGAGCTCTTCGGTGGACAGGCGGAAACCGGGATGCCATTCGACCGGGCAGCCGAGCCTCGACGCGGCCTTTTCGACGTCGGTGCCGCGGTGGCTCGGGTCGAGAACGAGGGCTTCGACGTCCTTCGTGAGATCGACCGGACCGTGGACGTGTGCCTCGATGTAGTCGTCGAGAAGATCGGAGTCGTCCTGCTCCGCCAGCGCGATCAGTGCGGAAACCCTGGTGCCGCAGCCGAAATCCGCCGGGTTCAGCTTCGGCCGTTCGGCGGCGGGCGCGTCGTCGTAGGCGCCGCCGAACATCCGGCTCTCCCAGTGCCGGCGATCTCCGCCGGGATGTGCGGTGAGTCCTCCGTTGCTCGTCCCGGTTTCGAACTGGTTGCGGTAGAACCCGTCCTCGGCCATCGCCGCCAGCAGCGGAAGTCCGTCCATTGTGGACCTGTCTGGATGGAAGTGCAGCGTCACCGGCAGCCCGGCCTCGTGCCCACCGCGTGCTTTCGCCGCGACGTACGCAAGTGCCCACTGGTTCATCAGCCGAGTATCAGGCGTGCCGCCGGGCGAGGGCGACCAGATATCGGACCGGTTCGCCGGTCGGGTTGACGTAGGCGCACGGTTTGGGGGTGCCGAGCTGAAGGCAGTCGCCGGCGTCGAGTTCGTGCTCGACGTCGCCCTCGCGGAAGCGCAGATGCCCGTCGAGCACCCAGATCTGGTGATGGGTCAGCGCATAGGTGTGGGCGGGGAAGGCGACCTCGGCGCCCGCGGGCAGCACGACCTCGACCAGTTCCAGCGGCCCGCTGAGCGTGGGCGACACCGCGCGGCGCACGTACCCGGTGTCGGGGTCGGTCCAAGTCGGCTGATCGGCGGCGCGCACGACGCGCCGGTCGCCGTGTTCGGCGCGGGCGATCAGCTCGGACAACGTCATCCCGAGCGCGGCGGAAAGCCTGCTGAGCAGGACCGCCGTCGGCTGCGCCTCGCCCCGTTCGATCTTGCCGATCATCGCCCTGGACACGCCCGACATCTCGGCGAGGGCGTTGGCCGAAAGGTTCTGGTCGAGTCTCGCGGACTGGAGCGTCGCGGCGAGCGACGCGGACAAGGGATCGGACATGCTGCTCACTATAGTGGCAGTCTCGGTTACTATGGTCTCCATGGTGATCAGGGATGCGACGGAAGCCGACGCGACGGCGTGCGCGGAGATCTACGCGCCGTATGTCACCGACACGGTGATCTCGTTCGAGACCGAGCCGCCCAAGCCGGACGAGATGGCCGAGCGCATCACCAAGGCACAGCGCTCACACGCATGGCTTGTGCTCGAAGACGACGAAGGCCGTGTCGCCGGCTACGCCTACGGAGGCCCCTTCAGCGGCCGCCCTTCTTATCGGTGGTCGTGTGAGGTCAGCATCTATCTGGAGCTCGGCCGCCGGAGGACAGGCGGCGGACGCGCGCTTTATCAGGCGCTGCTGGACAGGCTGGCGTCGCGCGGTTTCCGGAACTTCTGCGCGGGAATGGTGCTCCCGAACGACGCGAGCGCCGGGCTGCACCGCGCGCTGGGCTTCGAGCCGGTGGGGACGTACCGGCGGATCGGGTACAAACACGGGGCATGGCGCGATGTCGCGTGGGTGCAGCTGTGCCTGCCGCAGCCGGAGGGGGTTCCGGTGGAACCTCGATAAGCCGGGGCCGAAGGGGACTTTCCCCGCATGCGATGACGCTGTTGGCGAATTCGTGGCCTGGCGGTTCACGTCGACGGACATCATCCGTGATCGGACACCGATCTCGCGTGGCTGGAGGCGGAACTCGCCCATGGCCGGATCCGCCGTGAGTTCCGTGTCCGATCACGCGAGATCGCCCTCCTGTCACGCGTGATCGCCTTAAGATCACGCGACGACCGGGATCCTCCGCGCAGCCACGAATGCGCCAACAGGCTCGTGCGATGCAGCGAAAGCGCCCTTCATCGCACGAGATGCGGGAAGGTCCCCTTCGGCCCTTTTCTTAGGACTCCAGATACCGCAGCACGGCGAGAACCCGTCGGTTGTCCCCTTCGGACTGGGGCAGCGCCAGCTTCCCGAAGATGCTCGATACGTACTTCTCCACCGAGCCCGCCGAAAGGAACAGCGCCGCCGCGATGGCCGAGTTCGACCGCCCTTCGGCCATCAAGCCCAGCACTTCACGCTCCCGCGGCGTCAGACCGGCGAGCGCGTCCGTCTTCCGGGTGGCGGTGAACAGCTGGCTGACCACTTCCGGGTCGAGCACGGTCTCGCCGTCGGCCACCCGCCGGAGCGCGTCGAGGAAATCCGACACCTCCGCGACGCGGTCCTTCAGCAGGTAGCCGACACCGCCCGCGCGGTCCGCCAGGAGTTCCGTCGCGTACTGCGTCTCGACGTACTGCGAGAACAGCAGAATCGCGCATCCCGGCAGTTCAGCGCGCAGCGCGATGGACGCACGCAGCCCCTCGTCGGTGTGCGTCGGCGGCATCCGGATATCCACAATGGACACATCGGGGCGGTGTTCACGCACCGCCGCGCACAGGCTGTCCCCGTCGGCGACGGCCGCGACGACCTCGTGCCCCCGAAGGTTCAGCAGTTCGACGAGCCCCGCCCGGAGGATGGCCGAATCCTCCGCGATCACGACGCGCACGCCGCCCCCTATTTCCGTATCGGTATTTCCGCGCTGATCACCGTAGGCCCTCCCGGAGGGCTGTCGATGTCGAGCCCGCCGTCCACCGTCGCGAGCCGCTCGGCGATCCCGGCGAGCCCTCCGCCGCGTACCGGCCGGGCCCCGCCTTCGCCGGCGTCGCGCACCACGAGCCGCAGGTCTTCGCCGACGATACCCACGTCGACCTCGATCGCGGAGGAAGTGTGTTTGGCGGCATTCGTCAGCAGCTCGGCCACGGTGAAGTAGGCGATGGTCTCGATCGACGGCGAAGGCCGGTCCGGCAGGTCCACGGTGATCCGCGCGTCGATGCCCGAGCCCGCGGCCAAAGTGGACAGAGCGACGTCGAGGCCCGCGTCGAGCGCGGCGGGATGGATTCCTCGGGCGAGGTCGCGCAGCTCGACCAGGGCTTGTTTCGCGTTGGCGTGCGCGGCTGTGACCAGGGCGGTGACCTGCTCGATGTCGCCGCCGCCTGCCAGCTCGTCCTTCGCGATGCCGAGTTTCATCGCCAGCGCGACCAGCTGGGCCTGCGCGCCGTCGTGCAGGTCGCGTTCGATCCGGCGCAGCCGCCGCGCCGCGTCGTCGACCGCGGTCGCGCGGCTGCGTTCGAGGTCGCGGACGCGTTGGGAGAGGTCCTCGGCGCCGAGGACTCCGCGCACCAGCAGGCGGTCGAATTCGGTGAGACCGTGGACCACCCACGGCATCGCCAGGAGGACGGCCAGCCCGGTGACGGCGAGCGGCAGGGTGAGGGGCCAGGTGTCGACGCGGAGGTCGAACGTCGGCATGGCCTCGCCGTTCAGGGTGAACCAGAACAGCGGATAGCTCAGCGTGCTCACGGCGTACACGAAGAGGGTCGCGACCAGGAACAACTCGATCAACGACAGCGGCAGCCGGATCATCAGATAGGCGATCGACCGCCAGCCGAGAGGATCCCCGAGCCGCCCTTTCACGCCGTTCCAGAGGCCTGGCCGCGGTTCGGGCCGGGCAGGCGGGGTGACCGTCGTCCCGAGCAGGGCACGCGCCAGGCCGACGTGGGCGATGCCGATCAGCCGCGCGCCCGCCAGGACGCCGATGAGCACCGGCAGCCCGATGGTGAGCAGGCTCAGGCCGAAGCCGAGGAGCAGCCCGACGACGACGAGCACCACGAACGCCAGCGTCAGCGGCGCACCGATGATCACCCATGCCAGCTCGGCCCAGTACGCGCGGCTCAGCTGTGCGCTGAGGACGCGTCGAGTCAGGGCGAGGTGGGTGATCACGGCTTCAGCCTGCCGTGGCCACCCGGCTCGTGCCCATCCGGTTTTCCGTAATCTTCGTCTAGAACTCACTCCGGCGCGCTCGTGCCGTCACCCGACAGTGATCACGACTGTGTGGATTTCGGGTCATCCAACGTCCCGAAATCCACACAGCCCCGCATAGCCGACCTCAGCCGGGCGCGACTCCGCTAGTCTTCGCGGCTCTCGTCCGCCTGCGCCCGCTGGGACGCCTCGCGCATCTCGATGACGTCCGTCAGCCAGTCGCCGGTCTCGCGGGCGATGTCCCGGATCGCGCCGGTGATGATCGTCGCGATGTTGCCGATGTGGGTGGCCGCGGACTCGGTGACCTCTTGGACCACGTCCTTGGTGCTTTCGAACTGACCGACCATGTCAGACACCTTAAGCCGCTCGGAGGGTCTTGTCGCTCTCCACGGTAGCCGGAGTGCGGGGCTCATCGTTCCACGGAAGGGCCAGTTTCACGATCTTCTTCGCCACCGAGAACAGCTGCTTGTGCAGGGGGCCGGTGTTGTACGGCAGGCCGTACTTCTCGCAGATCGCCCGCACCTCGCCCGCGATCTCCGGGTAGCGGCGCGCCGGGATGTCCGGGAACAGGTGGTGCTCGATCTGGTGCGAGAGGTTCCCGGTCATGATGTGGAAGAGCTTGCCGCCGGTGATGTTCGCCGAGCCGAGGATCTGCCGCAGGTACCACTGGCCCCGCGACTCGTTCTCGGTCTCCTCCTCGGTGAAGCTCTCGACGTCGGCGGGGAAGTGCCCGCAGAAGATGATCGAGAACGCCCACAGGTTGCGGGTCAGGTTCGCGGTGGCGTTGCCCAGGAAGGTCAGCGGCGCGAGCGGACCGGTCAGCAGCGGGAACAGCACGTAGTCCTTGCCGACCTGGCGGCCTGCCTTCTTGAGCATCTTCAGGCCGACCTCCTTGTTGTCCGACCACTTGCGCTCGCCCTTGACGACGCGGTCGAACTCGAGGTCGTGCAGCATGACGCCCCACTGGAAGAACAGCGCGAGCAGCGTCGCGTACACCGGGTTGCCCAGGTAGTACGGGTTCCACTTCTGTGCCGGGTCCATCCGCAGGACGCCGTAACCGATGTCGCGGTCCTTGTCGAGGATGTTCGTGTACGTGTGGTGGATGTAGTTGTGGGAGTGTCGCCAGTTCTCCGACGGCGCGACGGTGTCCCATTCGAACTTCTGCGAGCTCAGTGCCGGGTCGCGCGTCCAGTCGTACTGGCCGTGCATGACGTTGTGGCCGATCTCCATGTTGTCGAGGATCTTCGCCACCGAGAGCGCGGTCACCCCGGCGACCCACGCCGGCGGGAAGAACCCGGCGAACAGCAGCCCGCGGCCGGCGACCTCGAGCGCGCGCTGGGTCTTGATGACGTTGTGGATGTAGTCGACGTCGGCCTGGCCGAGATCGGCGACGATCCGCCGCCGGATCTCGTCCAGTTCGCGGCCGAACTCCTCGACCTGGGCGGGGGTGAGCTTGTCCTGCAAGCCGGTCATCACGGGCTCCTTTCTAAGCGTTGATCTCGACGTCCCCGACCGGGACGGAGATGCAGAGCTGGATCTCTTCGTTCTCTTCGCTGGAGGTCTCGCCGGTCTTGGCGTTGCGCACGCAGCCGGAGGTCTTGATCTGCGTGCAGGAGAAGCAGATGCCCATCCGGCAGCCGTGTTCCGGGCTGAGCCCCGCCTCTTCGGCCTGCTCCAGCAACGGTTTCCCGGAGTTGGCGAACTCGCGGCCGCTGCGCGCGAACCGCACCTGCCCTTCCGCGTTTTCGGTATCGAAGGTGAGCGCCGGCGGCGTGAACTCCTCGGTGTGCAGATGTGCACCCAGGCCATCGGCCTCGAAGACTTCGCGGACCGAATCCATCAGTGGCTTCGGACCGCACAGGAAGGTTTCGGCGTCGGGGTACCACGGCGCGGTCTCGGCGAGGTGTTCCTTCGAGAAGAACCCGTGCAGGTCCCCGCCGGTCTTGGCGTGAGTGAACGCGTGTACCACCCGCAGTCCCGGCAGGCGGCGCGCGAGGTCGGCGAGCTCGGCGCGGTAGAGCGCGTCTTCGGCGCCGTTGGAGTAGTGCAGGAAGGCGAGATCGCCCTCGTGTTTCTCGTCCGCCAGCGTGCGCAGCATCGACAGGACGGGAGTGATCCCGCTTCCGCCGCTCAGCAGCAGGATCCGCCGGGGCCTCGGCGATGGCAGGGTGAACTCGCCGTCCGGAGTGGACAGTCCGAGCACCGAACCGATGGTGACCGTGCGGTTCAGGTGCCGCGAGACGAGTCCCCGCGGGTCGGCCTTGATGGTCAGTTCCAGTGATCCGTCGTGCTCCGAACCGGCGGGCGAGTAGCAGCGGGTCCGGCGGACGCCGTCGATCTCGACGGTCACCCGCACGTACTGGCCCGCGACATGTCCGCGCCAGGCGCGGCTCGGCCGGATGGTCAGCGTGACCGTGTCGGGCGTCTGCCGCCGGACGTCGGTGACCAGGCCGCGGATCTCACGGCGGACCAGCATCGGATCGACGAGTTCGAGGTAGCGGTCCATGCCATGGGGCGTGAGCAGGGCCTCGGCCAGCGAGGCCAGCCGCCTGGCCCTGCGCGGTACCAGTGCCGTCATCACTTCTCCCAAATTCAGTGAACGCTTGTACACTCAATAGTGAAGTGGCGATGGTCGCGCTTGTCAACGCGAGAGGAGGGCGATGTGACGTGAGTGATACCGCCGAGGCGATTACGCTGTCCGTCGTGACAACGGAGCCCGTTTCCCGGCAGGAGCGCAAGCAGCGCACGCGGCAGGCGCTGCTGGACGCTGCCCTGGATCTGGTGGCGGAACGAGGGTTCTCCGGGCTCAGCCTGCGCGAGGTGGCGAAGCAGGCCGGGATCGTGCCGACGGCGTTCTACCGCCATTTCGCGTCGATGGACGAACTGGGCGTGGCGCTCGTCGAGGAGTCGATGCGCACGCTGCGCACGATGATCCGGTCGGCACGCACCAAACCGACCGCGTACAACGACATGATCAGGACGTCCGTGCGCATCCTGCGCGAGCACGTACGCGCGCACGAGGACCACTTCCATTTCCTGACCAGGGAGCGTTACGGCGGCACGGGACCGGTCCGGCAGGCGATCGCGTTCGAACTCAAGCTCTTCGTCAGCGAGCTCGCCGTCGACCTCGCGCGGTTCGACGATCTCCGCGAATGGAGCACCGAAGACCTCCACCTGCTCGCCGACCTGATCGTGACGACCATGCTCACGACGGTGCTGGAGCTGCTCGAAACACCTTCGCGTGACGACGAGATCGTGCGCACGGCCGAACGGCGGCTGCGGCTGATCTTTCTGGGCGTGCCGAACTGGCGCAGCGTTCCGTGATGCGGAAAGCGCTGCCATAAGCCCCTTATGACGTCGCGCACCTGGATCGATGGCTGGATCGATCGTGATGATCGATGTCACGGAAAGATGCCGTCCGGATACGTTCAGCCAGGAGAGTTGTCGGCTGGGCGTGGTAAGAAGTGCGGGTTCGTGTGGTCCTCTCCAGCGAGGAGGTCGCCTGTGGCGGCAGAGAACGAGCAGCTCACGGTCGGTGTGGTCCGGGAAACCGGACAAGGCGAACGCCGTATCGCGCTGGTACCGAAACTCATCGAGCGCGTTTCCGGACGCGGACTGCGGGTGGTGGTCGAGCCCGGCGCGGGCGCCGGCGCGCTGCTCGCCGACGAGACCTTCGAGCAGGCGGGAGCGGTGATCGGCGATCCGTGGGATGCCGACATCGTGGTGAAGGTGGCGCCTCCGAGCGCGGCCGAAGTCGCGAAGCTCAAACAGGGCACCATTCTCATCGGCTTCCTGAATCCGAGGGGTGATCCCGGCGGGATAGCGGCGCTCGAATCGGCGGGCGTGCGCGCCTTCGCCGTCGAGGCGATCCCGCGGATCTCCCGCGCGCAGGCGATGGACGCGTTGTCGTCGCAGAGCAGCGTCGCGGGCTATCGCGCGGTCTTGCTGGCCGCGGAGAAGCTCACCCGCTTCTTCCCGATGCTCACCACCGCCGCCGGGACGGTGCCACCGGCGAAGGTGCTCGTGCTCGGCGCCGGTGTCGCCGGGTTGCAGGCCTTGGCGACGGCGAAACGGCTCGGCGCGCAGACCACCGGGTACGACGTCCGGCCCGAGGTCGGCGAGCAGGTGAAGTCGCTCGGCGCGAAATTCCTCGACCTCGGCATCGAGGCGGTCGGTGAAGGCGGGTACGCCCGCGAGCTGACCGACGAGGAAAAGGCCGAGCAGCAACGCAGGCTCACCGAGGCGATCACGAGGTTCGACGTCGTGATCACCACCGCGCTCGTCCCCGGCCGCCGGGCGCCGGTCCTCGTCACCGCCGACGCGGTGAAGGGGATGCCCGCCGGCGGTGTCGTGGTCGACCTCGCCGGAGAGTCCGGCGGCAACTGCGAACTGACGAAACCGGGTGAGGAGGTCGTCGAGCACGACGTCACCATCTGCTCGCCGCTCAACCTCGCCGCGGAGATGCCCGCGCATTCCAGCGAGCTCTACGCGCGCAACGTCACTGAGTTGCTCGAACTGCTCGTCGACAAGGAAGGCAAGCTCGCGCTCGACTTCTCCGACGAGATCGTCGCCGGGGCCTGCGTGGCCGGAAAAGAAGAAGGAGGCGAGTGATGCTCGTAGGCAGTTTGGCGATCCTCGTACTCGCCGGATTCGTGGGCTTCACGGTCATCTCCAAGGTGCCCAACACGTTGCACACCCCGCTCATGTCGGGCACCAACGCGATCCACGGCATCGTCCTGCTCGGCGGGCTGATCGTGCTCGGCCTCGGGGTCGACGGCGTACTGAACAAGATCCTGCTGGTGATCGCGATCGCCTTCGGCACGATCAACGTGGTCGGCGGCTTCCTCGTCACCGACCGGATGCTCTCGATGTTCAAGGCGAAGAAGCCGGAAGACGGTGGTGACAAGTGACGACCTTCATCGCCGTCCTCTACATCATTTCCTTCGCGCTGTTCATCTACGGCCTCATGGGCCTGACCGGTCCGCGCACCGCGGTGCGCGGCAACTGGATCGCCGCGGTCGGCATGGGCATCGCGGTGATCGCGACACTGCTGACGCCGGGCATGGGCAACTGGCTGCTCATCGCGCTCGGCGTCGCGATCGGGGTCGTCGTCGGCGTGCCGTCCGCGCGCAAGGTGAAGATGACCGCGATGCCGCAGATGGTGGCGCTGTTCAACGGCGTCGGCGGCGGAGCGGTCGCGCTCATCGCGTGGGTCGAGTTCCGCACCACCGAGGGCTACGCGCACGAGCCCGCGTACGTCGCGATCGCGTCGTTGTTCGCCGCGATCGTCGGTTCGGTGTCCTTCTGGGGCTCGAACATCGCGTTCGGGAAACTGCAGGAACTCATCTCCGGCCGCCCGATCACGCTGGGCAAACTGCAGCAGCCGGTGAACGCCCTGGTGCTGATCGCCGCGATCGTGCTCGCGGTCGTCATCGCGAGCGGCGGTGACGCCGAACTGCTGATGATCGGCCTGCTGGTCGCGGCGGGCGTGCTCGGCGTGGTGGTCGTGCTGCCGATCGGCGGCGCGGACATGCCGGTCGTCATCTCGTTGCTGAACGCGCTCACCGGATTGTCGGCCGCGGCCATGGGGCTCGCGCTCGACAACACCGCGCTGATCGTGGCGGGCATGATCGTCGGCGCTTCGGGTTCGATCCTGACGAACCTGATGGCGAAGGCGATGAACCGGTCGATCCCGGCTATCGTCGCCGGCGGGTTCGGCGGCGGCACGGCGGTCGCGAGCGGTGGATCCGGCGAGGTCCGGCCGGTCCGCAGCACCAGCGCGTCCGACACCGCGATCCAGATGGCGTACGCCAACAAGGTCGTGGTCGTGCCCGGCTACGGCATGGCCGTCGCGCAGGCGCAGCACGTGGTCCGCGAGATGGCGAAACTGCTGGAGGCCAAGGGGATCACGGTCGCGTACGCCATCCACCCGGTGGCGGGCCGGATGCCGGGGCATATGAACGTGCTCCTCGCCGAGGCCGACGTCCCGTACGAGCAGCTCAAGGAGATGGACGAGATCAACTCCGAGTTCGCCCAGACCGACGTCGCGCTGGTGATCGGCGCGAACGACGTCACGAACCCGGCCGCGGAGACCGATCCGGGCTCGCCCATCTACGGGATGCCGATCCTCAAGGTGAACCACAGCCGGTCGGTGATCGTGCTCAAACGCTCGATGAGCTCGGGCTTCGCCGGCATCGACAACGAGCTCTTCTACGATGCGAAGACCAGCATGCTCTTCGGCGACGCCAAATCGTCGGTGGGCGAGATCGTGGAGGAACTCAAAGCACTGTGATCGGTCCCTCGGAAGTCGTCGCCTCGTTCGACGACCCGGCCGACAACCTCGCGTTCGACGAAGCCCTCCTGCGTGCCGCACCGGAGGCGCCGGTCCTGTGGATCTGGCGCAACACCGACTGTGTGGTCGTGGGGCGGGGGCAGAAGATCGAACGCGAGGTCAAGGCCGACGTCTGTGCGAGCGACGGCGTCCCGGTGCTGCGCCGGGCCAGCGGCGGCGGCACCGTGTTCCACGATCCCGGCAATCTCAACATCACGCTCGTCCTGCCGGGACCGTCGGACAGACCGCTGGAAGCACTCGGGGAACTGATGACCGCGACGGTGGCCGAACTCGGGCTGCCGTCGCGGCTCGGTGATCGCGGCCTGTTCGTCGGTGACGCGAAGCTGTGCGGTTTCGCCGTGTTCCGGACGAGAACGGGCTTGCTCGCGCACTCCACGCTGCTCGTCTCTACCGCGGCGGAACGGGTCGGCCGGTATCTCACTTCGGCACCCTCGGATCCCCGGCCGCTCGACTCCCATCGGAGCCCGGTCGCGTCGCTCGCCGAGCATGGCCTGCGCAAAGGTGTTGCCGAAGTCACGGCCGCGGTCCGCGTGGCGGCGGCCGCGCGACTGGGTGAACTCACCATCCGGAAGCCCTCGGCCGAGGAGCTGGAGCGGCACCGCTCGCTCCAGCACACGCGGTATCACTACCAGGAATGGCATGCCAAGGGCGCTCAGCGTCCGGGCTCGTGAGTGGTAATGACGGTTAGAACCGTCCTTACCACTCACGAGCCCCATGCAATCGGGCCCTCTTCACAGAATTGCGCGAGAGGGCCCGATCGGTATTTCGGGAACTATTTTTCCGTGGCCGAGAAAGTCACGGCGGGCACCTTGCGGGCGGCGCGCGTGGTCTTCTTCGGCTCCGCGGCCTTCTTCACCGGAGCCTTGGCGGCGGCCTTCGGTGCGGCCTTGGCAGCCGTCGTCTTCGCGGCAGCTGCCTTCGGAGCGGCCTTCGCGGCTGTCGTCTTGGCCGTGACCTTCGGCGCCGCCTTGGCCGTGGTCTTGGTCGCGGCGGCGGTCTTCGCGCGACTGGCCGGAGCCTTGGCCGAGGTGGCCTTCACCGCCGTGCCGCGGGCCGACTTCGCCTTGGCGGCAGTGGCTTTCGCCGTGGTCTTGGCAGGAGCCTTGGCCTCCGCCTTGGCGGCGGTGGTCTTCGCGGCGGCGGTCTTGGGAGCGGCCTTGGCGGCGGCGGGCTTGCGGCCCGCGACCCCCTTCGAGGCGGGCTTGCGGCCCGGCTTCGCGGCCGTCTTCGCCTCGGCCTTCGCGGCGGTGGCCGCGGTCTTCGGGGTCGACTTGGCCACGCGCGCGCCCTTGGGCCGCTGCACGACCCGCGGCCGCAGCTTGCGTCCGCCGATCCGGCGGCCGTTCTCCACATAGGCACGCAGGATTTCCCGGAGTGCGGTGGCGTTGTCGGCCGAAAGGTCGATGTCGTAAGCGATTCCGTCCAAACCGAAAGCGACCGTTTCTTCGGCCGCCTCGCCGGTCAGATCATCCAGCAAATGCACAGCAGTGTTCCTGGCCATGAAAAACCTCCCGCGCTCGATCGTTCTACTGCGTAACCGGCACGGCGAAACCTGACCCGCGGCTGATGACTCACGCAGCGACACGAGGATAGCGGCAGGTTGCGCGAAGCTGCGCGGTGGTGTGCGCTGAATGCATGTCAGCACAGGAATTTGACGTGATCGTGATCGGAGGCGGCCCGGTCGGCGAGGTGGCCGCCGAACGGGCCGCGCGGGGCGGCCTGCGGGTCGCGCTCGTCGAACACGAACGCTTCGGCGGCGAATGTTCTTACTGGGCCTGCATTCCGAGCAAGGCACTGCTGCGGCCGGGGAACCTCCTCGCCGCCGCCAAACGGGTTCCCGGCGTCCCCGTTGGCGACATGGTCGACCCGGCCGAGGTGTTCGCGCGCCGGGACTGGTTCACCGGCAAGGGAGACGACACCGGACAGGTCAAGTGGGCGGAAGGCGTCGGGATCGTCCCGATCCGCGGCCACGGGCGGATCACCGGTGAGCGGGAGATCACGGTCGACGGCGGTGACGTGCTGACCGCGCGGCACGCCGTGATCGTCGCCACGGGCAGCGTCCCGCGGACGCCGGCGATCCCCGGGCTGGACACCGTTTCCCCGTGGGGTTCGCGAGAGGCGACTTCGGCGGAGAAGGTTCCGGGTCGCCTCGGCGTACTGGGCGGCGGTGTAGTCGGTGTCGAAATGGCACAGGCCTTCGCCACGCTCGGCGCCGAAGTCCACCTGATCATCTCGGGTGAACGTCCTTTGCCTCGGCTGCCGGAGTTCGCGGGAGACGCCGTCGTCGCGGGTCTCCGTGAAGCCGGGGTCACCGTGCACACGGGCTCCGGTCTCGACTCCGTGTCCGCTGTGGACGACAGTAAGGAATTGGCCTTGAAAGGTGGTGAGCGGTTGGC
This sequence comes from Amycolatopsis sp. NPDC043889, assembly GCF_056435645.1. Classification (NCBI taxonomy): domain Bacteria; kingdom Bacillati; phylum Actinomycetota; class Actinomycetes; order Pseudonocardiales; family Pseudonocardiaceae; genus Amycolatopsis; species Amycolatopsis sp. NPDC043889. Next base: position 23,548 of record NZ_JBWKEC010000041.1, read on the forward strand.
CGTCGACGAGTTGCTCGTCGCCACCGGGCGGCGCCCGGCGACCGACGGACTCGGCGTCGAGACGCTGGGGCTCGAAGCGGGCGCGCCGCTCACCACGGACGACAACGGCCGGGTGTCCGCCGTGGACGGTGGCTGGCTGTTCGCCGTCGGCGACGTCACCGGCCGGGCGCCCCTGACCCATCAGGGCAAATACGCGGCCAGGGCCGCGGGCGACGCGGTTGCGGCGCAGGCCGCGGGCAAGCCCGTCGACTCCGCCGCGTGGAGCGCGCACAGCGCCACGGCCGATCACTACGCCATCCCGCAGGTCGTGTTCACCGACCCGGAGGTCGCTTCGGTCGGGCTCGCCGGGCCGGAGGAGGGCAAGCCGCACCGCGTCGTCGACATCGACATCGCGGTGGCCGGTTCGTCACTGCACGCGGACGGTTACGCGGGTAAGGCGCGGATCGTCGTCGACACCGAACGCGGCGTCCTGCTCGGCGCGACCTTCGTCGGGCAGGACGTGGCGGAACTGCTGCACGCGGCGACGATCGCGATCGTCGGCGAGGTCCCGCTGTCGAGGCTGTGGCACGCGGTCCCGTCGTTCCCGACGATCAGCGAGGTGTGGCTGCGTCTGCTGGAGGCTTACGGGCTCTAGCCGTTCACGGGCAGTTCGAGCGCGGCCTTCGCGCCGCGAACGAGGCCGGGGTCGTCCGGAGTGGACGGTCCCGGCACCCACACCACCTGGACCAACCGGACCGACTTCCCGTCCAGGCTGCTCTGGTAGGCGGCGCCCTCGAACACCGGGACTTCGCCCTGCCACTGGTTGGTCTCGGTGGCGAGGTCGAGGATGCCGCCCCCGCCGGGGGTGTCGGCGGTGGCCTTGAACGCGGTCGCCTGGTCCGTGCTCGGGAATTCCACGACGGCGATCGTCACCGCGGCGGCCCGGCCGTCGATGGAGCTGGCGAAGCTGGCCCGTTTCACCGCGGAGCAACTCGTCTGCTGAAGGCTCGCCTGGACGTCGCCGTACGCGTGCGACGCGCACTTCTGGTCCGCGGCGGACGCCCGCGACGTGAACTGGATGTTCTCCACCGCGCTGCTGCTCGGCGGCGGACTGGTGGCCGGGGTCGGCGGCGGGGGAGTCTGCGTGGACGCGGTGTCGTCACCGCCGGAAGCGACGCTGATGGCCGCGACCAGCAGCACGATCAGCAAGCCGATCGCGGCGATCGGGAGCCATTTCACCGTCTTGGACTGGTGCGACGTCTTCGGGCGGGGCTCGGCGGGGACGGCCTCCGGTGACGGGGCCTGCCTGGCGGGTTGCACGGCGACGGCCTGCTGAACCGGCGGAGTGGCTTGCACCGGCTTGGCGGGCGGAGCGGGAGGGACGGCCGATTTCGTGGGTCTCTTCCCCGGATGCTGCACCGGAACCGTCTGGGCGATCGCGACGAGCGGGTTCTCACGGATCACCGTCGGCTCGTCGTCGGAGTAGGCGCTGAACCCTTCCCCGAGCAACATCTCCTCGGGCATCGGCGGCGCGTCCGGGGCGAGCGCGGCGATCAGCTCCCGCGCCTGCTGGACCGAGCGGGGGCGCGGGGCGGTGGCCAGGGAGACCGTCGCAGCGAGCATCGTCGTCGCCGTCGGGTAGAGGACGCGGACCGAGCCGGCGAGATCCGCGGCGGGCTGGTCGACCGTCTCCACATACGGCCCGACGGCGATGATCGTGCCGATCGGCCCGGCGCCAGGGGCGACGTCCGCGATCTTGTGGGTGCACGCGGCGGACAGTGAGAGCGCGTCCGTGGCCGGGTTGATCGAGGTGTCGCCGTGGACCAGCGGCCAGCCGTCGGCCTTCCACGGCCCGCCGAGCGGGGCTTCGAGTTTCAGCGCCGGATCCGGCAGGTCGACGCCGATGACGATGAGGACACCCTTCGGCATGACCACGACGGCTTCGACGGGCCTGCCGTCGACCGGGCTGGCGCCGATCAGGGCGACCCCGCCGACGACGTTGCTGCCCCGGCCGAGTGATGCCAGCGCGGCGCGGACGTCCTCGGCCACCCGGGACGGCTGCTGAGCGAGGCGAACGAGTCGCACCGAACCCCTCCCCATCTCGTCGGTCTCGGTGCACAAACTAGCGCCTCCATCCGTCCATCCATGCCCCCGCCACCACCCTCAAAGGTGGCGCTTCGCGCCGCTGTACCGATTCCGGGGAAGACACGTCGCAGGTAGGCGAGGTGATATTGCTCCGAAAAGTTGTAATGCGCGTGAGTACCGTCACCCGTCCGGGTGGTACTCGTTGGTAGGTGACAGTTCCCTGCCCCTTGTCACCAGGAGAAACACATGGCCGCATTTCGCCACTGGCGTCGACGTGCAGCACTCGTCGTCGCCCTGCTAGCCGTCCCGGCCGCGGGGATGGCCCCCGCGCAGGCCGCGGGACCGCTCGCACCCGTCGCCCCCGGACTCTCCCGGCTGCTCTCGACCGCCACCGGCGCCACGGGAGTGACCGCGCTCGTGCACGCCGAGGACATCGCCACCGCCGAACGCGCCGCCCGCGCGGCCGGGCTCAAGAAGATCACCTCGTTCGCGAAGGTCGGCGTCGTCGCCGTCCGGGGCACGGCGGACCAGGTGCGCGCGGTCCGCGGGGCCGCCGGGGTCACCTACGTCGAAGGCAACGAGAAGCTCAAGGCACACGGCAGCGCCGGCACCACGGCGACGCGAAGCCTCCAGACCCAGACGCAGCTCAAGGACGCCGGTGGCGCTCCCGTGGACGGCAGGGGCGTCTCGGTCGCGATCATCGACACCGGCGTCGACCCGACGCATCCGGCCTTCAAGGGCGCCGACGGCAAGACACGGGTGGTGCGCAACCTCAAGAGCCTCTGCTTGGACGGCACCACCACGAACTGCATCGTCGACGTCCCGACCTCCGTCGACACCGACACCCTCGCCCTGGGCGGCCACGGCACGCATGTCACCGGCATCGCCGCCGGGAACCGGCTGACGCTGGCCGACGGCACCAAGGTCGGCGGCTCCGCGCCAGGCTCGAAGATCGTTTCGGTCTCGACCGGGGCCGCACTGCTCGTGCTCGGCACGGACGCGGCGCTGAACTGGGTGCTGGAGAACCACAAGGCGCCTTGTGGCGCGGGCGTCGCGGCGTCGGTGTGCCCGCCGATCAAGGTGACCAACAACTCCTACGGCCCGAGCGGCGGCGGCACCTTCGACCCGAACTCGGCGACGGTGAAGCTGCAGCGCGCTCTCGCCGCGGAAGGCGTCGTCACGGTGTGGGCGAACGGGAACGACGGCGGCGACGGTTCGGCGAACCTCTCCAACCCGCCGGGGCAGGACCAGACGCCGGGCGTGCTTTCCGCGGCGTCGTTCAACGACCAGGGCACCGGCACCCGCGACGGCACGGTGTCCGACTTCTCCTCGCGCGGCCTCAAGACCGACCAGGCGAGCTGGCCCGACGTTTCCGCGCCGGGGGAGAACATCCTCTCGGCGTGCCGTCCGACGCAGCCGATCTGCACGCAGGGCCTCCAGCCCAAGAACGGCCCGGGACTCCTGGATCTCGGCACCTACAACGTGATCAGCGGGACCTCGATGGCGGCGCCGCAGATCACCGGGATCGTCGCGCAGTTGTTCCAGGTCGCGCCGAACGCGAGCCCGGGTGACATCGAGGCCGCGATCAAGGGCACGGCGTACAAGTTCGCGAATGGCTCGCCGTACGTGGCCGCCGGGCCGTACACGTCGAGCTTCGACAAGGGCACCGGCCTGGTGGACACCTTCGCCGCGGCGAAATCCCTCGGCGCCCAGGGCTGAGCCGGACGCCAGTGCGTGAAGGCCTCCTTGAGGGACTCTGGGTTCGTCAAGGAGGCCTTCACGGCGCGGATCTGGACCGGCTACGAGAGCCGGTCACGTCTTGAATGTCCACAAGGGACAGTTTTGGGTGGCGAAATGTCCGATTGACTCCGTGTATGCGTTTTGGCGCGGAGGTCGTGAGTGGCAATGAGGGTTAGAACGTTCATTGCCACGTACCTAAGTTGATCTTGGGCGAGGGTGACAGGTGGGGTTAAGGCTTCCTTCGCTGCGTCTGATGCGACGAAGGGCTGGTCGTGGGTCGGGTTGGTCGTGAGTGGCGTTTCGGGTTCTAACCCGAAACGCCACTCACGACCCCCTCGTGCAATCGCTCTCCGGGCATCAGTCGGACATTGAGTCAGCGAAAAGTGTCCTTGGTGGACACTCAGGGGCGCGGTCGGCTCCTGTCGGCCAGGGCCACCGAGCGCGTGACCTGCGGCAATCCTCGCCGCTTACGATCAAGACCTCATTCAAGATCAACTTAAGCTACGTGGCATTGGGTTAGAACGCTCATCGCCACTCACGACCCCGCTCCCCACTGCTGACTCGACCACCCGCGTGAGGGATCCCTTCGGGCGCCGCCGGCACGTGCCTGCGGATGAGGGGCAGCGGCCTTCAAGCGAGTCCTGCGTCCCAATCAGGTGCGACTTGTGGTGTTCATGTGGCCAAACAGCACAGTTGGGGTGCACAATGTGCTCACGCGTACCGGGAGGCGGCACGAGCCACCAGACCAGCGCAGCTCGCGAGGTCGTAGGGGAAGACGCCCCTCGTCGAGTAGCGGAGGTCAGCAGTGAGCACCCGTGGCAACACCCGTGGCGTGGTGTACGTCCACTCGTCGCCGTCTGCGGTGTGTCCGCACGTCGAGTGGGCCATTTCGGGCACCCTGGGTGCCCGAGTCGAGTTGAAGTGGACGGCGCAGCCCGCCAGTCCAGGACAGCTCCGCGCCGAATGTGGTTGGCGTGCGCCTTCGGGCACCGGCGGAAAGCTGGCGTCCGCGCTCAAGGCGTGGCCGATGATCCGGTTCGAAGTCACCGAAGAGCCCAGTGCGGGGGTCGACGGGGAGAGGTTCTGTTTCGCTCCGGGCCTCGGCCTGTGGCACGGCAGGACCAGTGCCAACGGCGACATCGTCGTGGGCGAGGACCAGTTGCGTGCCTTGGTGAGCAAGGTCCGCACCGGCGAATCGCTGGCGCACAAGCTCGACGAGCTCCTTGCCGCCAACTGGGACGAAGCGCTCGAACCGTACCGGCACGCCGGTGACGGCGCCCCGGTCACCTGGCTGCACCAAGTCGGGTAGACGCCGGTGATGACGGAAGAGGCGGGCGGCTAACCTTTCAGGGTGACCGCCCAGCCTCGCCCCCTCTCTCGCCAGCGGTGGCTGATCCCCGTTCTCGTGGTCGTGATCTCCTTGACCGTCGGCGTGGGGTTGCTGGCACGTGATCTCTACACCCGCCCGGAGGCCGCGCCCACCGAGCCGGTCGTGAGCGAGTCGCCGACGTCTGTCGCCCCGGAGCAGCAGCCCGGCTCGCCCGTCGTCGAGGTGACTCCGGACGTCTTCGCGCATCCGCAGTACCAGAGCGTCCGGCAGGTGCTGCAGGGGTATTTCGACTCCATCAACGACCGCGACTATCCGAAGTGGACATCAGTGGTCACCCGTGAACGGGCCAAGACCAAGACCGCGGCGGAGTGGAAGAAGGACTATCAGTCCACTCGGGACGGCAGCATTCTCGTCTACCGCGTCGAGCCGAGCACGCCGACCATGCTCCGGGTGCTCGTCGCGTTCACCAGTACGCAGGACGTCGAGGACGCGCCGCTGTACCTGCCGGAGGGGTGCATCCGCTGGCGGCTGGTGCTGCCGCTGCGGCTGGAGAGCGGATCATGGCGCGTCGACACCACCGACGGCGGCACCAACCCCGAACACGAAAGATGCTGAAGTAAGGGGCGACATGGTCCCCGAGGCTGACGCGAGGGGGGGCCGGGCGGAATAGAGTCGCGGGCATGGCAATTGATCAGCCGGCCCTGCTGACCGACGCCTCAAGGGGGCTCACCAGCGAAGAAGTCGCCCAGCGGGTGGCGGCGGGCCAGACCAACACGGTCTCGACGAAGACCAGCCGGACGACCGGCGAAATCATCCGGGCGAACGTCTTCACCCGGATCAACGCGATCTACGGCGTGCTGTTCGTGCTCATCCTGTCGACGGGATACTTCATCGACGGGTTGTTCGGCGGGCTGATCATCGTCAACAGCGCGGTCGGCATCATCCAGGAACTCCGGGCGAAACGGACACTGGAACGGCTCGCGATCGTCGGGCAGGCGAAACCGACGGTCCGCCGTGACGGTCAGAGCACCGAGATCGCGCCGGAAGACGTCGTGCTCGGGGACCTCGTCGAACTGGGGCCCGGCGACAAGATCGTCGTCGACGGCCCGACGCTGACGGCCGAAGCGCTGGAGGTCGACGAATCGCTGCTGACCGGTGAATCCGATCCGGTGGTCAAGCAGCCCGGCGACAAGGTGCTGTCCGGCAGTTTCGTCGTCGCGGGCAGCGGCACCTTCCGCGCGGACATCATCGGCGACGAGTCCTACGCGGCGAAGCTGGCCGCGGAGGCCAGCAAGTTCACCCTGGTGAAGTCGGAACTGCGCCAGGGCATCGACAAGATCCTCAAGTTCATCACGTACCTGCTCATCCCGGCGGGCGCGCTGACGATCTACAACCAGCTCGCGGGCGACCAGGCGTGGCCGGACGCGCTGCGCGGCATGGTCGCGGCGCTCGTGCCGATGGTGCCCGAGGGCCTGGTGCTGATGACCAGTGTCGCGCTCGCGGTCGGGGTCATCCGGCTGGGCAAGCGCCAGTGCCTGGTGCAGGAACTCCCGGCGATCGAGGGACTCGCCAGGGTCGACGTGGTGTGCGCGGACAAGACCGGCACGCTCACCGAGAACGCGATGCGGCTCTCCGAGGTCCGGGAGATCACGCCGGGCCATCCGGTGGACGACGTGCTCGCCGCGCTCGCCGCCGCCGATCCGCGCCCGAACGCGAGCCTTCAGGCGATCGCGGAGGCGCACCGGGCAGATCCGGGCTGGCGGGTCTCCACGACCATGCCGTTCTCCTCGGCGCGCAAATGGAGTGGTGCTTCGTTCGGCCCCGACGGCGACTGGGTGCTCGGCGCGGCCGACGTCCTGCTGCCCGAGGGCGAGCATCGGGCGGAGGCCGAGAAGATCGGTTCCCGCGGTCTGCGGGTCCTGCTGCTGGGCCGTGCCGAGCGGGCCGTCGACACGGCCGAAGGCCCCGGCGAGATCGAACCGGTCGCGCTCGTGGTGCTGGAACAGAAGGTCCGCCCGGACGCGAAGGACACGCTGGACTTCTTCGCGCACCAGGACGTCGCGGTCAAGGTCATCTCCGGCGACAACGCCATTTCGGTGGGCGCCGTCGCGAGCACCCTGGACCTGCCGGGCGCGGACAAGCCCGTCGACGCGCGGAAGCTGCCGGACGACGCGGAGAAGCTGGCCGACACCGTCGAGGATCGCGCCGTCTTCGGCCGCGTGACCCCGTTGCAGAAACGCGCGATGGTCGGTGCCCTGCAGTCGAAGGGGCACACCGTCGCGATGACCGGCGACGGCGTGAACGACGTCCTCGCGCTGAAGGACGCGGACATCGGCGTCGCCATGGGCGCCGGCAGCCCGGCCACCCGCGCGGTCGCGCAGATCGTGCTGCTGGACGACAAGTTCGCCACCCTGCCGCACGTCGTCGCCGAGGGGCGGCGGGTGATCGGCAACATCGAGCGCGTCTCGAACCTGTTCCTCACCAAGACGGTCTACTCGGTACTGCTGGCGCTGATGGTCGGCATCGCGCAGGTGCCGTTCCCGTTCCTGCCGCGGCACATCACGATCACCGCGTGGTTCACGATCGGCCTGCCCGCCTTCGTGCTCTCGCTGGCGCCGAACAACGAACGCGCCCGCACCGGCTTCGTCGGGCGGGTGATGCGGATGGCCGTCCCGGCCGGGCTGGTCATCGCCACCGCGACGTTCGTGAGCTACCTGCTGGTGTACAAGGGAGCCGGACAGTCCGAACTGGACAAGATCCAGGCTGGGACGACCGCGCTGATCACGCTCATCACGATCGCGCTGTGGGTGCTCGGGATCGTCGCGCGGCCGTACCGGTGGTGGAAGATCCTGCTGATCGGCGGGATGGTCGTGCTGACGCTCGCGTTGTTCCTGATCCCGTTCACGCAGAAGTTCTTCGCGCTGGACCCGAGCGTGAGCGCGTACACGCTGTCGGCGTTCGCCTGTGCCGGAGTGGGGATCGTGCTGGTGGAGATCGCCTGGTGGGCCGGGCGGCATCTGGTCAAGCGTCAGGAAGCCTGACCGCTTCGCCCCCTCTGCGCGCTATGAAAGGTCCTTTCCTTGCAAAATTTGCAAGGAAAGGACCTTTCATAGCGCGCGGGGCACCTGCCGCAGCGCGCCTCGAAGTACGTGAAGGCCCCCTTCACCGCGCTAGACGCGGTGAAGGGGGCCTTCACGTACTGAAATCAGGCCGCCGGGGTGAACAGCAGCGCCGTGTTGTGCCCGCCGAAGCCGAACGAGTTGCTGATCGCCGCGCCCAGCTCGACCTTGCGCGCCTCACCGGAGACAACGTCGAGCTGCACCTTCGGGTCCAGGTCTTCGAGGTTCAGTGTCGCCGGGATGAGCCCGTGGTAGATCGCCAGGATCGTGGCGATGGCCTCGACCGCGCCCGCACCGCCGACCAGGTGGCCGAGCGCGCCCTTGGGAGCGGTCACCACGACGTGCTCGCCGACGGCGTTGCGGATCGCCGCCGCCTCGCCGACGTCGCCGACGACCGTCGAGGTCGCGTGCGCGTTGACGTGGCCGACGTCGGCAGGGGAGACCCCGGCCATCGTCATCGCCTGCCGCATGGCGGCGATCTGGCCGACGCCCTCCGGGTGGTTGCCCGTGATGTGGTACGCGTCCGAAGTGATCCCGTACCCGCTCAGCTGCGCGTAGATCCGCGCGTTGCGGGCCTTGGCGCGGTCCGCCCGCTCGAGGATCACGACGCCGGAGCCCTCGCCGAGGACGAAACCGTCACGGTTCACGTCGAACGGCCTGGAAGCCTTCGCCGGGTCGTCGTTGCGGGTGGACACCGTCCGCGCCTGGGCGAAACCGGCGAGGGTGATCGGGTGGATGCACGATTCGGCACCACCGGCGACCACGACGTCGGCACGGCCCGAGCGGATCATCTCGTAACCGGCGGCGATGCCTTCCGCGCCCGACGCGCAGGCCGACGCGGGCGAGTGCACGCCGGCACGCGCCTTCAGGTCGATCCCGACGTGAGCGGCGGGGCCGTTCGGCATCAGCATCGGCACGGTCAGCGGGGAGACCTTGCGGAGTCCCTGCTTGTGCAGAAGGTCGTTCTGGGAGATCAGGGTGACCGGACCGCCGACACCGGTACCGATGGTCACCCCGAGGCGCTCGGGTTCCACATCCTGATGCTCGTCGGTCGGCTGCTCGAAGCCCGCGTCCGCCCAAGCCTGCCGGGCGGCGATGAGCGCCACCTGCTCACAGCGGTCCAGCCGCCGGGCCTGGACCCGCGGCAGGACTTCGGACGGGTCGACGGCGAGCATGGCGCCGATCTTCACCGGCAGTTCGAGTTCGTCGACCCAGTCGGCTTCGATACGGCGGATCCCGCTCGCCCCGGCGAGCAGGCCGTCCCACGTGGACGCGACGTCCCCGCCGAGTGGCGTGGTCGCGCCCATCCCGGTGATCACGACGTCGATGTTGCTCATTGGAGTCTCCCCAAGGTCGGCGCCAATCAAGAAGTCGGACTTACTTGGAGTTGGCCGACACGTAGTTCACCGCGTCGCCAACGGTCTTCAGGTTCGCCAGCTCGTCGTCCGGGATCTTGACGCCGAACTTGTCCTCGGCCTGGACAGCGATCTCCACCATGGACAGCGAGTCGATGTCGAGGTCGTCCACGAAGGACTTCTCGGCGGTCACGTCGTCCTGCGCCACACCGGCGACCTCTTCGACGATCTCGGCGAGGCCGGCGAGGATCTCTGCGTTGTCTGCCACTGGTTGTTCCCTTCTCGGTGATGCTTTCGGCTGCCCCGCGGACACGGTGTCCACAGGGGAAGTATTCATCACGGGCAGACGAAGGCCTGGCCCGCGTAGGAGAGTCCGGCACCGAAGCCCACGGCGAGCACGACGTCGCCCGGTTTGGCGGTCCCGGCCTTGCGCATATGGTCCAGCGCCAGCGGAATCGACGCGGACGAGGTGTTGCCCGAGTACCTGATGTCGTCGGCGACGACCATGTCCTCGCGGGCGCCCTTGGCGCGCAGCTTCTTGGCGATGGCCTCGACGATACGCAGGTTGGCCTGGTGCGGGATCAGCACGTCCACATCGGACGGTTCGAGCCCGGCGAGTTCCAGCGCCTGCATGGCGATCGGCGCGATCTGCGTGGTCGCCCAGCGGAAGACCGACTGGCCCTCCTGGTAGATCCACTTGTCGTCGCGCATGTAGATCAGGTCGACGTGCTCGCCCGCGCTGCCCCACGCGACCGGGCCGATCTGCGCGGTGTCGGCAGCGCCGACCACCGCCGCGCCGGCGCCGTCGGCGAAGATGATCGCGTTCGCGCGGTCGACCGGGTCGACGTGGTCGGTGAGCTTCTCGGCGCCGATGACGAGCGCCTTCTTCGCGCTGCCCGCGCGGATCAGGTCCGAGGCGACGCCGATGCCGTAGCAGAACCCGGCGCAGGCGGCGTTGAGGTCGAACGCGGCCGGATGCGTGATGCCGATCCGGTCGGCCACCTGTGCGGCGGCGTTCGGGATCTGGGTGGGCATCGTGCAGTTCGGCAGGATGACCGTGTCCACTTCGGACGGATCCACGCCGGCGTCCGCCAGCGCGGCGGTTCCCGCCTTGACCGCCATGTCGACCAGCGACTCGTCCTTCTCGGCGAACCGGCGCTCGACGATGCCGACCCGCTCGCGGATCCACTGGTCGTTGGTGTCCATGATCTTCGAGAGATCGTCGTTGGTCACGATCTTCTCGGGCTGGAAGCTCCCGACACCGAGGATGCGGGTCCCGGCGGCGCCCGGTGCCTGCCGCAAAGTGGATCGGTCGGTCACGAAGCGTCCTCCTGCCCCTGAAGCTTCGCCAGCTCGGCCGGCGTCTTCAGAGCGATCGTGGTGGTCACGGTTCCCTTGAGCTGCCGCTTGACCAGCCCGGTCAGCGTGCCCGCCGGCGGGAGTTCGAGCGTCGAGGTGACACCCGCGGCGACCAGACCGTCCATGGTCAGGTCCCAGCGCACCGGGCTCGTGACCTGCTTGACCAGCCGGTCGAGGTACTCGGCCCCGCTGGTGACGACCTGGCCGTCGGCGTTCGACAGCAGCGGACGCGTCGGGTCCGCCGGGGTGATCTTCGCAGCGTGGGCCGCCAGCGCTTCACGCGCGGGTGCCATGTAGGAGGTGTGGAACGCGCCCGCGACCTTGAGCGCGCGGACCTTCGTGCCCTCCAGCGGCTCGGCCACGATCTTCTCGATCGCGTCGGCGGCGCCGGAGGCGACGATCTGGCCGGCGCCGTTGCGGTTCGCCGCGGCGAGGCCATGCCCCTCGAGCCACGCGACGACCTGCTCGGGGTCGCCGAGCATGACCGCGGCCATGCTCGTGGGCTCCAGCGCGCACGCCTTCGCCATTTCCGCGCCGCGGACGGCGGCCAGCGCGACGGCGTCTTCGGGGCTCAGCACCCCGGCGGCGGCGGCGGCCGCCAGCTCGCCGACGGAGTGGCCGGCGACCGGCGCGTCCGCGGCGACCGGGGCCTCACGCTGAAGGTGCTCGAACGCCAGCAGTGACAGCGCCACGATCAGCGGCTGCGTGATCGCGGTGTCCTGGATCTCTTCGGCGTCCGCTTCGGTACCGAGGCGGACGAGGTCGAGACCGGCACGCTCGGACCAGGCTTCGACGCGCGCGCGGGCGCCGTCGAGCTCGAGCCAAGGGGAGAGCATGCCTGGGGCTTGGGAACCCTGACCGGGGGCGAGGACTGCAACTGTCACCCCATTAGAGAACACTCTCGGCCACCATGGTCGTGATGCCGACGCTCACCAAGTCCGGCCGACGTAATTGTCGGAACCCTCCAAAAGCGCCTTCCTGATCTCCGCGCTTAACCCAAAAGCCTTGTCGGGTTCAACCAGCTTTCCCTATGAACTCCGTCACTGCGCAGAGTTACCAAGCCGGGTTGATGGGCAAGGTGCGCCTTTGTGAGTGTGTTGGGTCGTTATGGCCGAAGGGGGCTCGAAGGTGGCGTGGCGGGGCTGGTTCGGTGCTCAGTGGCGAACGCCATGTCCTGAAGGGTCCCTTGAAGACATCCTGCGTCTCAAAGGGGGCTTTCAGGGCATGCCCGCGGCCACGAAACCCTCATCTGGGCGCCGGACATGCCGCCCTTGTGATCGGTGGTGCTGCTGGGGTTCAAGTTGGTGCTCCGGGAGGGGTGAGGGGAACATCGAGGGACTCTGGGGCCCGCAAGGAGGCCTTCTCGGCACTGCGGTTCCACTCACGATCCACCGGGCGCGTCACCAGAGGCCGCGGGCACGGGCCAGCCGCCCGACCGTCAGCGCCACCTTCAGCACCCAGGCGTCCCGCGATTCGGCGGCGTGGCGGCCGGTGAGTTCGGCCGCCTTCCGCAGCCGGTACCGGACGGTGTTCGGATGCACGAACAGCGTCCGCGCGCAGGTCTCCAGGACGCCGCCGCTGTCGAGGTAGGTCTCCACCGTCCGCAGCAGTGCCGGGCCCGCTTCCTCCAGTGGTCGCGCGATCTGCTCGACGAGCAGGCGCTCGGCCTCGGGGTCGCCGGACAAGGCGCGTTCCGGCAGCAGGTCGATCGATCTCGCGGGCCGCGGCGCGCCCGGCCAGCCGACGACGGCACGCAGACCGGAAAGCGCCTCTGTCGCGCTGTGGTGTGCTTCGGCGAGCGTGGGCACCGTCGGCCCGGCGACGACCGGGCCCTCGGCGAAGGCGACCGAAAGCTTGGTGAGGATCTCGCGGTCCTTGACGCTGCCGTCGGTGGGCCCGGCGACGACCACGACCAGCCGGGAGCCCTGCACCGAGAGCAAGACCGGGCGCCCGACCCGCGCGGCGCGGCTGCGCACTTCGAACACGACGGCGGGCGGGTCGTCCGACGTCGGGGTGCCGACCAGCGCGGTGGCGGGAGCGGCCGGATCCCAGCCGAGCGCGGCGGCGCGGGAGAGCACCGCTTCCTCGGCGTCGCCGCGGACGATGCCGTCGACGACCAGCGCTTCCAGTCGCGCGTCCCAGGCGCCTCGCGCCTCGGCCGCGGCCGCGTAGGAGTTGGCGGCGGCGAACGCGATCTCCCTGCCGTAGCGCAGGATCCCCTCGATCAGCGCGGCGCGTTCCGCTTCGTTCGCGGCGAACTCGGGCAGCTGCTCCTCGAACACCTCGATCGCCAGCCGGACCATGCCGACCGCCTGCCGCAGGCTCACCCACCGGGAAAGCTCGGCGGGTGCTTCGCGGAAGGCTTCCGTGGTGAGGGAGAGGGCCTCCTTCGCGTCGCGAAGCCAGTCGACGAAGCCGGCGGCACCCGCTTGGGTGATGAGCAGGACGCTCGCGCGCTGGTCGGCGGGAAGCCGGGCGAACCAGCTCAGCCGCTCTTCCATCACCGCTACGCTCGCGCTCGCGAGCCGGCCGGAGGCGTGTTCGAGCCGCCGGAGGGTCTTGGCGGACAGCCCGTGGTGCTTGGGCACACGCCGTCCGGAGGTCGCATCAGCCATGGTCAGCCGATCCTAGGCCGTGTCCGGCAAGTGGTCTTCGCGCCCAGGTGGTCCCTGGATCACGAAGCCCATCGAACAGACTTACCGGACACCGCCTAGGGCGTGTCCTGCGGATCTTTTTCATGATCGTGTGCAGATGATGGATCGTGGTTGGTCGTGGGGAGTTGACGGATAAGGCGTGGGCAACGATCGCGCCGCTGCTGCCTGTGGAGACAGGTCGCAGGGGTGGGCGGTGGCGTAGTCACCGTCAGGTGATCAACGCGATTCTGTGGCATGAACGCACGGGTGCGCCGTGGCGTGATCTTCCTGACCGGTATGGGCCGTGGAAGACCGCTCATGAGCGATTACGGAAGTGGACCGCGGACGGGACGTGGGACCGGATCCTGGAGCACGTGATCGTCAAGGACGACTCCCTCGGGACACTCGAGGACAACATCGAGTTTGTGATCAGTGTCGATTCCACGAGTGTCCGGGCGCATCAGCACGCGGCCGGTGCCCGGAAAAAGGGGGCTGTGCGGACTGGATCGAAGAGCTCGCCGTCGAGGGCGAGTGCCTCGGGCGTTCCCGAGGCGGACTGACAAGCAAGATCCACTTGGCTGTCGACGCCGCCGGTCTGCCGTTGGCGGTGATCCTCACGCCAGGGCAGGCCGGGGACAACCCGCAACTGCTGCCCCTGCTGGACGAGATCCGTGACATCGAGGTGGACGGGCGGAAAGTGCGGGTCGGGCGAGTGCTGGCCGACAAGGCCTACACCCACCCGAGCACCCGGAAAGCGCTGCGGGAGCGCAGGATCAAGGCCACCATTCCCGAACGCGCGGACCAGATCGCCCGCCGGAAGGCCAAAGGCAAGTCCGGTGGCAGACCACCGGCCTTCGACCCCGACCTCTACAAGCTCCGCAACGTGGTCGAGCGATGCTTCAACAGGCTCAAACAATTCCGTGGCCTGGCAACACGGTTCGCCAAACGAGCCGCCTACCACCGCGCCGAGATCATCCTCGCCTGCATCGTCCTGCACCTCCGATGAAGATCCCCAGGACACGCCCTAGTCCGCCGGGCAAAGGGCGCCTTCTTCCTGCGACCTTTCGCCGTCCGTGTCCGAAGTCGACGGTCATCGGCGATGAATGGTGAAAGGTGTTCGCATAAAAACTCGAGGCCGCCCGGCGCTAGCGTTTTTCGCTGCGCCGGACGGCCTCGTCTCCCCGGTCCCCACCGGTGGAACAAGTATGGGACTTGTCGATCTTTTCCCGCTAGCTCACTCACTCGATCGTGGGGCGCCGAGTTGCCGGTGCGGGGCTGGTGATCAACGATCCCTCGCAAGCCGCACCGGGTAGGTCGCGGATGCGCAGAGGAGGGAGTTCGCCGTGGGCGAGCAGCTGAAAGACGGTCTGGGACAAGCATGGAACCTTGTCGCCACCTTCGTGCCGAAATTGATCGGTTTCCTGATCATCCTGTTGATCGGCTGGCTGATCGCGAAAGCCGTGTCGAAGGCATTGGGACTGGTTCTGTCGAAGATCGGTTTCGGCAAGCTCATCGAGAAGACCGGACTCACCGGAACGCTCAAACAGGCGAATGTCGACGCGGGCGGGATCCTCGTCAAACTCGTGTACTACTTCATTCTCCTGATCGCGCTGCAGCTCGCGTTCGGCGTATTCGGTGAGAGCAATCCGGTCAGCGCGCTGCTCAACGACATCATCGCCTTCCTGCCGCGGATCCTGGTGGCACTGGTGCTGGTGATCGTCGCGGCCGCCGTCGCGAAGGTCGTCCGCGACCTGGTGACCGGAGCGCTGTCCACCCGGCCCGCGGGACGGCTGCTCGGCACGATCGCCTACTGGATGATCATGGCGTTCGGCATCATCGCCGCACTCGGCCAGGTGAACATCGCGACCGCGATCACCGGGCCGGTCCTGATCACTGTCCTCGCCACCATCGGCGGCGTGATCGTCGTCGGCTTCGGCGGCGGACTGATCAAGCCGGCGCAGGACCGCTGGCAGGGCTGGCTGGCCAACCTGCAGGGCCAGCTGGAGGCCGGGGACGGCAAGCAGGAGGTCCGTTCGGAGCCGCCGACTTCGCCCGTGGGCATCGGTCGCGTAGATTCCTGAGCATCCGCGCGGGCCCGGTGATCGAGGAAGGCACCGGGCCCGCGTGGAGTCGAAAGGGCCCATCGCCGCGGAACACGCGGTGGAGGGCCCTTTTTCGCACCCTGTGAGATCTCCTCAGCGTCCCTCGAGTCGCCCGCCTGTTCCGCACCTCACACTCCCTAGGGAATGGGGCCGGAACGGAGCATGTTGGAGCGGTAGACGGAGAGGGGTGCGGACGTGGACTTCCTGCTGCACAACGGTGTCACGGTGCTCGGACAATGGATCTCGTTCGCCGAGCTGGCGGGCCAGATCTTCGCGCTGGCCGTGGTCTTCCTGGCGCAACGTCGCACGTTGTGGACGTGGCCGGTCCAGGTCGGCGCCACCGTGCTGTTGTTCTCGGTCTACCTCTCCGCGCATCTCGGCGGGCTCGCGACCAGGCAGATCGCGATACTCGCCATCTCGATCTACGGCTGGTGGGCCTGGTCCCGCCGCAGCGACCCGGTCTACGGCGTGGTCGTCCGCAAGGGCAGGCTCGGCGAGCGCCTGGCGATGATCGGCGCGTTCGCGATCGGCACCACCGCGATGGCGCTGGTCCTCGACGCGCTGAACGCCTCGTGGGCGCCATGGCCGGACGCCGCGATCTTCGTCGGCACGCTGGTCGCCTTCGCCGCGCAGGGCGCGGGTCTCGTCGAGTTCTGGCTGGTGTGGCTGGTCGTCGACGCGATCGGCGTGCCGCTTCAGCTCTCTTCGGGCCTGTACTTCTCCGCGGCGGTCTACATCGTGTTCGCCGGGCTGGTCGTGCACGGCTGGTGGAGCTGGAACCGCACCGCCAAGCAGGTCCGGACGGCGCCGGCCGGTGTCACCACGGCCTCTGCCTGACCCGCGTTTCGTCCTCTGGATGCGGTAGTTGCCGATACGAACTACCGCATCCAGAGGACGAAATGCGTGCGGGTCAGCGCATGGTGGCGTGCGACGGCTTGAGGTCGGCGAGCGTGCGGACGCCCAGCAGCTGCATCGTCCGGACCATCTCGGCGCGCAGGATGTCCACGCACCGCTGAACGCCGCGCTCGCCCCCGGCCATCAGGCCGTAGAGGAACGCGCGCCCGATGAGCACCGCGTCCGCGCCGCGCGCGATCGCGGCCACGATGTCGCCACCGGAGAGGATGCCGGTGTCGACCCACACCTCCGCATCGCCCTGGATCTCGTCGAGAACCGCCGGGAGCAGTTCGATCGGTGTCGGCGCGCGGTCGAGCTGACGGCCGCCATGGTTGGACAGCAGCACCGCGTCGGCGCCGTGTTTGACCACGTCCCGCGCGTCGTCGACGTTCTGGATGCCCTTGACCACGAGCTTGCCCGGCCAGGTCTGGCGGACCCAGTCGAGGTCGTCGAAGTTCAGGGTCGGGTCGAAGAGCTGGTTGAGCAGTTCGGCGACCGTGCCGTCGAACTGGCTCAGCGACGCGAAGGTCAGCGGCTCGGTGGTCAGCAGGTTGAACCACCACGCCGGATGCATCGCGCCGTCGACGAAGGTCTTGAGGGTGAGCGCGGGCGGGATGGTCAGCCCGTTGCGAACGTCGCGCAGCCGCGCGCCCGCGACCGGGGTGTCCACCGTCAGCATGAGCGTGTCGAACCCGGCGGCCCAGGCGCGATTCATCAGATCTTCGCCCGCCTTGTGGTCGCGCCAGACATAGAGCTGGAACCACTTGCGGGCCTCGGGGGCAGCCGCCGCGAGATCTTCGATCGACGTCGTCGCCATCGTCGACAGGCCCATCGGGATGCCGTTGCGCTGCGCGACACGGGCCACCGCGGACTCGCCCTCGTGGTTCATCATACGGGTGAACCCGGTCGGCGCGAACGCGAACGGCAGCTCCGAACGCTTGCCGAGGATCTCCTTGCCGGTGTCCACATCGGACACTCCGCGTAGGACGTTCGGGTGGAATTCGATGCTGCGGAAGACCTGCCGGGCGCGGCGGAGGCTGTCCTCCAGCTCCGCGGCGCCGTCCGTGTAGTCGAACGCCGCCCGCGGCGTGCGCTTACGGGCGAGCATCCGCAGGTCGGCGATCGTGTGCGCGCCAGCCAGCCGCCGGTCGGTCGGGTTGAGCACGATCGGCTTCGGCCGCAGGATCTGCTTGAGCTCACTCGGCTTCGGCAGTCGACGCTTGGTCACACTCGCTCACCCTTCCCTGCTTCCGCAAACATCCGATGTCTCACCCTAGCTGCTTCGCCGCCGGATGCAATGAAGGGACCTTTCCTTGCGAAATTCGCAAGGAAAGGTCCCTTCATCTCAGCGTCAGGCGCTACCGGAGTCCGACAGCTGCGGACCCGCGGCGGCGATGTCGTCGAGGCGGTACTTCCGCGCCGCCTCGGCCACCTTCGCCCGGTCGAATTCGCCGCGCTTGGCGAGCGCGCTCAGCGTGCCGACCACGATCGACTGGGCGTCGACCAGGAACTTCCGCCGGGCGGCCGGGCGGGTGTCGGAGAACCCGAACCCGTCGGTGCCCAGCGTCAGCATGTCGTTCGGCACCCACGGGCGGATGAGGTCCGGCACGGCGCGCATCCAGTCCGAAACCGCGACGACCGGCCCGTTCGCGCCGGACAGCTTCTGCGTGATGTACGGCACACGCGGGGAGTCGCCCGGGTGGAGCAGGTTGTCGTGGTCGGCCTCGACGGCCTCGCGCCGCAGCTCGGTCCACGACGTGGCCGACCACACGGCCGCGCGGACGCCCCACTCCTCGGCCAGCATCTGCTGGGCGCGGAGCGCGTCCGGCATGGTGACGCCGGAGACCAGGATCTGCGCCTCCGGGCCCTCGCCCGACGGCGCGTCGGCGTACTTGTAGAGACCCTTGAGCAGGCCGTCGACGTCGAGGTTCTCGGGCTCGGCGGGCTGCTGGTAGGGCTCGTTGTAGATCGTCATGTAGTAGAAGACGTTCTCGCCGTTGCCGTCCGGCCCGGTCTCGCCGTACATCCGGCGAAGACCGTCCCGCACGATGTGGGCGATCTCGAACGACCACGCCGCGTCGTAGGCCACGACGGCCGGGTTGGTCGCCGCCAGCAGCAGCGAGTGCCCGTCGGCGTGCTGCAGGCCCTCACCGGTCAGCGTGGTGCGGCCGGCGGTGGCGCCGAGCACGAACCCACGGGCCATCTGGTCGGCCGCCGCGTAGAGGCCGTCACCGGTCCGCTGGAACCCGAACATCGAGTAGAAGATGTAGACCGGGATCATCGGCTCGCCGTGCGTGGCGTACGAGGTGCCGACGGCGGTGAACGACGAGGTCGAACCCGCTTCGTTGATGCCCTCGTGCAGGATGGCGCCCTTTTCGGACTCCTTGTAGGCCAGCATCAGGCTCGCGTCGACCGACGTGTACGTCTGGCCGTGCGGGTTGTAGATCTTGGCCGTCGGGAACATCGAGTCGAGACCGAAGGTGCGCGCCTCGTCCGGGATGATCGGGACGATCCGCTTGCCGATCTCGGAGTCCTTCGCCAGCTCGCGGACGAGCCGGACGAACGCCATCGTGGTGGCGACCTCCTGCTTGCCCGAGCCCTTACGGAGGCCTTCATAGACCTTGTCGCCGGGCAGCACGAGCGCCTTCGAGGCCTTCGGGCGCCGCTCCGGCAAGAACCCGCCGAGCGCCTTCCGGCGGCCGATCATGTACTCGATCTCCGGCGATTCCTTGCCGGGGTGGTAGTACGGCGGCAGCTTCGGGTCGCGCTCGAGCTCCTCGTCGCTGATCGGGATGCGCTGGGCGTCCCGGAACAGCTTGAGGTCGTCGAGGGTGAGCTTCTTCATCTGGTGCGTGGCGTTGCGGCCCTCGAAGGACGGTCCGAGGCCGTAACCCTTGATGGTGTGGGCCAGGATCACCGTCGGCTGGCCGTGGTGCTCCAGCGACGACTTGTAGGCCGCGTAGACCTTGCGGTAGTCGTGCCCGCCGCGCTTGAGGTTCCAGACGTCGGCGTCGGTGAGGTCCTTGACCAGCTCCTTGGTCCGCGGGTCGCGGCCGAAGAAGTGCTCGCGGACGAAGGCGCCGTCGTTGGCCTTGTAGGTCTGGAAGTCGCCGTCCGGCGTGGTGTTCATCAGGTTGACCAGCGCGCCGTCACGGTCCGCGTGCAGCAGCGAGTCCCACTCGCGGCCCCAGATGACCTTGATGACGTTCCAGCCGGCGCCGCGGAAGTACGACTCCAGCTCCTGGATGATCTTGCCGTTGCCGCGCACCGGACCGTCGAGCCGCTGCAGGTTGCAGTTGATCACGAAGGTCAGGTTGTCGAGGCCTTCGCCGGCGGCCACGTGGATGAGGCCGCGCGATTCCGGCTCGTCCATCTCGCCGTCGCCGAGGAACGCCCAGACGTGCTGGTCGCTGGTGTCCTTGATGCCGCGATCGCGCAGGTAGCGGTTGAACCGCGCCTGGTAGATCGCGTTCATCGGGCCGAGGCCCATGGACACGGTCGGGTTCTCCCAGAACTCCGGCATCAGCCGCGGGTGCGGGTACGACGGCAGGCCGCCGCCCTCGCCGGCGTGCGAGAACTCCTGGCGGAAGCCGTCCAGCTGGTTCTCGGTCAGCCTGCCCTCGAGGAACGCGCGGGCGTAGATGCCGGGGGAGGCGTGCCCCTGGATGAAGATCTGGTCGCCGCCGCCCGAGTGGTCCTTGCCGCGGAAGAAGTGGTTGAAGCCCACTTCGTACAGCGCCGCGGACGAGCCGTAGGTCGAGATGTGTCCGCCGACGCCGACGCCGGGACGCTGCGCGCGGTGCACCATGATCGCGGCGTTCCACCGGATGTAGGCGCGGTAGCGGCGCTCGATCTCCTCGTCACCGGGGAACCAGGGTTCGTTCTCCGTGGGGATGGTGTTGACGTAGTCCGTCGACGTCAGCGCCGGGACGCCGACGTGGCGTTCCCTGGCCCGCTCGAGGATGCGCAGCATCAGGTACCGGGCGCGCTGCTGACCACCCCTGGCCAGCGCCTCGTCGAAGGAGTCCAGCCATTCGGCGGTCTCCTCCGGGTCGATGTCGGGCAGGTGCGCCGCCAATCCGTCACGGATGACGCGGACGCGTGCCGGGGTCTCCTTGCCGGAGGCGCCGTCGTTCTGCGGGGCCAAGGGGTCTCCTTGCGAAAGGTGGTAGCTGGTTGTGCTCGTACGCGGGCGTGTTCGCCTTCCATCGTCGTCCTCCGGTTCCGTTCCCGTCACCGCTACTGATCGGTAACGTTCGCGGACCCGATTGCGACACGCCTCGCACGCGCCTGTACTCGCGCGCGCGTTTTCTCTCTCACCCTAAAGCAGGGCGTTCGGAGGTGCCCAGGCGCGCCCGAATTGACCCCGTGAGAGTGGGCTGAATGTCCGTACGCCGCGACACGAGTTGTTCAAGATCCGGTGTGGACGGTTGCGCGGATCGCTTCACCAGTGTTCGCTAACGGGCATCGTGTACCCGAGTGTGGTGCCCGCCCGGCCGATCAGGCCGACGCGACACCATGCTCCGTCGTAGTTGGAGGAGTGACAGCAGTGGTCGCCGCGGGAGACGCTGATCAGAGCAGCGTCGCCGAAAGGCTCGGGATCAAGCCGGACATGGTGGTCCAGGAGATCGGCTGGGACGAGGACGTCGACGACGACCTTCGTGCGGCGATCGAGGAACAGATCGGCGGCGACATCCTCGACGAGGACGCCGACGAGGTCATCGACGTGGTGCTGCTGTGGTGGCGCGAAGACGACGGTGATCTCGGTGACACGCTGATCGAGGTCCGGACTCCCCTGAACGAGAACGGCGTGATCTGGGTGCTGACCCCGAAGACGGGCCAGCCCGGGCATGTCGAGCCGAGTGAGATCGCCGAAGCGGTGCCGCAGGTCGGGCTGGCGCAGACGGCCAACATCAGCGCCGGCCCCAAGTGGGCGGGCACCCGGCTGGTTTCGCCGAAGTCGTCCAAGACCAAGCGGTGACCTCTCCGGGCGCGCGATCGACACGATAGGGTTGTCGTCGCAGGCCCCTGTTCGCTCTTGAGAGGAAACCGCCGGTATGGCCGTCGAGGTCGGATCGCAAGCCCCGGACTTCACGCTCAACGACTACAACAAGCAGTCCGTGACGCTGTCATCCTTCAAGGGTGACAAGCCGGTTCTGCTCGTGTTCTACCCGTTCGCGTTCAGTGGCATCTGCACCGGCGAGCTGTGCCAGCTCCGCGACGAGTTCGCGGACTACGACGGCCAGGGCGTCCAGGTCATCGGTGTGTCCGTGGACACCCCGTTCTCGCTCAAGGCGTGGGCCGAGCAGGAGGGTTACCAGTTCCCGCTGCTTTCGGACTTCTGGCCGCACGGCGAGGTCGCGAAGGCCTACGGCGTCTTCAACGAGGCGGCCGGCCTGGCCACCCGTGGAACCTTCCTGATCGACAAGGACGGCGTCGTGCGGTTCGCCGAGGTCAACCAGCCCGGCGAGGCGCGCGACCAGCAGGCGTGGAAGAAGGCCGTGGCCTCGCTGGCCTGAGTCTTCACCGGTGGCACCCGTGCTCGGGTGCCACCTCCCGGGCGCATAGCTCAGCGGGAGAGCACTCGGTTTACACCCGAGCGGTCGTAGGTTCGATCCCTACTGCGCCCACGAACGGATTTGGGGCCCCCGGAGATCATCGAGGGCCCCGTCGATCTCAAGCCAGGCTCTCGATGATGTGCCGGCGCACCGGCACATCCCGCCAGGCCCGCGCCGCGGCGATCCTCGGGAATCCGATCATCGCGGCAGTTCCCGCCCGGTCGCCCTCCTGTCCTCGTGCGGTCATCGGCTGGTCCTTTGCCACCGCGCGAATGCTTCCCGGACTTCGGCGGAAGAGTGCCCGAGGGCGCTGTCGTCCGGCTCGGCGGGAGTGAGCCGCGGGATGTGCACCACGAGATCGAAGGCATCCAAAGGGGCCAAGTCGCCGTAGAACGAGCCGCGCTGCACCACCCCGACTCGAAACTCGTGGTGGACGTCAACCGGCCCGAGCGCATCGCGGGCCTGGCCGAACTCGTCCGCTCCCGGGGGGTTCGTGCCGGTGCGCTACTTCCAGCGGATGGAGCACTCGCTCGGCGCCTTGAACGGTCCTGTGATCCCCCGAGGGTTCCGGGTCGAGCCGTGGTCGGAGCGGAACGACGAGGACTTCCGGACGGTCAGGAACGAGGCCTACCGCGACTGCTGGGGCGCGGTGCCGATGCCAGTCGAGCTCTGGCGGAACAAGATCACCAACCAGACTTTCCGGCCTGAGGTCAGCTTCCTGCTTCGCGAGGCGGGCGGTGCGGTCGGGATGCTGGTGACCCTGTGCTGGGACGCGGACACGGAGGCCACCGGCGTCCGCGACGCGCACTTCATGGTGATCGGAACGCTTCGGGAGCACCGGCGGCGAGGTGTCGCCGGAGCGCTGATGGGACACGCGTTGCGGGCCGTCGCTGACCAGGGGTACGACCGCGCGAGTTTGAACGTGGACTCGGCGGATCCTTCGGGCGCGTTCGGGGTCTTCGAGAAGGCGGGCTTCGTGCCGACGATGCGCTACGTGCGCTGGGCGCTCGAAGCCTGACGTCACTCACGAAGCGTTCGGTGAGCATCAGACCGGCACTGCAGTACATGAAGGCTGAGCCGAGAGAAGGGTCCTTCACGCGCGGCCGCTGTGACCGCTGTGGTTGCTGTTGCAGGTGGGGGCCACGTGGCAATCCTGAGGGTAGTGAAGGCCTCCTTCACTACCCTCAGGGTAGGCAAGGAGGCCTTCACGGACCACCGCGATCCGGACTCGGCCACCCGCCCTCCGCATTTAGTCGACTAAATGCGCTCAAGACACGTGAAGGCCCCCTTCCCTCGACTGAGCCGAGGGAAGGGGGCCTTCACGCACCCCCAACACCTGTGGAACGTTTTCGGCTTCGGCGGTCTGGTCTGCCCCCTCGGCAGGCCAGACCGCCGGTGTGCGCCGCGCCGCGGGTGGCGAACTTTCGGCTACACAAGAGAAGAGGCGGGCGGGGCTGCCCAGATACGTCAAGATCGGCGTCCATTGGAGTGATCCGGGCCACGAGCGGCGATCACGCAGAGCGACGAGGCCGTGTCCTGCAAGTCATGTTCGAGGTCTTCGCGCCCAGGTGCTCCCTGACGGCACAGGCGGGCTCGGCCGAGTACGACCCGGTACGGGGCCGATCCGCCCGTGCCGTCAGGGATCACCTGGATCACGAAGCCCATCGAACAGACTCGCAGGACACACCTAGGCGCGAATGAGCCGGTTCGCCAAGGTCGACATCGTGTAGGCCCCGATGCCCATGACGACTTCGAGGGCGTTCCGTTCGGTGTATCCGTGCCCGAAGAAGGTCCGCAGGGTCTCGTCGTCGACGCCGCCGGCGGTTTCGAGTACCGCGAGTGTGAACTGCCGGATGGCTTCCAGCCGCTCGTCGGGCACCGGCTCCTGGGAGCGAAGCGCCGCGATGAGGTCGTCGTCCGCGTGGAGACCCTTCAACTTGCCGGTGTGGATCTCGATGCACACTGCGCAGCCGTTGCGGGTCGCCACGGTCATCACGACGGTCTCCCGCGCGAGGGGTTCGAGCGTTGTCCGCTCGAAGCTCGCGCTGAGTTTCAGGAATCCATCGAGCAGTTCGGGTGACGACGCCTGCCGGGCGACGGCGGTGGGGAGGTGGCCGAACTTCCGGATGGTCGCTTCCATCGAGCGACGCGAGGCTTCGGGCGCGGTTTCGACGGTGTGATCGGTGAACAAGGCTTCCCCTTTAAGATGGTCAACGTGGTTGACGAAAAGGTAAACCAAGTTGTCGATTCAGGCAAGCGCGATTCCGATCCGCCCGGCTTCGAGCTGCCTCTCCTGCTGTTCGCGGGCTTCCGCTCGATCATCGACCGGATGCACGCCGAGCTGGCCGAGCAGGGGCATCCCGACGTCCGCCCGGCGTACGGCTTCGCCATGCAGGCGATCGGCCGCGAGGGCGCGACGGCGAGCGAGATCGGGCGGCGGCTCGGCGTGAGCAAGCAGGCGGCGGGCAAGACCGTCGACAAGCTGGAGCAGCTCGGCTACGTCGCGCGTGTCGACGACCCGGCCGACGCCCGGCGCAAGGTCGTGCGGCTCACCGGCCGCGGGTTCGACTCACTCGGCCGGACGGCGGCGATCTTCGAGGAGCTGCGCAAGGAGTGGGCCGCCACGCTGGGCGTCGAAAGGGTCCGCGCGCTCGAAACGGACCTTCGCACGATGGCGCCCGCGGACGGCTTCCGTCTCGACGTGGCGGGCTGGTTCGGGGCCTAGAAAGGGCAACCGGGGTTCGGCGCGTCCTGCGACAGCGGGCTTCCGTGCGGCAGCACGTAGAGCACCTCCAGCACCACCGGCGTCGCCCCGAGATTCCGTCCGATGTGGACGGTGTCGCTCGGTTCGGTGAAGACGGCACCCTTGCGGTACAAGCCGTCGAGCCCGCAGTCGGCCGAGTTGTGCGTCAGCGTGCCTGCCTTGACGTACGCGTGCAGCGTGCCGTCGTGGTAGTGCCAGCCGGTGTAGCCGCCGGGCTGGATGACGACCTCGCGCAGCACGTAATCGGTGTTCCCGACCGTCTGCTGGTGGAAGATCGTCCCGGTCACGCCGGAGCCGGGCGTCGCGTCGGCCGTCGCGGGGACGGCCAGCGCGAGAACGAGGGTGGCGAGCAGTGTGGTCACGGACCGCAGGCGCATGAACGAACCGTACCGCGACCGGCACTGCCCGAAAGGGCCGTTCAGTCCGCCCGAAGTGTCCGCCGTGGCATCTTGCCGCTCTCGGTCCGCGGCAGCCGCTCGCGGAAGTCGAACCGGCGCGGCGTCTTGAACCCGGCGAGCTCGGCTCGGCAGTGCTCTTCAAGCCGCTTCGCCAGCGCGGAGTCCCCGGCCGTCCCCTCGACCGGTTGGACGACCGCGACGACCCGTTGTCCCCACTCGGGATCCGGTTCCCCGATCACCGCGACGTCGGCGACGTCGGGATGGCTCAGCAGCCGCGCCTCGATCTCGGCCGGGTAGATGTTCACGCCACCGGAAAGGATGAGATCCGTCCGCCGGTCGCACAGGAACACCCGCCCCGCGGTGTCGAGATAGCCGACGTCCCCGACGGTGACGAACTCCCCGGAACGCGCGGCGGCCGTCTTGTCCGGATCGTCGTGGTAGTCGAATTTCGTGTGCGCGGAACTGAAGTAGAGCGTCCCGGTCTCGACGGCGGGGAGTTCGCGGCCGTCGTCGTCGAGCACCTCGACCCGCACGCCGTCCAGCGGTGTGCCGACCGTGCCCGGCGCGGCGAGCCAATCGCGCGCGTGCACGGCCGCGATCAGGCCCTCGGACGCGCCGTAGTACTCGTGGACCACCGGTCCGAGCCAGGCGAGCATCCGCTCCTTGACCTCCTTCGGGCACGGCGCGGCACCGTGGATGACCGACGTCAGGCTCGACAGGTCGTACCGCGCGCGGACGTCCTCGGGCAGCCGGAGCATGCGGTGGAACATCGTCGGCACCAGATGCGTGCTCGTCACGCGGTGCCTTTCGGTGAGCCGCAGCGTTTCCTCGGCGTCGAACCGGTCCATCAGCACGAGCGTGTGCCCGAGATGCAGGATCGCGGTCGAGAACATGCCCGGCGCCGCGTGGTAGAGCGGGCAGGCGACGAGGTGCACGCCGTGCCCCGGCCGGACGTCCAGGCGATCGAGGACGTTCGCGTGGATCGGGTGCAGCGCGGGCGGCCGCCCGGACAGGGCGCGCCGGACGCCTTTGGGGCGCCCCGTGGTCCCGGAGGTGTAGAGCATCGTCTGGCCCGCGGTCCGCTGCTCGGGCGTGGTGGTGGGCCGGCCCGCGCCCCACGCCGCGTAGTCCGCCCAGCCGGGCGTCTCTCCGCGCGAAAACCGGTGCAGGCCCTGCAATTCCGTGGTGCACGTGACGGCGATGTCCGCGTCCGCGACGGCGACCTTGGCGCCGCTGTTCGCCGCGATGTAGGCGATCTCGCCCGGTGAGGACCGATGGTTGACCGGCGTGAAGTACATCCCCGCCTGCAAGGTCGCCAGCAGGAGCTCGTAATAGGCGAGTCCATTGTGGATGATCGCGACGATGCCGTCGCCCTCGCCGATGCCGAGTGCCCGCAAGGCGTGGGTCAGCTGATTCGCACGCGCCGACAGCTCGCCGAAGGTGGTCTCGCGCCCGTCGACGTCTATCACCGCGACGCGGCCTGGATCCCGCTCCGCGACTTCGTAGAAGGTGCTCATTTCGCCTCCGATTCGGGGCGCCGCAGGCTCTCCAGGTGCCGCCGGAGCACCGTGCGCATCAGCTCCGGCGAAGTCCGGCCCGTCGACAACGCGAGCCCGTCCAGCAGTGCGGCCAGCCGTTCGGTCTCCACGGTCAGGTCGAGGTCTTCGAGGAGACCCCCCGCTTCGTTCGCTCCGTCGAGCACGCGCCGGACGAGGGCGCGGACCCCGTCGTACATGCGGGCGGCCTCCTCGGCGAGGTCCGGGCGGTTCTTCGCGGCGGCCGAAAACGCCAGCCAAACGTCGGTTTCGGCCCGGGTCTCCTCGGTGAGCGGGAGCAGTTCGCTGAGCAGTGCTTCGGTGATCTCCTGCCGACGTGAGCGCGGTGTCGCGGGGTCGAGCAGGTCGGGGAGATGCCCCAGCAGCCTCGCCTCGAGCCGGTCACCGAGCGACCGCATGGCGAACACGATCAGCTCGTCGTGGCCGCGGAAGTAGTGCCGCACCGAGCCGATCGCGAGGCCGGCCTCCTCGGCCACGCTTCGGAGCGACGCCTGCGCGAGGCCGTCCCGCTGGATCACCCGGAAGACGGCTTCGGCTATCTCAAGGCGCCGGGCATCGGGGTCGACGATCTTGGGCATGTTGCCTTTATAGCACGACCTTGCTATTTTATTTAGCACAGACATGCCACAAAGGGGGAGTCCATGCGGACCTGGTTGCTGATCGCGCTGGTCGTCGCCGTGGTGATCGTGATCGTCGTGCGCAGGCTGCGCGGGGAGCCGCTGGTCGCCCGCGAGGTGTTCGGGGCGCCGGTGGTCCTGCTCGCGATCGCGGGCTACGGCCTGACCAAGCTGGAAAGCTTCACCTTCACGGACGGCGCCTGGCTCGTGCTGGGTTCCGTCGTCGGATGCGGCCTCGGCGCGGTGCGCGCCGCCACCACGAAGCTGTTCGAGCGCGACGGCGTGCTGTGGCTGCGCTACACCGGCTGGACGTTCGGCGTCTGGGTGCTGTCGATGCTGGTGAACTTCGGGGTCGGCTTCCTGGCCACGATGGCCGGGGCACATCCCGACGCGCGGCCGGTGACGCTGTCGATAGGTGTCAGCCTGCTGGGAGAGGCGTTGGTGCTCGGTATGCGCGCGAAGACGACGGGGCTGCCGTACGCCCCGCCGTCCGAGTCGGTGCTTTCCCGTCGCTAGGCCAGTTTTCCGACTTCGCCGACGAGGAGGGCGATGTCGTCTTCGGTATTGAAGTAGTGCACCGAAGACCGGACCAGTGGCGGCAATCCACGCTCGACGAAATCGAACTGGGCGGACGTCGCTTCAGTGACACTGACGTTGATCTTCGCCGCGGCCAGGCGCTGTTTCACTTCCTGCGACGGTGTTTTCGCCACGCTGAACGTGACGATCCCGCACTGTCGCGCGCCTTGGTCGTGGACGCGGACACCGGGTATCTCGCGGAGCGCGTCGCGTAGTTTCGCCGCGAGGGCGGCGACGCGAGCTTCGATGGCGGGCATGCCCCATTCGAGGGCGTAGTCGATCGCCGCGCCGAGGCCGTGCAGGGCGGCGTGATCGCGTTCCCAGACCTCGAACATCTTCGCCGTCGGATCGACTTCGTAGGTTTCGGGCGCGGTCCACGCTGCCGAGTGAAGGTCGAGCATCGCGGGCTCGACGCGCTCGCGCAGCCGCGGGTGCGCGTACAGGAATCCGGTGCCCCGCGGACCGCGCAGGTACTTGCGGCCGGTGACGCTGAGGGCATCGCAGTTCAGGCGCGCGACGTCGAGGTCGATCTGGCCGGCGCTCTGGCACGCGTCCAGCAGGAACGGGATCCCGGCCTCGCGCGCGACCGCGCCGATCTCTTTGGCGGGGTTCACCAGTCCGCCCTGAGTGGGTACGTGGGAGACGGCGATCAGTTTGACGTCGCCGTCGACGCGGCGCTTGAGGTCCTCGACGTCCAGTTGCCCGGACTCGTCGTTGTCGACCACCTCGACGACGGCGCCGGTGCGCTTCGCGATCTGCAAGAAGGAGATGACGTTGCTCGCGTACTCGGATTTCGCCGTCAGGATCCGGTCTCCCGCGGCGAACGGCAGCGCGTAGAAGATCGCCTGCCACGACCGGGTCGCGTTGTCGGTCAGGGCGATGTCTTCGGGGCCGGCGCCGACGAGGCGCGCGGCCGAGGCGTAGACGCCGTTCATCCGCTCCACGGTCGCCGCGGCCTGCTCGTACCCGCCGATCAGGGCTTCTTCCCGCAGGTAGCCGACGACGGTGTCGGTCACCCGGGCGGGTGGCAGGGACGATCCGGCGTTGTTGAGGTGGACCACTTCCGCGCAGCCCGGTGTCTCGGCGCGGGCGCGGTGCACATCGAAGTCCGTCATGCCTAACTGAATACAGTACGACCGAAGTGCATGCAATACTGCACCGATGACGAGGAACCTGCTCCGGCGCGACCTCACGGAGGAGATCACCGCCCGCGTGCTCGACGGCCGCATCGCCGCGGACAGCCGCATCAACGAGGTGCACCTCGCCCGCGAACTGGGCGTCAGCCGGACCCCGTTGCGCGAGGCGCTGATCGGGCTGGCCGACCGCGGCCTGCTCGTCTCGGCGCCGAACCGGGGTTTCCTCGTGCCGCCGTTCGACCCGGACGAGGCCCGGCAGCTGTACCCGCTCGTCGCCGAGCTCGAATCGCTCGCGTTGCGCTGGAGTTCGCCGCAGGACCTCGCCGGGCTCACCGGCGGACTGGACCGGATCACCGCCGAGATGGCCGCGGAACTCGCCCGGCAGGGCGATCTGTCCAGTTTGGACGACCGTTGGCACGCGTTGCTCGTCTCGCGGTGCACGAATCCGCATCTGCTGCGCCTGCTCGAGCAGACGAAGCCGCTGCTGAAACGCTATGACGCGCGCTATTTCGGTGGCGTCGAATGCGCCAGGGAGAGTATCGATGAGCACCACCGGATCGTCGAGGCGATCCGCGTCTCCGACCTCGCGACGGCGATGGAGCTGCTCGTGCGGAACTGGGTGAAAACGTTGGCATATCTGGAAGACATGGGGTGACACGATGTTCGTGACGGCACATCTGAGCGACAACCATCTCGACGGCGGGGAGCGCGCCGACGAACGCACCGAACGGGTCATGCGGTACCTGGAAGGCCTGGCGACACCGGTCGACGCGATCCTGGTGACCGGAGACATAACCGACCACGGCACCCTGGAGGAATACCGGCGCGCGGCCGAGCTCTTCAAGACCGGCGTCCCGCTGTTCGTCTGCCCCGGCAACCACGACAAGCGCGGCCCGTTCCGCGAAGGGCTGCTCGGCCAGGCGCCGGGTGACGCCCCGGTCAACGCGGCGCACACGGTCGGCGACGTCACGTTCGTCATGGCCGATTCGACCATCCCCGGCAAACCCGACGGGCAGTTCGACGACGAGACCATGGCCTGGCTGGACGACGTACTCGGCGACGGCGATGGCCCCGCCTTCATCGCCTTCCACCACCCACCGGTCGCGCTCGGGCTGCCGCTGGTGGACGCGATGCGCCAGTACGGTGAGGAAAAGCTGGCCGAGGTGCTCGCGCGTCACCCGCGCGTGGTCGCCCTGCTCTGCGGGCACGTCCACGCCGCGGCGTCGACGACGTTCGCGGGAGTGCCGCTGCGGTCGGCGCCGTCGGTCGGGTCGAGCATCCTGTTCCCGTGGGAACGGAACGGACTGCGGTCCTGGAGTGAAGGCGGACCGATCGACTACGACCTGCCGCCGTCGCTGCTGTTCCACGTGCTGCACGACGACGGCAGGCTGACCACGCACCAGCGGGTCGTCCCGGCCTGACGAGGAGTCAGGCGAGGCGGCGCCGTCGCGAGGTGTCGCGAAAGCCACTCTCGCGACACGCTCCTGTGCTCTCCACCCTCACTGGCCGCCGAACACCGGCAGCGTGATCCGCGACGGGTGCGCGGGGTCGTGGAAGATCTCGAACCGCGCGGGTTTCCCGTCCACCGCGCTGAAAACCGGCTCGCCGGTGCCGTGGTTGCGGGCGAAGCGCGGGAACGCGCCGCCCGCGACCTGCACCCGCAGGCGGTGCCCGCGCCGGAACCGGTACGCCGTCGGATCGAGCAGGATCTCGGCGGCGACCACACCGTCCACACCGGACTCCGGGTCGCCGGGTCGCAGGCGGAGGATCCCGTCGGTGACGTTGCGGGAGACACCGCGACGGTCCACATCGCACAGCCGGACGAACACGTCGCCGTGCCCGACGTCGGTCCGGACGTGCACCAGCGCGGAGATCTCGCCGATGACGTCGAGATCGCGCTCCAGCACGTCACCGGTGAACAGCAGTACGTCCGGCCGGGCCTCGATTTCCTTGTTGTCCTGCTGTTTCTGCACGCCCGACAGAAGCGGGCCGCCGACCGTCGGCGTCGGGTCGGCCGGATCGAAGGTGAACTTGCCCGGTTTCGACTCCACCGGCGCATCGAGGGAAAGCCTGCCGGGACGCAGGAAGTACGAGGTGGTGTCGGACTCCGGTGGCCAGCTTGCGAAGTCGAGCCACCGCCCAGAACCCTGGAGATACAGGCGCACGGGTGACTGCCTGAGCGGTGCGCGATCACCCAGGAGGTGGGCGGAGAGGAAGCCGATCTGGTCGGTGATCAGGGTTTTCAGGCTCGCGGGCTCGCCGTGCGCCCACGGGCCGATGGTGATCCGCGGTGCGCGTCCGGCCGCGGCGAGTTCCTTGAAGTCGCGCAGCTGGGCGGAGATGAACAGGTCGTACCAGCCGGTCACCATGGACACCGGGGTCGTCAGCGCGGCGACCTCGGCGCTGTGATCCGACGGCGCCCAGAAGTCGTCGCCGGGTTCGGCGTGCGCGGAGACGTCCTGCAGGAACCGCACCTGCTTGCCGATGGCCGCGACGTCGGCGCCGGAAACCGGCAGATATGCCATGGCGCGGCGGGTCTTCTTCGTCTGCCAGGGATTCGGCAGGCCGGCGAACCGGCCTTCCTGGCGGCCGATCAGCGCCGACCACGAGACCATGTTGTCGACAGCGAGGATTCCGCCTGGATAAAAGGTCGACACGAACTCCGAAGCGGTGACGCCGAGACACAGCGCTTCGAGCGGCTCGCCGAGATACGGCGCGACGGCCCACTGCGTGTGGCCGAGGTAGCTCGCGCCGGCCATCGCGACCCGGCCGTCACACCATGGCTGCTCGCGCAGCCACGCGACGGTGGCGAGGCCGTCCTCCTTCTCCAGGTGGAAGGGCCGGAATTCGCCGCCTGAGCCGAAGGTCCCGCGAGTGCTCTGGAGGACCGTCTGCAACCCGTGCCGCGCGAACGTCTCGCCGAAGATCTTGCCCATCAGGCCCTTGCGGCCGTACGGCGTGCGGATCAGCACCACCGGTCGCGGCTCGTCGCCTGGGACGGCGTAGCGATCCGCCAGCAGCCGGACACCGTCGGGCATCGGGACGGGGATCGCCTTGGTCACCGAGGGGCGGGGCCTTCGGCGGGTGGGAGGCCGAGGTACCGGTCGAGGAGTCGGTCGAGCACACTGGCCGCCTTTCGCGCGGAGGATCACCTTCCGCTTACGACCGTACCCGCATGTCAGGAATGTGGCTTTCAGGACGAAAATGTCCTGAAAGCCACTTTCCTGACACTGGCGCGGGGCGGACCGCCCGGTACCGCCCCGCGGGTCTCAGGAAAGCCGGGCGAGCGTCTCCGGCTTCAGCAGCTTCGCCAGCTCTTCGGCGGGCAGAAGCCCCTTCTCGACGACGAGTTCCGCCACCCCGCGCCCGGTCTGGAGCGCCTCTTTGGCGATCTCGGTCGCCGCCGCGTACCCGATCTTCGGGTTCAGCGCGGTCACCAGCCCGATCGAATTCTCGACGTAGCCCCGCAACACGTCCGCGTTCGCGGTGATCCCGGAGACGCATCGTTCCGCCAGCACTAGGCACGCCGACCGCAGATGCGTGATGCTCTCCGAAAGCGAATGCAGGATCAGCGGCTCGAAAGCGTTGAGCTGCAGCTGCCCGGCCTCGGCCGCCATCGTGACGGCGACGTCGTTGCCGATGACCTCGAACGCGACCTGGTTGACCACCTCGGGGATCACCGGGTTGATCTTGCCGGGCATGATCGACGACCCGGCCTGCACCGGCGGCAGGTTGATCTCGTTGAGCCCCGCCCGCGGCCCGGACGAGAGCAACCGCAGATCGTTGCAGCTTTTGGAAAGTTTCACCGCGATCCGCTTGAGCACGCCGGAAAGGTGCACGAACGCGCCGCAGTCCTGTGTCGCCTCGACGAGGTCCGCCGCGGACACGACGGGCAGGCCGGTGATCTCGCGCAGATGCGCGACGGCGGCCTCGGCGTATCCGGGCGCGGCGTTGAGCCCGGTGCCGATCGCGGTCGCGCCGAGGTTGATCTCGTGCAGCAGCGTCACCGCTTCGGTGAGCCGAAGCCGGTCTTCGCCGAGCATGACCGCGTAGGTGCCGAATTCCTGCCCCAATGTCATCGGGACGGCGTCCTGCAACTGCGTGCGGCCCATCTTCAGCAGATCGCGGAACTCGACGGCCTTGGCCGCGAAAGCCTGTTCCAGCACGACCATCGCCCCGGCCAGTTCGCGGACGGCGATGATCGTCGCGACGTTGACCGCGGTCGGGTACGCGTCATTGGTCGACTGCCCGAGGTTCACGTGCTCGTTCGGGTGCACGCGGGCGTAGTCACCCTTCTCGTGCCCGAGCAGTTCGAGCGCGCGGTTCGCGATCACCTCGTTGGCGTTCATGTTCGTCGAGGTGCCCGCGCCGCCTTGGATGACGTCGACGACGAACTGGTCGCGCAACGCGCCTTCGCGGATCTCACGGCACGCCCGGCGGATCGCGTCGGCGACGTCCGGCTCCAGCAACCCGAGGTCGGCGTTGGCACGGGCGGCGGCCTCCTTGACCGAGGCGAGCGCCGCGATCAGGTGTGGGTACGCGGAGATCGCGGTGCCGGTGATGGGGAAGTTCTCCCTGGCACGGGCGGTGTGCACGCCCCAGTAAGCGTCGGCGGGGACTTCCTTGTCCCCCAGCAGATCGTGTTCCACGCGGTGCATCGAAGACTCCTCAGGCGGCGAGGTCGAGTTCGGCCAGCGCGCCGGTCACGCGCAGGCCGGGGGTGGGCTCCAACACGTTCTGGTCTACACCGCACAACGCGAGCGTGGCGGCGAGCACGGGCCGTCGCGCACGGTCACCGCCGTCGGCGATCTTGAGCGCGATCGCCGTCCCGTCCGGGAGGGCGGCGACCTGGACGGCTTCGAAACCGTCCTTGGCGATCAGGCCGGGCACCGCGCGCATGAGCGCGGTGACGTCGCGACGGGTGCCGGCGACCAGTTCCGGATGCTTCCGGATCCCTGCGGCGACAAGGCCTTCCGGTGTCCCCGGCGCCGACGCGGCGATTTTGCCGACCGCACGGGCGAGCCCGCGCAGCGAGACCGCGAACAAGGGAGCGCCACAGCCGTCGACGGCCACCTTCGGGACGCGTTGCCCGGTCAGGTCTTCGACGCACTCCGCGATCGCGTGCTGAAGCGGATGGCCGGGATCCAGGTAGTCCTTTGTGGACCAGTCGTGCAGGCGGCACGTCGCGAGCATGGCGGCGTGCTTGCCGGAACAGTTGTGCGCCACCCGCGAAGCCGTCCGTCCGGACGCGACCCACGCGTCGCGTTCGACCGGGTCGAACGGCAGGTCCTCCGGCGTCCGCAGATCCTCCGTGGTGAGCCCGGCGCCGTCGAGCGTCCTGCGCACCTCGGCCAGATGGATCTCCTCGCCGGAGTGGCTGGCCGCCGCGGCGGCGAACCCGGCGGGACTCAGGTTGACCCCGAGCCGCGCCATCGCCGTGGCCTGCAAGGGTTTCGCGGCCGACCGCGGGTAGAACGCCGCCTCGATGTCGCCCGCGGCGAACAGCACGCGGCCGTCGGGAGCGAGTACCACGGCCGAACCGTGGTGCACCCCCTCGACCATTCCGTCGCGGAGGAGGTGCACCAGCGGTTCGTGCGCGGGGACGCGGATCTCCGGGATCACAGCTTCGTCTTTTCGAATACGTCCATGTTGATCCGCTTGCGGACCCCGAACCAGCCCGCCACCAGCGCGAGCCCGATGACCGGCAGACAGTACAGGGTGATCCGGCCGGTCTCGTCGAAGCCCATCAGCACCACGACCGCGGCGAGGAAGATCAGCGTCGCGATCTCGGTGTAGGGCGAGAACGGCAGGCGGTACGACGGGCGCTCGACCTCGCCGCGCTTGGCCTTGCGGACGAACAGCAGATGGGACAGCACGATGATCGCCCAGGTGCCGAGGATGCCGATGGCGGCGAAGTTCAGCACGATCTCGAAGGCCTGGCTCGGCACGACGGCGTTCAGGCCGACACCGACCACGCAGACCGCTGAGGTGAGCAGGATCCCGCCGTAGGGCACGTGGTTCTTGTTCATCACGCCGGTGAACTTCGGCGCGGAACCGGCCAGCGACATCGACCGCAGGATGCGGCCGGTGGAGTAGAGGCCCGAGTTGAGGCTGGACAGGGCCGCCGTCAGCACCACCAGGTTCATGACGTTGCCCGCCTGCGGCACCCCGATATGCGAGAGCACGGTGACGAACGGGCTCTCGTTCTTCGAGTAGGAGTCCCACGGCATCAGCATCGCCAGCAGGACGACCGAGCCGACGTAGAAGATCCCGATCCGCCACATGATCGAGTTGATCGCCTTCGGCATGATCTTGCGCGGGTTCTCCGTCTCGCCGGCGGCGACGCCGACCAGTTCGACCGAGGCGTAGGCGAACACGACACCCTGGACGATCAGCACCATCGGCAGCAGGCCCGCGGGGAAGATCCCGCCATGGTCGGAGATCAGCGAGAAGCCCGGCGTCGTGCCGTCGATCGGCTGCTGCGTGACCAGCAGGAAGATCCCGATCCCCATGAAGGTCACCAGCGCGGCGACCTTGATGATGGCGAACCAGAACTCCATCTCGCCGAACAGTTTCACCGAAACCATGTTCAGCGCCAGCACCACCGCCAGCGCGATGAGCGCCAGCACCCATTGCGGGATCGGGGTGAAGAACGACCAGAAATGCGCGTACAGCGCGATCGCGGTGATATCCGCGATACCGGTCGTCGACCAGTTCAGGAAGTGCATCCAGCCCGCGACGAAAGCGCCCTTCTCACCCATGAATTCCCGGGCGTAGGAGACGAAGGCACCGGAGGAGGGGCGGTACAGGATGAGTTCGCCGAGCGAACGCACCACGAAGAACGCGAAGAGGCCGCAGACCGCGTACACGATCGCGAGCGCGGGGCCCGCCTGCGCGAGCCTGCCGCCCGCGCCGAGGAACAGGCCGGTGCCGATGGCGCCGCCGATCGCGATCATGTTGACGTGGCGGGGTTTCAGCGCCTTGTCGTAGCCGGCGTCACCGGCGTCGGCGAGCACCGGCGCGGATTTGCTGTCGTCCGCGCTGAGGGTCTGTTCGGTCACGATGTCAGTCGTCCTTGTCCTGCTGCGTCGTGTGGCCCGGCCGCACGATGGTGGTGAGCGCGTCCTCGACGTGTTCGAGATGGGAGGTCATCGCCGCGACGGCGTCGGCTTCGGAGCCGGCGGCGATGGCGGTGACGATCTCACGGTGCTCGGTGTTCGAGCGGGTCCGACGGTCCCCCAATTGGTTGAGAAAGGACGACTGGCGGGCCAGCGCGTCCCGGATCTCTTCGATGACCTTGCCGAACACCGGATTGCCCGAAGCCTGGGCGATGGTGATGTGGAACAGCGAGTCCAGCGCCACCCACGCGGTGTTGTCGGTTTCGACGTCCATCCGCTCGACGAGGTGACCGAGCAGGTCCAGGTCGTCGGTGCCGCGGCGCAAGGCCGCGTAACCGGCGACGGGGATCTCGACGTGCCGCCGGACCTCGAACAGGTCACGGGCCGAGTAAGTCCCGAAGGTGGGGTTCTCGACCGGCCCGGTGGCGGTCACGAAAGTCCCTTTGCCCGTTTTGGACACGGTGAGCCCGAGTGCCTGCAGCCCCCGCAACGCTTCGCGGACGACCGAACGGCTGACCTCGAACTCCTTGCCGAGCGCGGATTCCGACGGCAGTTTCTGGCCGACGGGGTACTCGCCGCGCTCGATGGCACCGCGGAGGTGGGCCAGAACGGCCTCCATCGCGCTGACGCGTCGTGGACCACCGTGTCCGGCTGTCTGGCTGTCAGACAGGTTCATGAGACGAGATCGTGCGGTCGCGCGCGACTCTTTGTCAAGCGTTCGGCCGAGCGCCTCGATCCAGCCTGCGAGGCCCGCTTCAGCGGGGTAAGGGGAAGCCGTACTGCGGGCTTTTACGGCCACGAACCTCTGGTGCGACAGTGTTCTTGCCGTGGGAGGTGGTGAGCGTCACAGCTCCGCGTGAGGTGATCGTGAGTGTTTGGGTCCGTCAGAGCCAAGGGTGTCCGTGAAGGCCTCCTTGCCTACCCTGAAGGTAGTAAACGAGGCCTTCATGTACTTCAGGCGGGTATGGGCGCCGGTACCGAGCCCACCGAACGCGTCGTGAGTGGCGTTTCGGGTTAGAACCCGAAACGCCACTCACGACCCCCGCGAA
Organism: Amycolatopsis sp. NPDC043889; assembly: GCF_056435645.1. Lineage (NCBI taxonomy): Bacteria > Bacillati > Actinomycetota > Actinomycetes > Pseudonocardiales > Pseudonocardiaceae > Amycolatopsis > Amycolatopsis sp. NPDC043889. The sequence goes on from NZ_JBWKEC010000041.1 coordinate 60,916, forward strand.
CTTCAGACGCGGTGGAGCGCGATCACAGGGAACGGCCGCGTGGTCTTCGACTGATGTTCGGCCAACCGCGGGAACGCCTTCGCCTGCTTCGCGAACAAACGGTCCCGAGCCGCTCCGGTGACCTCGACCGCGTGCGCGGTGAAGGCCTCTCCGTCCGCCTCGACGTCGACCGACGGCTCCGCGACCAGGTTGCGATACCAGTCCGGATGCCCGGGCGCGCCACCGTTGGCGGCGAAGACGACGTAGCGGTCGTCGTCGGCCAGGAACAGTATCGGCGTCACGTGCCGTCGTCCCGTGCGGGCGCCGGTGGTGGTGAGCAGCAACGTCGGAAGACCGTCGCCGTGGCGGCCGTTCGCGCGGAACTCCGCGATCACGCGCTCGTTCATGGCCTGCAGGTCGATCATCAACTCTCCGGGCGGTTCGGTGATCTTGGCGGCTGGCCAGTCTGCCCATCCACGCCCAGGTCGGCAAGCATTTTTCGATCCTGGCTGCTCACGACGCCGAAACTGTCGGTGCCGGTGGCGATACTGATTCCGTGTCCCCCGTCAGCCGCGGCCGCAAGCCCGCCAACCGACCGAAGAGCCCGCGCTCCCGCCGTCCACGTCCGCCTCTGGACGTGGCCAGGGTGGAGCGCTGGCCGAAGCTGCTCCACGGGCCGATCGAGCTTTCGGATTTTGTGGTCCAAGGCCAGGTGGATCAGGATCTGGTCGTCCTGGCCGCCAAGCTGACCGCCGGCAAACGCTCGGTGGGGGTCGAGGTGGTGGTCAACGATCGCGAGGTCGACGTGATCGAGCTCCATCCCGAACCCGAGGACGCACTGGCGGTTCTTCGCAACGGCTTCGAGGTGACCCAGGCGCCGCTGACACCCGAAGAGTTCCGGAACCAGGTCGAAGCGGCCTTGATCGCCAAGGCGGACCGCGACGCCTGGATTCGGGAGAGGGCTCCCAAGCTCTTGGAACTGGGGAGAGATCCGAGACCCGATCTGCCCGAGCGTGCGGCTCAATTGCGCCGGTGGCTCGGTCTTCCCGACTACGAACCGCTGCCTCGCATACCGTCGGCCGAGCCGCTGCCGCTCGTCCTGCCCCCGCCCGTGCCGGTCACCGGGCTCTGGCTGGCGGTCGCCCTGTCCGAACCGGACGACGCGATCTGGCGAAGGCTCGAAGTCCGCTCCGACGTCACCCTCGCCGGACTGCACCGGATCCTCGCGACCGCGTTCGACCGGGACGAGCGGCGGCATCACCGGTTCGAGACCGCGTACGGAGGCTTCAGCGTCGACGCGCAGAGCGGTGAGGGCGAACGGCTGGACGACGAAGTGACACTCGGCCAGGTAGTCACATCGCCCGGCCACCGGCTCCTCTACGAGGTGGAGGAGTGGACGCACTGGATCCGCGTCGAGCAGCTGGTCGCCCTCCCCGAAGCACCGAGCTGCCTCGACGGTGAACGTGCCGCCCCTCCGGCGGAATGCGAAGACGAGCAGAGCTACGAGATGTTGCTGGAAGCCCTGCGCGATCCCGACGACGAAGAGAACGAGGAACTGCTCGAAGAGCTCGGCGGCTTCGGGTTCCATCCGGAGTGGTTCGACAGGGAGGAGGTCAACGAGCGGCTGGCCCGGCAGAGCTGATCCCGCGCCCCGTTCGGGGGTAACCGAGGTCATCGCGAACCGCACCGCGTCGGTGCTTGGCGGCGGCCGGTCGGAGGGGGAGACTGGCCCTCGCCGGGGTGCCATCCCGCCCGGGCGCCGTCGGACCTCGGCGCATAAGGTGGGAGGACCGGCCCGCGTCAAGCAGCCAGGGATCCGTCTGCCTAGGGGAGGTTTTCGCTGGTGTCGAACGATTCCTTCGTCCACCTGCATGTGCACACCGAGTACTCGATGCTCGACGGTGCGGCGAAGATCGCCCCCTTGTTCAAGGAGGCGGCGCGCCTGGGCATGCCCGCGGTCGGGATGACCGACCACGGCAACATGTACGGCGCGGACGAGTTCTACCAGCAGGCGGTCAAGCACGACCTCAAGCCGATCATCGGCATCGAGGCCTACATCGCGCCGGAGAGCCGCTTCCACAAGAAGCCGGTCTTCTGGGGCCAGTCGAACCAGCGTGGCGCCGACGAGTTCGGTGAGGGCGGTGACGTCTCCGGTGGTGGTGCCTACACCCACATGACGATGCTCGCCGAGAACTCCACTGGCCTGCGCAACCTGTTCAAGCTCTCCTCCCTGGCGAGCATGCAGGGCTACTACCGCAAGCCCCGGATGGACCGCGAGCTGATCGCGGAGAACCACCACGGCATCATCGCGACCACCGGCTGTCCCTCGGGCGAGGTGCAGACGCGGCTCCGGCTGGGGCAGCGCACCGAAGCGATCCAGGCCGCGTCGGACTACAAGGACATCTTCGGCGCCGACAACTTCTTCCTTGAGTTGATGGACCACGGGCTGCCGATCGAGCGGTCGGTCCGTGAGGGACTGCTCGAGGTCGGAAAGCTGCTCGACCTCAAACCGCTGGCCACCAACGACTCGCACTACGTCACCAAGGACCAGGCTGACACCCACTCGGCGCTGCTGTGCGTGCAGGCGGGCAAGACGCTGAACGACCCGAACCGCTTCAAATTCGACGGTGACGGCTACTACCTGAAGTCGGCCGCCGACATGCGGGAGTACTGGGACAAGGAGGTCCCCGGCGCCGCCGACTCGACGCTGCTGATCGCCGAGCGCGTCGAGTCCTACAAGGACGTGTACACGCACAAGGACCGGCTGCCGTTCTTCGAGGTCCCCGACGGCTACGACCAGGGCACCTGGCTGCGGGAAGAGGTCGCGCGCGGCCTCAAGTGGCGGTACCCGGACGGCGTGCCGGACCCGTACTACAACGAGCGCATCGAGATCGAGCTCGACGTCATCATCGGGAAAGGCTTCCCCGCCTACTTCCTCATCGTGGCCGACCTCATCAACTACGCCCGCAAGGTCGGCATCCGCGTCGGCCCCGGCCGTGGTTCCGCCGCCGGCTCGCTGGTCGCGTACGTCCTCGGTATCACCAACCTGGACCCGATCCCGCAGAAGCTGCTGTTCGAGCGGTTCCTGAACCCCGAGCGCGTCTCGATGCCCGATATCGACATCGACTTCGACGACCGCCGTCGCGGCGAGATGATCCGCTACGCCACCGAGAAGTACGGCGTCGACAAGGTGGCGCAGGTCATCACTTTCGGCACCATTAAGACCAAGGCGGCCATCAAGGACTCCGCCCGCGTCCACTTCGGCCAGCCGGGGTACGCGATCGCGGACCGGATCTCGAAGGCGCTCCCGCCGCCGATCATGGCGAAGGACATCCCGCTCTCGGGCATCGTCGACTCGAAGCACGAGCGCTACGGCGAAGCGGCCGAGGTCCGCGCCCTCGTCGAGACCGACGAAGAGTGCAAGACGATCTTCGAGACCGCTCGCGGCCTCGAAGGCCTGATCCGCAACGCCGGCGTCCATGCCTGCGCGGTCATCATGTCGTGCGACCCGCTGACCGACGCCATCCCGCTGTGGCAGCGTGACGACGGTTCGATCATCACCGGCTGGGACTACCCGTCGTGCGAGGCCATCGGCCTGCTGAAGATGGACTTCCTCGGCCTGCGGAACCTCACCGTCATCGGTGACGCGATCGACAACATCAAGACCAACCGCGGGATCGACATCGACCTCGACACCCTCGGCGTCGAAGACCCGGAGACGTACAAGCTGCTCTCCCGCGGTGACACGCTCGGCGTGTTCCAGCTGGACGGCGGGCCGATGCGTGACCTGCTCCGCCGGATGCAGCCGACGGTGTTCGACGACATCGTGGCGGTGGGCGCGCTGTACCGCCCCGGCCCGATGGGCATGAACGCGCACAACGACTACGCCGACCGCAAGAACGCGCGGCAAAAGGTCAAACCGATCCACCCCGAGCTCGAAGAGCCCCTGAAGGAGATCCTGGCCGACACCTACGGCCTGATCGTCTATCAGGAGCAGATCATGCACATCGGCCAGAAGGTGGCCGGGTACTCCATGGGCCGCGCGGACGTGCTCCGACGCGCCATGGGTAAGAAGAAGGCGGAAGTCCTCGAGAAGGAGTTCGTCGGCTTCGAAGAGGGCATGAAGTCGAGCGAGCTGGTTCCCGGCGGCTTCTCCTCCGAGGCGATCAAGGCGCTCTGGGACACGATCCTCCCGTTCGCCGGCTACGCGTTCAACAAGAGCCACGCGGCCGCGTACGGCCTGATCTCGTACTGGACCGCGTACCTCAAGGCGAACTTCACGCCGGAGTACATGGCCGCGCTGCTCACCTCGGTGGGTGACAACAAGGACAAGTCCGCGGTCTACCTCTCGGAGTGCCGCCGCCTCGGGATCAAGGTGCTCCCGCCGGACGTCAACGAGTCGGCGCTGAGGTTCGCGGCCGTCGGGGAGGACATCCGCTTCGGCATGGGTGCCGTCCGCAACGTCGGCGCGAACGTCGTCGAGTCGATCATCAAGACCCGCGAGGAGAAGGGGAAGTACTCCTCCTTCACCGATTTCCTCGACAAGTCGGAGCTGGTGGCCTGCAACAAGCGGGTCATCGAATCGCTGATCAAGGCGGGCGGGTTCGACTCGCTCGGCAACACGCGGCTTTCGATGATCCAGGTGCACGAGGACGCGGTCGAAGCCGTGGTCCCGCTCAAGCGCCAGGAGGCGATGGGCCAGTTCGACCTCTTCGGGTTCGGTGGGGACGACGACGCGGAAGCCGCGGCGTCCTCGTCACCGCTCGCGCATCTGAAGTTCGGCGAAGAGGAGTACCCGCGCAAGCAGCTCCTGGCCTACGAACGGGAGATGCTCGGCCTCTACGTCTCGGCGCATCCGCTGGACGGCGCCGAACGCATCCTGCGCAAACACGCGCCGAGGCCGATCGCCGCGATCCTCGCCGACCCGCCGAAGGAAGGCGAGCTGGTCGTCTCCGGGCTGATCACCTCGCTGGAACGCCGGGTCAACAAAAAGGGCGAGCCCTGGGCGATCTGCACCATCGAGGACATGGACGCCTCGCTCGAGGTGCTGTACTTCCCGAAGTCCTACGCGATGTTCTCCGCCGACCTCATCGAGGACAATGCGGTCCTGGTCAAGGGCCGGGTGAACTGGCGCGAGGACAAGATGTCCATCTTCGGCGGCGGTCTCGTGCCGCTCGACCTGTCCGAGGTCGGCAACGGCGACGACGATCTGCCGCTGGTCCTGCTGGCCGCGGCGGAGAAGATCGACCAGTCGGTGGTCAGCGAGCTGAAGCAGACCTTGCTGGCGCACAAGGGCGAGACCCCGGTGCACCTCAAGCTGGTCGGCAAGAACCAGACGGTCTTCGCGCTCTACGACTATCCGGTCAAGGTGACGTCGATGCTGATCGGTGAGCTCAAGGGCATCCCCGGGATCGCCGCCAGCACCTGATGAGCGCCTACGAACCCGACCCCCGGCGCTGGAAGGCGCTCGCCGTCTCGCTCGCCGCCGGGTTCATGGGGCTGCTCGACGTCAGCATCGTCAACACGGCGCTGCCCTCGATCCAGAAGGATCTCGGCGCGTCGAGCGGCGGGATCCAATGGGTGGTTTCGGGCTACGCGCTGGCTTTCGGGCTGGTGCTGGTGTCCGGCGGCAGGCTCGGTGACGCGCTCGGCCGCCGCCGCATGTTCCTGTTCGCGCTCGCCGCGTTCGTGCTGACCAGCGCGTTCGCCGGCGCGGCACCGAACGAAACGACGCTGATCCTCGCGCGGCTCCTGCAGGGTTTCGCCTCGGGCATGATGACGCCGCAGAACAGCGGGATGATCCAGGACCTGTTCCGGGGCGCGGAACGGGGCCGGGCGTTCGGCATGTTCGGCGCCACCGTCGGGATTTCGACCGCGGTCGGGCCGGTGCTCGGCGGCGTGATCCTCGCCGTCTTCGGTGACCCGGAAGGCTGGCGCTGGGTCTTCTACGTGAACGTGCCCATCGGGATCCTGGCGTTCGCGCTGGCACTGAGATGGCTGCCGAAACCAGAGACACCGGCGAGAAGCCTGCGCGGTGAGATCGACTTCGTCGGCATCATGCTGCTGGGCGTCGCCGTGCTCGGTGTCCTGCTCCCGTTGATCGAGTCCGAACAGGGCGGGCTCAGCAGCCTGTGGTGGCTGTTCCTCGTCGCGGTGGTCTTCGGTTTCGCGTTCGTGCGCTGGGAACGCTCGATGGTGCGGCGCGGCCGTCCGCCGCTGCTGGACACCCGCCTGTTCACCGGAACCCCGGGCTACGCGACGGGTGCGGCCGTCGGCGCGCTGTACTTCAGCGGGTTCACCGGGATGTGGCTGGTCTTCGCCATCTTCTTCCAGCAAGGCCTCGGCTACACGCCACTGCAATCCGGACTCGCCGTCACCTCCTTCGCCCTCGGCTCGGCCGTATCGGCGGCGATCGCGGGACGGCTGGTGCCGAAGTGGGGCCGCAAGCTCACCGTCACCGGGCTGGTCATGGTGATCGCCGGGATGATCACGGTCGCCGTTCTCGCCGGTCAGGATCCAGGCTCCGCGGCGGGCTGGTGGTTCGCGCCGCCGTTGCTCGTCGCCGGGGTCGGTGGAGGCATGGTCATCTCGCCCAACACCACGTTGACGCTGGAATGCGTACCGACGTCGATGGCCGGGGTGGCCGGGGGAGCGTTGCAGACCGGGCAACGGATCGGCACCGCGATCGGCACGGTGGTGCTGGCCTCGGTCTTCCACGCGGTACTCGGTGCGAACGGGGGCTATCCGTCGGCGCTGACCGCCGCGATGCTGTGCGCCGCCACGTTGACGAGCTCGGCACTTTTACTCGCCGTGATCGAACTCCGCGCGCGCCGGAAGCGGCGTTTGCTCACCGAGCGGGAGGAAGCCGAGCGGGCTGCCGCCGACAGTCAACGCGGCTGAGTCTCCGCACGTGCCGATGACTACTTTCGGCAAGATCGAATGCTCCATCCGAGTGACTGAAGCTGTCATCCTCTGGTGCTACTCAGAGCAACCGGGTACACCTAACGGAGCCTTCACCGCTGTGACTTGGCTACCGACAGTGGTATTTCTGTCGATCGATCGGGGATGGATCGATCGGCGGGAGCGATCGTGGTGAGTCCGGAGTTCTCAGGAATGGACACCCGCGGTCACGAACCGGTGGACAGCCGTCGGCGTCCGCGGGGGACCGTTCGGCGGCGGCCGGCTCAACACCACTGGCGAGCCGAGTACCGGTGAGGCATTCGCGCGGGTGGGTTCGCGCGGGGTCGCCTGGGGAGGTGCACCCGGCCCGGACCCACCCGCCGCGCGTTCCTCCGAGTGTGTGAACCGCTTTCGGCTGCGAAGATCTCCGCAGATCGACAAGGCGAGGAGCACCGATGGCGGAGAGTTCTGTACGGCGGAGTCGGCTGCGGGTCTGGTACCGGCCGATGACGATGCGCGATTCCGGTGAAGGGCACCGGGTCGCGACCCCGCTGGAGCTGCTGTTCGACCTGTGTTTCGTGGTCGCCGTCGCGCAGGCCGCCGCCGGTCTGCACCACGCGATCGCCGAGAACCACATCGGGCACGGGGTGCTCAGCTTCGGGATGGTGTTCTTCGCGATCTGGTGGGGCTGGCTGAACTTCAGCTGGTTCGCGTCGTCGTTCGACACCGACGACGTCCCGTACCGGCTGGTGACGCTGGTGCAGATCGCGGGAGGACTGACCGTCGCCGCCGGTGTCTCGTCCGCCTTCGACGGTGACTTCAAGATCGTGGTCGCCGGCTACGTACTGATGCGGCTCGCGATGGTCGTGCAGTGGCTGCGCGCCGCGCGGACCGATCCGGAATGCCGTCCGGCAGCGCTGCGCTATGCCATCGGCATCACGATCGTCCAGATCCTGTGGGTCGTCCGCCTCGGCCTCCCGGAGTCGCTGGCGCTGCCGTCGTTCTTCCTGCTCTTGCTGGCGGAACTCGCGGTCCCGGTGATCGCCGAACGCAAGCGCTGGACGGGCTGGCACCCGCACCACATCGCCGAGCGCTACGGCCTGTTCACGATCATCGTGCTGGGTGAATCCATCCTCGGCGCGACCACCGCGGTCAAGGAAGGGCTGGACGAGGGCAAGCACACCGGCAGCTTGATTTCGCTCGCCGCCGCGGGTCTCGTGCTGGTGTTCTCCTTGTGGTGGCTGTACTTCGACCAGCCGGGTCACGTCCGGCTCGAAAAGGCGAAAAGCCTGTTCACCGTCGCGAGCTGGGGTTATGGGCACTATCTGATCTTCGCCTCGGCGGCCGCGCTCGGCGCCGGTCTCGAAGTCGCGGTCGACTACGACACCCACACCGGGCACGTCGCGTCCTTGCCCGCCGCGATGGCGACGACCGTGCCCGTCGTGATCTATCTGCTCAGCGTCTGGCTGATGCACATCGGGCCCACCAACGAATGCCGCCCGATCGCGATCGGCTTCCCGGTGACGGCGGTGCTCGTGCTCGGCGCGTCGTTCACGCCGGCGCCCATCCACATCACCGCCGGGCTCGCCGCCGCCCTCGTCGTGCTGACGGTGGTCGCCACCCACGGAGAGCCGGTGCCGGGCGAGGGGCCGATCGATGCAGGTCAGAGCCCCGGCGCGAAAAAAGGGACCCCCCTGTAAACGCCGGTTTCGGGCCGTGTAATGTTCTCTTCGTCGCCAGGGAAACCGAGCGGCCGCCGGGAACACGAACCAAGCTCCCACCGGATGGTGGTAGAGTGGGTGGTCCCGAACCGGAGAGGTAACTCTACCCCCGCTGAAACGGCAGTTTCGAGCAGGTGCTAGAGTGTGCTCCGGACAAAAGCCAAGAAATAAATGCTTCGGATAAGGCCGCGTGATGGCGGTGCGATCTGGGGTGTGTTGCTTGAGAACTCAACAGTGTGCTAGTGAACTAAGCCAGTAGAGCTTATGTTTTTTGAACCTCGTTTG
>NZ_JBWKEC010000042.1:0-54670 GCF_056435645.1 Amycolatopsis sp. NPDC043889
CAGGGTTTCCACGACCCTTTTTGCAAAAAATGAGTTGAGGTTCCGGGGGGCCTGGCGCAGGGTTGTTGGGGGGGGGGGTTTGGGGGGAAAACACGACCCCCCCCCCACGACCACCGCGGGCGGGCGGCGCCACCGGGGCCACCTCGGGCAGTCCACGTAACCTCGATGGCATGGGTTTCTTCTCGTGGATCGTGTTCGGCGCCATCGCCGGATGGCTGGCCAATGTCGTGGTCGGCGGCCCGGACCGGCGGGGCGGCTGCCTGTTCAGCATCCTGATCGGCGTACTGGGCGCGGCGCTCGGCGGCTTCGTCTACCGCATCGCCACCGGCACCGAGCGGACCTTCGAGTTCGACTTCCCCAGCTTCGGCGTCGCCATCCTCGGTTCGATCGTGCTGCTCGCCCTGCTGCGGCTGGTGCGCGGTTCCGGGCGGAGCGATTCCTCTCGCCGATGACCGATGGAGTGACCGTTGGTAACGGTTTTCTCGCGACCGGCGATCACGGGCGTCCGGCGAACTAAAGTGGGAGTTTCGCTCAGTTCCAGTGGCCGCGTCCGGTCGCATGTGCCGTCGGGGGGCATATGCGACCGGACGCGCGTGCCTCGGCGATGACCGAGGCGGCGCGGACGGGATCGATGAGCGGAGGCATCGGCGCCGCCGAAATGTCCCTCTTCCAGGCGCGGAACAGCTCGGCGAGTCGCTCGCCTGCGGGGTCCGGACTGGCGGGCATTCGCGGGTCCTCAAGGTCGGCTATCGGCATCAACTACCTAGAGTTATCGCGTATTTCCACCTTCCGTTACCGGGATGTGGCCCCTCCCACCCGGCCCGGGGAAACCCTTCCGGGGGAGGCCACGGCTCGTCTCCGGACAGGGCGGTAGCGTGGTGGCTCTTCCTGTCCCGACCCCCCGACACGAACTGCGGTGAACCCGACCAATGAGCGGCAACCGGCCGGAAGCCACTGGTAATCCCCTCGCGCACGCCGTGAAGCTCGCCCGCGAGACCGTCCCGCCGATGCACCCGGCCGGCAGGCCGTTCGTGTTCGGCGGCCTCGCCGCGACGCTGGTGCTGCGGAGGTTCTCCAAGCGCCTGGGCGTCGTCGGCGCGCTCGCGACGGCCGCCACGGCCGCGTTCTTCCGTGAGCCGAAGCGCGTCCCGCCCGCCCAGTCCGGCCTCGCGGTCGCGTCGGCGGACGGTCTGGTCTCGTTGATCGAGGAGGCCGTGCCGCCGCCCGAGCTGGGCCTGCCCGCCGAACCGCGGATGCGGGTGAGCGTGTTCCTGTCGGTGTTCGACGTGCACGTCCAGCGGGTCCCGGCGTCGGGCGTGATCGAGCGGGTCGCGTACCGGCCAGGGAAGTTCCTGTCCGCGGACCTGGACAAGGCGAGCGAGGACAACGAGCGCAACTCCGTGCTCATGCGCACCGAAGACGGCCACGAGCTCGTCGTGGTGCAGATCGCCGGGCTGGTGGCCCGGCGCATCCTCTGTGAGATCCGCGAGGGTGACAAGGTCGGCGTCGGCGCGACGTACGGCATCATCCGCTTCGGCTCGCGAGTCGACCTGTACCTGCCGCCGGGCAGCAAGGTTCTCGTCTCGAAGGGCCAGCGCACGATCGGCGGCGAGACGCCGATCGCCGAGCTGCCCACGGCGCCGCACCCGGAAGGCTGATCCATGGTCCGCGTGACCACTCCCGGCGTGCGGCTGCTGCCGAACGCCATCACGGTGCTCGCCCTGTGCGCCGGCCTGTCGTCGGTGCAGTTCGCGCTGATCGGCAACTATCCGATGGCGATCGCGTCGATCGGGATCGCCGCGGTGCTCGACAGTCTCGACGGCCGGATCGCGCGGCTGCTGGACGCGACGTCGAAGATGGGGCAGGAGCTCGACTCGCTGTCCGACGGGATCTCGTTCGGTGTCGCGCCCGCGCTGGTGCTGTACGTCTGGCATGCGGAGGGCGAGCGGATCGGCTGGGTCGCTTCGCTGATCTTCGCGGTCTGCATGATCCTGCGGCTGGCGCGGTTCAACACGCTGATCGAGGACACCGAGCAGCCGCCGTACGCGGGCGAGTTCTTCGTCGGGGTGCCCGCGCCCGCCGGTGGTCTGCTGGCGATGCTGCCGCTGATCCTGGAACTGCAGTTCGGGCAGGGCTGGTGGTCGCACCAGTACGTGGTGTGGGTGTGGACGATCGCCGTCGCCGCGTTGCTGATCAGCCGGATCCCGACGCTGTCGCTGAAGACGGTGAAGGCGCCGCCCAAGGCGATCGCGCCGCTGCTGGTCGGGGTGGGCCTGCTGGCCGCCGCGATCATCCAGTTCCCGCTGGTGGCGCTGGCGATCGCGCTGGTGCTGTACCTGGCGCACATCCCGTACTCGGTGTACCGGCAACGGTGGCTGGCGAACCATCCCGAGGCGTGGATGGCGCCGCCGCGGGAACGGCGCGCGATCCGGCGGCGCTCGAGCCGCCGCCGTCTTGGCCTGCGCCCGCCGCTGCGCCGGGTGGTGGCAGGCGCCGCTCAGCGGGTCCGGCTCCAGCGGGGCGAACAGCACGTCGCGCGTACTCCGCGCACCATCAGCACCGACAAGGACCGCGACAACGGCCGAGGCCCGCGTCGCCGCTCGTGGCGCCGGATCGGCCTCCGGAAACGCTGACCCGCGCCACCCCAGCCCCCCACCCGTCCCTGGGGGACGGCCCCGCGCCCAGCGTATCGGGGCTGTCCGACGGGAACTGGGGAAACGGGGTCAGGGACCGGAGTTGTCCACAAGTGGGTGACGCTGTGGACAACTTGGGGACAGACGGCTCAAGTACATGAAGGCCCCCTTCCTCTTGCGTCTAGCGCAAGGAAGGGGGCCTTCATGTACTCGGGCGGCTCACCGCGCGGCGACGTCTGGGCGGCGCGAGGCTGGATAGGGTGGCGGGGTGAGCGCACCCCAGATCACGCTGACCGTCCGGCACACCCCGTCCGCCCTGGACTCCCGCCGCGGCGTCGTCCGGCTGCACCCCGAAGTCCTCGACGCACTCGGCCTGATGGCCTGGGACGCCGTCCGTGTCACCGGCGCGCGGGTCAGCTCGGCGCTGGCCGCCCCGTCGGACGCGGAGGGGATCCCGGGGGTGATCCTCCTCGACGACGTCACGATGTCGAACCTCGGCGTGACCGAGGGCTCGGAGGTCGTCGTCGCGCCGGCGGAGGTGTCGGCCGCGAAGACGGTCACCGTGGCGGGTTCGCGTATCGCGAGCGTGTCGCTCTCCCCGCACACCCTGCGGCTCGCCCTGATCGGCAAGGTCCTGACCGTCGGCGACGCCGTTTCCCTGCTCCCCCAGGATCTCGCGCCCGCGCCGGGTTCCGACGTCTCCGCGGTCCGCGGCCAGCTGTCCCGCGCCATCGGCATGACGTGGACGAACGAGCTGCTCACCGTCACCGCCACCGAGCCGTCGGGGCCGGTCGCCGTCGGACCGTCCACTGTGGTCAGCTGGCGTGACGGCGCCCGCACCGGTGAGCCCGCGCCCGCCGCCGCTCCGGCCCGCGCCGGGACGACGCTGGTGCGCAGCACTCCTGCCACGCCATACGAGGATTTCATCGACGCCGAGATCGTCGAAGACGAGCGGATCGACGAGGCGGCCGAGGAATCCGTGCCGCCGTTGTCGGATCTCGCCGGCTCCGAAGCGGCCGCGCGCAAGCTCGCCGAATGGTTCGACCTGGCCTTCCACCGCCCGGAGCTGCTGGCGAAACTCGGGACGTCGGCGCATCTCGGGGTCCTGTTGTCCGGGCCGGAAGGCGTCGGGAAGGCGACACTGGTCCGCGCCGTGGCGCAGGCCGAGAAGGTGCGGGTGGTGTCGCTCGCGGCGCCGAACATCGCCGTCCTCGAACCGAACGTCGCCGCGGCGCGCCTGCGTGAGGCGATCGAGCAGGCCACCCACGACGAAGACCCCGCTGTCCTGCTGATCACCGACATCGACGCGCTGCTGCCCGCGTCCCAGCCGCCGCCGCTCGCGACGGTCGTCCTCGACGACCTGCGCAAAGCCTTGCGCACCAAGGGTTTCGCCGTCGTCGCCACCACCGGGCGGGCCGAGTCCACCGATCCGCGGCTGCGGGCCGCAGACCTGCTCGACCGCGAACTCGGCCTGCCGCTCCCGGACTCGAAGACCCGAACGGAACTGCTGCGCGTGCTTCTGCGCGAGGCCCCGCTGGAGTCCGGCGTCGACGTCGGCCCGATCGCCGAGCGCACTCCCGGCTTCGTGGCCGCGGACCTCATCGCGCTCCGCCGCGACGCCGCCCTCCGCGCCGCGCTGCGGCAACGCGAAGCCGACGAACCCCGGATCTCCCAGCAGGACCTGCTCGACGCGCTGACCACCGTCCGTCCCATTTCGATGTCCACTTCGGACAACCTGGCGACCGGCGGGCTGACGCTGGACGACGTCGGGAACATGACCGACGTCAAGCAGTCGCTCACCGAGGCGGTGCTGTGGCCGCTGCGCTACCCGGACTCGTTCGCCCGCCTCGGCGTCGATCCGCCGCGCGGCGTGCTCCTGTACGGGCCGCCCGGCGGCGGCAAGACATTCCTGGTCCGCGCGCTCGCGGGCACCGGCGCGCTGAACGTCTTCGCGGTCAAGGGCGCCGAACTGATGGACAAATGGGTCGGCGAGTCCGAACGCGCCGTGCGGGAACTGTTCCGCCGCGCCGCCGAGGCCGCGCCGTCGCTGATCTTCCTCGACGAGATCGACGCGCTCGCCCCGCGCCGCGGCCAGTCCTCGGATTCCGGCGTGTCGGACCGCGTCGTCGCGGCCCTGCTGACCGAATTGGACGGTGTCGAGCCGATGCGCGAGGTCGTCGTCCTCGGTGCGACGAACCGGCCGGAACTGGTCGACCCGGCCCTCCTGCGGCCCGGACGGCTGGAGCGCCGCGTCTACGTCCCGCCGCCGGACGCGCACGCGCGCGAAGCGATCCTGGCCGCCAGCGCCAAGAACACGCCGCTCGCGTCCGATGTGGACCTCGCGGCCTATGCGGCCACTTTGGACGGTTATTCGGCGGCGGACTGCGCGGCGCTGATCCGGGAGGCCGCGCTGACCGCGATGCGCGAATCGCTGGAGGCCAAGGAGGTCACCGCCGAGCATCTGGCGAAGGCGGCCAAGGCCGTGCGGCCGTCGCTCGACCCGGCTCAGCTCGCGGCGCTGGAGGCGTACGCGCAGACCCAGGTCTGAAGTACGTGAAAGGGCCCTCTTCCTCGCGAGGGAGAGGGCCCTTTCACGGATCGGCTAGGAGCCGTCCTTGTCGTTGGTCTTGTAGTCCTTGGTGAGGATGACGATCACGCCCGGGCCGATGTTTTCGATCTCCTTGAACCTGGGCTCGGCGCGGAAACCGAACTCCAGCGCCAGCGCCTTCGCGGCCGCTTCCTCGTCGGTGCCCGGCCGGTAGTACGCCACGGTCTCGGGGAGCCTGCCCGGGTAGCCCTTGACCTCGGAGACGTTCCAGCCGGAGGCGCGGAAGTCCTTCGCGGCCTGCTCGGCGAGGCCCTGGATCGTGCTGTTGTTGTAGACGCGCACCGTCACCCACTTGTGCGACGCCTGCTGATCACCGCCGGGCTGTCCCGGCCCGGGCTGGCCGGGCTGACCCGTCTGCCCTGGCTGGCTCGCAGGCGGCGCGGAACTCGCGGGCGCGCTCGACGGAGGCGCCGACGACGCGGGCGGCGTGCCGGCGGAGGGCGAACCCGGCGCCGGGGACGAAGGCTGCGTCGCGCCGTCCGAGGACGTGGGCGTGCTGCCGGGCGGCGTCGCGGTGTCCGAGTCACCGCCGCCGCTGGTCAGGGTGATGCCGCCGATCACGGCGGCGATCACGGCGACACCGACCAAGGCCAGTCCGGCGGCCTTCATCGGCCGGGACAGACCCGAAAACAGACTCATGAGAGATCGATCCCCAGTCGCCGGGCCGCGCGATTGCGCTGCCGGGCCGCTCGCGTCTTTCGCAGGCGCTTCACCAGCATCGGATCGGCCTGCATGGCTTCGGTCTTCTCGAGCAGCCGGTTCAGCAACTGGTAGTAGCGCGTCGACGACATAGAGAAGCGTTCGCGGATGGCCTGTTCCTTCGCGCCGGCGTACTTCCACCACTGCCGTTCGAACGCGAGCATGTCGAGCTCGCGCTCGCTGAGGCCGTTCACGGTCTCCGACGGGGACGGCTGGTCGGGCTCAGCCATCGACTCCGCGGCGTCCATCCGACTCCTCGCAATCAGGTCAGTGCTCGGCGGGCGTGAAACCACAGGCTTGTCATTCCGCGGCGCCATTAGACCACGGATGCGGCGCCCGGCCTCGGTAACGACGTCGGCGCGTCATGGGTAAGGGTGTACCAGAAGGGTCCGACTAAACTGCGCGCGTGACCGTCCATCCCATCGTGATCGCCGGCGAGCCCGTGCTGCACAACCCGACTCGGGAGATCACCGAGTTCGACGCCAAGCTGCGCACGCTCATCGACGACATGTTCGAGACCATGTACGCCGCCGAAGGGGTGGGCCTCGCGGCCAACCAGATCGGCCTCGACCTGCGCGTGTTCGTCTACGACTGCCCCGACGACGAGGGCACGCGCCACAAGGGCGCCGTGGTGAACCCGAAGCTCGAGACGTCGGAGATCCCGGAGACGATGCCGGATCCGGACGACGACTGGGAAGGCTGCCTGTCGGCGCCCGGCGAGTCGTACCCGACCGGCCGCGCTTCGTGGGCGAAGGTCACCGGCTTCGACGTCGACGGCAATCCGATCGAGGTCGAAGGCACCGGTTACTTCGCGCGCTGCCTGCAGCACGAGACCGATCACCTGGACGGCTTCATCTACCTCGACCGGCTCGTCGGGCGCCACGCCCGTGCGGCGAAGAAGATGCTCAAGGCGAACAAATGGGGCGTTCCGGGCAACACATGGCTGCCGGAAGCGCGGCCCGAGTCCGCCGACGACTGACCCTCTCGCAGCTGCCCCGCGTGCTATGAAAGGTCCTTTCCTTGCAAATTTTGCAAGGAAAGGACCTTTCATAGCGTTCACGGGAGGGTCAGCAGCCCAGGAAGTGGCACCGCACCACCCGCGGCTGTTCGATCACCTTCCCCGCCTCCACCGACCACGCGAGCCGGAGGTACTGCGCATGCGTCCAGGCCAGCGGCGTCGCGGACGCGGTCGGGGTGCCCGCCGGGAAGCCGGGCTGCCCCGAGGGCTCGTTCTCGTCCCAGACCTGCTCCGGCATCGTGTCCCCGGAGCTGCTGACGCGCCCCAGGTCGCGAAGGCGCTTCGCGGCCGTACCACGGTCACCATTGGCGAGGTCGTACTCGCCGCGTTCACCCGCCAGCAGCGGCCAGAGTCGCCCGAAAGTGGTCCGGCTTTCCGCCGGGAAGGTGTAGTCCCACGGTGACCCGTCGGCCTTCTCGCCGTAGCCGTCCTTCGTATACCTGTGCCAGAACTGACCCGTCGGGGTGGTGAAGGCGATGTCGGCATCGGTGACCTTGACGCTGTTCCTGATCACCGGATCGTCGGCGCGGTAGATGCCCAGCCTCACCAGTTCGAGGAATCCCGCGTCGGTCACGGCACGCTGGTCCATGGTCACGCTGGAGTTGCCCAGGTTGTACTTCGTGCCGTTGTTCGCGCTGCCGTCCTTGGTCAGCCGGACGAAGTACGGGTCCTTCGACAGCGGGCCGTTCGTGGTCACCGTCCACTGGGCGAGCTTCGCCTTGAACGCGTCGGCGGTGTCGAGGTAGCGCTTCGCGTCGGCGGCGGCGCCGTTCGCCTTGGCGATGTCGGCCGCGCAGACCAGCCCGGCGATCACCGCGGCGATCGTCGAAGGCGAGTAGCCGTCCTGTTCTTCCCAGCGTTCCTGCTGGCTGTACGGCGACGCGTGCCCGTTTTCCGCCTTGTAGGACAACAGGAATTCCGCCGCCTTGCGCACACCCTGCCACGTCTTGGCGTCGGTGCGGCCGAGCTGCTGGGCGAGCACGATCGGCAGCGCGGTCTCGTCGAGCTGGATGGACGTCCAGTACGGCGTGCCGTCGACGTGGCTGTTCTGCGGCAGATGCCCGTCCGGCAGCTGCTGCGTCCCGAACATGTAGTCGATCGACCGGTTGGCGGCGTCGCGGTCGCCGGCGGCGAGCAGACCGGTCGCGATCTGGTAGAGGTCCCGCGGCCAGACCAGGTGATAGGTACCCGACGGCGACCATTCCGGGTCGTTGTTCCCGAACCGCCACGGCATACTCGGCGACGCGATGAGCGCCCCTTGGTGGATCTTGTCCTCGCTCGCCGCGAGCATGAGCACGGACGCCTGGTAGAGGTCCCGTTCCTGCTTGGTCTTGAGCGACGACGGCGCGTCCTTCACCTGGCGGAGGTACTGCTTCCAGCCGCGGTCGTACGCGCGGGCGGTGTCGGAAAATCCGCGCCGTAGCGAGGCTTTCGCGTTGGCGAGCGCGTCGGCGTCCTTGGCGCCCATGCCGAGCGAAAGCGTGAAGTCCCGCGAGCGGACACCGTCGGCGGACGTCTGCCCGGTGATCAGCACGTTTCCCTTGGCCGCGGTCGCGTAATCCTTGAGGGTGAAGGATTTCGTCAGCTGCGTGATGCCGTCGGAGGAACCCGAATAGCCCACGGAACTCCGCGAGAACGCCGGTTCCGCCGCCAGCGCGGCCGCGGTCTTCGCGTCGGACGCGACCCCGTTCACCCCATCGGTGCGTGCGGAGTCGTCGGATCCTTCGTTCGTGAGATCGGGATCCGCGACCGCGTACACCTGGTACGGGCGGCCGGTCAGCGAAACGAAGTCGACGTCGATCAGCACGCTCGTGCGCGCCGGGTCGGTGACGTAGGTCTTGCGGAGCTTCCAGCGGCGCTGGTCGTCGGTGATCGCCTGTTCGTAGGTGAGGCCGTCGGTACGGCGCACCCGCTGCGCCTTGGCCGACGAATCGACCGTCGCGAAGCTCGTCCCGTCGGTGACGACGAGGTCGAGCGCGCGAACGCCCGGCGTGGACAGATCCGGGTAGTAGACCTCGGACATCCGGCCGCCCTGGAGGGTGAACCAGACGTTGCTCGCCCGTTCGCGGGCGGTGCCGAAGCCGGTCTTGTCCGCCGGGAGCCAGCTCGGATGGGCGCCGGGCGCTCCGGGCGCCTCACCGCCCTGTGCCGCGGCCACCGCCGGGACCAGCCCCGCGATCAGCACGCCTGCCAGTGCCGGGAGCATGAGTTTTCGCATATCAACCCCAGACTTCTGTAACGGTGCAGAACCTCCGGGATTCTGTCGTGAATCCCCGGCGCGCACATGCTCCAAACCGGTGAACCGCTAACGCCGTCGACATGTCGGCCCAGAGCATCGCGTTGCCGCCTTCCTCATGGCGATGCGATCCCCGGCCCGGCGACGGTGATGCTCATCAAGCGGTCGGCGAAGGGCTCACGCCGGAACGCGTTCGCCACCGTCGCGGGTATCGAGGCGGGCGTCGCGTTCTGGGGACTCGCCGCGGTCTTCGGCCTGACCGCGCTCCTCATCGCCTCCCAGGTCGCCTACGACGTCATGCGCATCGCGGGCGCGGCTTCCGCTCCGGCTTCCTGATCAACGTGAGCAACCCGAAGGCGGGCGTGCTCGCGATCTCGTTCCTCCCCCAGTTCGTCCCCTCCGACGCCGGGCCGTGGCCGCTGCTGCTGGGCGTCGCGGTGTGGATCGCCGTCGACATCGTCTGGTCTTCGTCGCTCGCCCTGCTGGTCACACGCCTGGGTGAGTGGCTGCGCCGCGATCGCGTCAAGCTGTGGCTGGAGCGCACGTCCGGCGGTGTCCTGGTCGGCTTCGGAGTGACCGTCGCCTTGGAGGGTTGATTGTCCGCGCCCCGGCGTGGCATGGTCGGGGCACAACCAAACAACCGCGGGAGCTCGCGCCATGGCGGGCTGAGAGGGCGGCTGGTGTCTTTCCAGAGGACCCGGCGCCGCCGACCGCATGAACCTGACCGGGTAATGCCGGCGTAGGGAGTGAACGTCGTTGACGACGCTTGAGAATGCCCAGGGCATCACGCCGACCGTGACCACCGGGCCGATCACCGGTTCCCGGAAGGTCTATCACCAGACGGAATCCGGTCTCCGGGTCCCCGCGCGGCGGATCGATCTTTCGAACGGCGAGCATTTCGACGTTTACGACACCTCCGGCCCGTACACCGACGACGACGCGCAGATCGATGTCCACAGTGGACTTCATCGGCTGCGCGCCGGCTGGGCCGACGGTCGTGAGCACAACACCCAGCTCGGCTGGGCGAAACAGGGCGTCATCACCCGCGAGATGGAGTACGTCGCGGCACGCGAGCGCTGCTCGCCGGAATTCGTGCGGGACGAGGTCGCGCGCGGCCGGGCGGTGATCCCCGCCAACCGCAAGCACCCGGAGACCGAGCCGATGATCATCGGCAAGAAGTTCCTGGTGAAGATCAACGCCAACATGGGCAACTCGGCCGTCTGGTCCTCCGTGGAGGAGGAGGTCGACAAGATGGTGTGGGCCACCCGCTGGGGCGCCGACACGATCATGGACCTCTCCACCGGCAAGCGGATCCACGAGACGCGCGAGTGGATCATCCGCAACTCGCCGGTGCCGGTCGGCACCGTGCCGATCTACCAGGCACTGGAAAAGGTCAACGGGGAGCCGGAAAAGCTGTCGTGGGAGGTCTACCGCGACACGATCATCGAGCAGTGCGAGCAGGGCGTCGACTACGTCACCGTGCACGCCGGGGTACTGCTGCGCTACATCCCGCTGACCGCGCGCCGGGTCACCGGCATCGTCTCGCGCGGCGGCTCGATCATGGCGGCGTGGTGCCTCGCGCACCACAAGGAATCGTTCCTGTACACCAATTTCGCCGAACTCTGCGAGATCCTGCGCGAGTACGACGTCACGTTCTCGCTCGGTGACGGCCTGCGGCCCGGCTCGATCGCCGACGCCAACGACCGCGCGCAGTTCGCCGAACTGGAGACGCTGGGCGAGCTCACCCACATCGCCCGCGAGCACGACGTCCAGGTGATGATCGAAGGCCCCGGCCACGTGCCGATGCACAAGATCAAGGAGAACGTCGAACTCGAGGAGAAGCTGACCGGCGAGGCGCCGTTCTACACCCTCGGCCCGCTCGCGACCGACATCGCGCCGGCGTACGACCACATCACCTCGGCCATCGGCGCGGCGCAGATCGGCTGGTACGGCACGGCGATGCTCTGCTACGTCACGCCGAAGGAGCACCTCGGCCTGCCGAACCGCGACGACGTGAAGACCGGCGTCATCACCTACAAGATCGCCGCACACGCCGCCGACCTCGCCAAGGGGCACCAGTACGCGCAGGAGTGGGACGACGAGCTTTCCAAGGCCCGCTTCGAATTCCGCTGGAACGACCAGTTCAACCTGTCGCTGGACCCCGACACCGCCCGCGCGTACCACGACGAGACGCTGCCCGCGGAGCCGGCGAAGACGGCGCACTTCTGCTCGATGTGCGGGCCGAAGTTCTGCTCGATGCGCATCACCCAGGACGTCCGCAAGTACGCCGAGGAACACGGACTGTCCACTGTGGAGGCCATCGAGGCGGGCATGGAGGAGAAGTCGCACGAATTCGCCGAGCAGGGCAACAAGGTGTACCTGCCGGTGGTCAATCAGTGACAGCCACGCCCAGGACGGCCCTCACCATCGCCGGATCGGATTCCGGTGGTGGTGCGGGCATCCAGGCAGACCTGCGCACCTTCTTCGCCAACGGGGTGCACGGGATGGTCGCGCTCACCGCGGTCACCGTGCAGAACTCGCTGGGTGTGCAGGGGTTCAGCGAGATCCCGGTCGACGTCGTCACCGGGCAGATCAAGGCCGTCGCCACGGACATGGGCGTCGACGCGGCGAAGACCGGCATGCTCGCGACGGCCGAGATCATCAACGCCGTCGCGAAGACCCTCGACGAAGTCCACATCGGACGCTCGTCGGACACGCCGTTCGTCGTCGACCCCGTCGCCGCTTCGATGACCGGGCACGCGTTGCTGCGCGAGGAGGCGCTGGAGGCGATCCGCACCGAACTCTTCCCGCGCGCCACGCTGATCACGCCGAACCTGGACGAGGTGCGGCTGCTGACCGGCGTTTCCGTGACCGGGCCATCGACTCAGCGCGAGGCGGCGGAGGCGTTGCTGGAGTTCGGGTCCGAGTGGGTGCTGGTGAAGGGCGGGCATCTCGACGCGGCTCAGGACTGTGTGGACCTGTTGTCCGACGGTGAGTCCTGGGTGGAGCTGAGCGGGCCCCGCTTCGATACCCGGAACACGCACGGCGGCGGCGACACGATGGCTTCGGCGATCACGTCTTCGCTGGCGAAGGGGGCGGACGTGCCGACCGCCGTCGCCGAGGGGAAGCGGTTCATCGAGCGCTGTGTGGCGGAGTCGTATCCGCTGGGGGCCGGGGTAGGGCCGGTGTCGCCGTTCTGGAGGCTGCGGTAGGTGCTGGGCTCGTGAGTGGTAATGACGGTTAGAACCGTCCTTGCCACTCACGAGGTCAGCTGACGGGCTCCATCACCCGCGAGTCGTACTCCTTCCGCGATTCGAGGATCCCGTCGAAGTTGGCGACGGACCATTCGCTGACCGCCATGAGCAGCGTGCCCGCGCTCGCGCCGCGTTCGGTCAGCGCGTACTCGACGGTCGGCGGCGTGGTCGGGAAGACCGTGCGCGTGACCAGGCCGTCGCGTTCGAAGGCACGCAGATTCTGCGTCAGCATCTTCTGGCTGATCCCGCCGACGGCGCGGCGCAACTCACCGAACCGGTGCGGCCGCCGCGACAGCGCGCCGAGCACGAGCGCGGTCCACTTGTTGGCGAGCAGATCGAGGACGTCTCGACACGGGCAGTTCCGCAGGTAGATGTCCCACGGGGATTCCGGCACTTCACTATAAGTGCCTTCTAGCGAAAAGAGACCAAGCGCCCGAGCATGGAAAGCACCGACAACGGAGGAGCTTTCCATGCGCGTCGTGACCCAGCAGCGGCTTGGTGGCCCGGAAGTGCTGGAGGTGACCGAAACCGATCGGCCGTCCCCCGCCCCGACGGAGGTGCTCGTGCGGGTGCGCGCGGCCGGCGTCAACCCGGTCGACTGGAAAACCCGGGCCTACGGCGTCTTCATGGGCGAGCCACCGTTCGTCCTCGGCTGGGACGTCTCCGGGGTGGTGGAGGAGCTCGGCGTCGGCACCACGCGTTTCGCCGTCGGCGACGAGGTCCTCGGCTTCCCGTGGTTCCCTCGGCAGGCCGGCGGCTACGGCGAATACGTGGCGGCGCCCGCCCGCCAGTTCGTGCGCAAACCCGCGAACCTCACCCACGAGCAGGCCGCCGGACTGCCGCTCGCCGGGCTCACCGCCTGGCAGGGCCTCGTGGACATCGCCGACGTCCGGCCGGGGCAGCGTGTGCTGATCGACGCGGCCGCGGGCGGGGTCGGGTACCTCGCCGTCCAGGTGGCGAAGGCACGTGGCGCGTACGTCCTCGGCACGGCGAGCGCCGGGAAACACGACTTTCTCCGCGAGCTCGGCGTCGACGAGCCGATCGACTACCGCGACGAGAGCGCGACCGTGTCCGATGTGGACGTCGTGTTCGGGCTGGTCGGCGAGCAGAGCGACCTGCGCTGGCTCGACGCGGTGAAACCGGGCGGCCTGCTGATCGCGGTGCCCGGCGGCCCGAGCGAGGCTGTCGTGACGAAGGCGGAGAAGCTCGGCGTGCGGACGTCGGGGATGCTCGCCGAACCCGACGAGATCGGTCTACTGGCGCTGACCGGCCTCGTCGAGAAGGGTGAACTGCGCGTCCACGTCGACCAGACCTTCCCTCTCGAGGACGTCGCGAAGGCGCACGAAGCCGGCGAAGGTGGCAGGGTCACCGGGAAGCTCGTCCTGTCCCTCTGAGAACGCGCGTGGAAAATGAACCCATGAGCGAGAACCCGAGCCCGCCGTCGGCGCTGACCATCGCGGGGTCCGACTCCGGCGGCGCCGCCGGCCTTCAGGCGGATCTGCGCACGTTCCTCACCTGTGGCGTGCACGGTCTGGTCGCGGTCACCGCCGTGACCGTCCAGAACACCCTCGGCGTGCACGACCGCACGGACATCCCGGCGCGGATCGTCGCGGGCCAGATCGAGGCCGTCGCGGCCGACATGGGCGTCAACGCGGCCAAGACCGGCATGCTCGCCTCGGCCGAGATCATCCACGCCGTCGCCGCGGCGTGCGACAAGGCCGAGATCGGCCGCGACAGCAAGGTGCCGTTCGTGGTCGACCCGGTCGCGGCGTCGATGCACGGTCATCCGCTGTTCGACGAGGCCGGGCTGGTCGCGCTGCGGGACGAGCTCCTGCCGCGCGCGACCGTCCTCACGCCGAACCTCGACGAGGTCCGCCTGCTGACCGGGATGACCGTGACCACCCGTGAACAGATGCACCAGGCGGCCGTCGTGCTGCACCGGCTCGGGCCGAAGTACGTGCTCGTGAAGAGCGGCCACCTCGTCTCCGACCCCGAATGCGTCGACGTGCTCTTCGACGGTTCCACGTTCGTCGAACTGCCGGGCGAGCGGTTCGCGACCCAGCACACGCACGGCGCCGGGGACACCATGGCGTCGGCGCTGACGGCCGGTCTCGCGAAGGGGATGTCCGTCGTGGAGGCCGCCCGCTACGGCAAGTGGTTCGTTTCACACGCGGTCGAAAACGCCTACCCGATGGGTGCGAAGGTCGGTCCGGTTTCGGCGTTCTGGCGGCTTGCGCCCGGGCACTGAGCACCCGTCCGGTTACGATCTGCGCCGTGACCGGACGCGAAACGGTGGCCAGGGTCGTCGAAGACCGCCGCTTCCAGAACTTCATCATCGCGGTGATCGTCTTCAACGCCGTCACGCTCGGCCTGGAGACCTCCACGAGAATGCTCGCGGAGTACGGGAGCCTGCTGCACACGGTCGACTACATCGCGCTCGGGATCTTCGTCCTCGAACTGGGCGCGAAGCTCTACGCCTATCGCGGGAAGTTCTTCCGCGACCCGTGGAACATCTTCGACCTGGTCGTCGTCGGGATCGCGGTGATCCCGACGACCGGCCCGTTCGCGGTGCTGCGGGCGTTGCGGGTCCTGCGCGTGCTGCGGCTGATCTCGGTCGTGCCGTCGATGCGGAAGGTCGTCACCGGCCTGCTCGCGTCGATCCCCGGGATGGCTTCGATCGCCGCGCTCCTCGCGCTGATCATCTTCGTCGCGGGCGTGATGGCGACGAAGCTGTTCGGCGCGATCTCGCCGGAGAACTTCGGCGACCTCGGCACGTCGCTGTTCACGCTGTTCCAGGTGATGACCGGCGAGGCATGGCCGGACATCGCCAAGGAGGTCATGAAGGAAGCACCCATGGCCTGGGTGTTCTTCGTGGTCTACATCCTCGTGTCCAGCTTCGCGGTGCTGAACCTCTTCATCGCCGTGGTGGTCAGCGGGATGGAGGACGAGCTTCGCCAGGACATCCGCGAGGAAGAGGCGAAGCAGGCCGAAACGCAGGCCCAGGCCAACAAGGAGATCCTTGACGAGCTCCGCGCCCTTCGCGCCGAAGTCGCGGAACTCAGCGCTCTTCGTCCGCGATGAGCGCTTCGAGCGCCGGAAGGGCCGCCGCCAAGGCCGCCTGGTGCTCCGGGCTCAGCCGTTCGAGGCGTTTGCCCAGTTCGTTCACGCGCGTCGACCGGACGCCGGAAACCAGCCTCTCGCCCTCTTCGGTGGCCTCCGCGAGCCAGGCACGCCTGTCGATCGGGTCCGATTCACGGCTGACGTAGCCCGCTTCGACCAGCGAAGCGACGATCCTCGACATGGTGGCCGCGGCGACGCCTTCCTTCGCCGCGAGGTCACCCAGCCGGAGCTGGCCGTAGTGCACGAGCGTGGCGAGCGCCGAGATCGCGCCGTGGCCTGGCCCGGGCACGCCCGCCTGGCGCAGTGACCGGGACAGCCTGCCCACCGCCAGGAACAACCTGCCCGAAACGTCCTGGACCGCTGACGTGGTCACCACTGGCTCCTCTGGGTACACGGCGGCGGGTGCGCCTCCGGAAAGTGCCGTCAACCATACGGGCTTCCGGTGCGAACTCGCCGTGAAGGCCGTGAACCGTACAAAAGGGTTACCGGGGCGGGCTCGACGCGTGCGCCCAGAACCGCTGCGGGATCCGCCCCGCGCCGGCGGCCAGCCGCCCCGCGGTGACGGCGGCCCGCATCGCCGACGCCATCCGTTCGGGGTCCGCGGCCCTGGTCACGGCGGTGGAAAGCAGGACGGCGTCGCAGCCGAGCTCCATCGCCAGCGTCGCGTCGGAAGCCGTGCCGATCCCGGCGTCGAGGATCACCGGGACCCCCGCGCGCGACACGATCAGCTCGATGTTGTGCGGGTTCCGGATGCCGAGACCGGTGCCGATGGGCGCGCCGAGCGGCATCACCGCCGCGCAGCCCGCCTCCTCCAGCCGCAGCGCCAGCACCGGGTCGTCGTTGGTGTACACGAGCACGGTGAAGCCGTCCGCGGCGAGCTGTTCGGCCGCTTCGAGGGTCTCGAACGGGTCCGGCAGCAGTGTGCGGTCGTCGGCGTGGACCTCCAGCTTGATGAGGTCGGTCTCGAGCGCTTCGCGGGCGAGCTGCGCGGTGAGGACCGCTTCGGCGGCCGTCCGGCAGCCGGCGGTGTTGGGCAGCAGGCGGATGCCGAGGCGGCGAAGCAGTTCGAGGACGCCGGAGCCCCCTTCGGCGTCGGCCTTGCGCATCGCGACGGTGGTCAGTTCCGTGCCGGACGCCACCAGCGCGCGTTCCAGCACGGCGAGGTTGCCCGCGCCGCCGGTGCCGATGATCAACCGCGACGAGAGCTTGTGCTCGCCGATGACGAGGTGGTCGCCGTCCATTTCAGCCTCCTTGCACAGCGGTGAGGATGTCGACGCTGGCGCCCTTGCGCACCACCGCTTCCGGCCATTCGCCGCGCCGGACGACCACGCCGTCCACCGCGACCGCGACCCCCTGTGTCGCCGTGCCCAGCGCCTCCAGCACGCCCTCGACCGTGGTCCCGTCGGGGAATTCGCGCCACTGGCCGTTGACCTGGATCTCCATCACACCCGCTCCTCGCTTCGCCGCGACGGCGTGGCCGCCGCGACCTCGTCCGGCAACGGCACTCCGTCCAGCCAGGCGACCGCGGCGTCCGCGGTGACCGGGGCCATCAGGAGACCGTTGCGATGGTGACCTGTCGCGGCGAAGACACCTTCGCCCAGCTCACCGATGAAGGGCATCGTGTCGACACTCGCCGCGCGAAGCCCGGCGGCGGTCTCGACGAGTTCGTATTCGGTGAGGCCCGGGAAGACGCGCTCCGCGCCTTCGAGCAGCTCACGAACGCCTCGGACGGTGACGGTCTCGTCGAAACCGGCCTCGTACTGGGTCGCGCCGAGTACGAGCTGACCGTCGTCGCGCGGGACGAGGTAGATCGGGCGGCCTTCGACCATCGCGCGGACCGTGCGTTTCGGTGGTGGCAGGCAACCCCGTCGCGGCCGGAGGCGGAGGATCTCGCCCTTGAGCGGGCGGACGGCGCCGTCGAGCGCGGGATGCAGCCGCCCGGTCCAGGCTCCCGCGGCGAGGACGACGTCGCCGTCGAGGCTTTCGAGGTCGGTGACCGTCTCGTGGCGGAACTCGACGCCGTGCGCGCCGCAGGCGTGGCGGAGCGCGTGCAGCAGCCTTCTGTTGTCCACGGCCAGATCTCCGGGCACGAGGAGTCCACTTCGGACGGACCCGGCGAGCCCGGGTTCGGCGCGGCGGACCTCGCGGCCGGTCAGCCGCTCGACCTCGCGGCCTAGCTCGGCGAGGTACGCGGCGAGCATTTCGAGGTTGCCCGCGTCGGCGCTGTCCAGCGCGACGACGAGCGTGCCGTGCGGCGAAAGACCCGGGTCCACACCCTCTTCCGCCAGGTCACGGGCGAAATCGGGCCAGCGCCGCAGCGACGCTTCGCCGAGCTTGAGGACGTCTTCCTCGCCGGGCCATGCCTCGGTGACAGGCGCGAGCATGCCGCCTGCGAGCCACGACGCGCCGCGCCCCGGCTCGGGGTCGTACACGGTGACGCGATGGCCGCGTGCGGACGCGCGCCAAGCGACCGAGAGGCCGATGACCCCGCCGCCGACAACCGAAAGTTCTCTCATGAGATCACGCTCCCTGCGCCGGCATGACCCGGATCAGGTTCCACGGTCGGAGCGGTCCCGGCTCCCTCTCAGCCCGTCCTCGGGCTCCCGTGCGGACCACCCCACCGTAGCGCGCGAGTACCGTCGCCGCCATGCCCACCCTGTCTGGTTCGCTGATCCGCGCCCGGCTCGCGGACGCCCGCCTGTACCTCTGCACCGACGCCCGGTCCGGCCGCGGCGATCTCGCCGAATTCGCCGACGCCGCACTGGCCGGCGGGGTCGACATCATCCAGCTGAGGGACAAGACCGGCGGTGCGCCGATCGAGGCGAAACACGAGATCGCCGCACTGGAAGTGCTGGCGGAGGCGTGCGAGAAGCACGACAAGCTGCTGGCGGTGAACGACCGCGCGGACGTCGCGCTCGCCGTCGGCGCGCACGTGCTGCACCTTGGCCAGGACGACATCCCGGTGTCGCTCGCCCGTCGCGTGCTCGGGGACGACGTGGTGATCGGCCGGTCCACCCATTCGGCCGAACAGGCCACGGCCGCCGCCGGGGAGGCCGGCGTGGACTACTTCTGCACCGGCCCGTGCTGGCCGACCCCGACGAAACCGGGCCGCTCCGCCCCGGGGCTCGACCTGGTGCGCTCGACGGCCGCGTCCGGGACGACGCGGCCGTGGTTCGCGATCGGCGGCATCGACGCCGAGCGGCTGCCCGAGGTGCTGGACGCGGGGGCGTCGCGGATCGTCGTCGTCCGCGCGATCACCGAGGCCGAAGACCCCGAAGCGGCCGCCCGGACCCTCCGCTCCACCCTCCCCTGACTCCCCCGACCCACGCATTTCGTCCTCTGAATGCGGTAGTTGGCAGCGCGAACTACCGCATTCAGAGGACGAAATGCGGGAAGGGGATCAGGGCACGGAGGTGTTCGAGGCGGGAGCGGACGGCGTCGTCGGGGGCGCCTGGGAGGTCGAAGGCGTCGTGGACTGCGTCGTCGGAGGCGCCTGCGTGGTCGTGGGGGCCGTCGGGGTCGTCGACGGGGTCGGCGTGGTCGACGGCGTCTTCTCGGGCTGGTTCTCCCGCGTCTCCGAAGGCGTCGTCGCCGGCGGGGTGTCGTGCTTGTCCTGCCGCTCCTGGGGCTGCCCGCCGCCGATGATCTTCCCTATGGTCGTCCCGGTCCCACCACCGAAGGTCTTCCCGGTCGCCCCCTCGAAGCCGGTGATCGCGACGAGCGCCACCGCGAACGCCGCCACGCTGACTCCGGCGATCACCGCCCAGCGCGGTTTGAACTTCCGCGCGGACGGCTCGTCCTCCTTCGCCGGGGTGAGCCGGACCGTCTCCTGCTCCGCCGGGTCGAGCACCTTGCGGCGCCCGGGAACGGTCAGCACCACTCGCGCCTTCAGTGCCGCGTCCTTCGTCCGTTGCAGCGAACGCAGGTATAGTTCGCCGCCGAGCGTCGTGATCACGCTCGCCAGCCCGGCACCCGCCACCGTCCCGGCCACGCCGAGCGTGGAACCCAGCAGCGCCGCGGTGATCGCGGCCATCGCGGCCGCCGTCACCTGGATGATCCGGCCTTGCTTTTCCGTCTTTTCGGTTTTCTCCGTGGTCTCCTTGGTCATGATCCCGTTCTGCTGCTAGTCGGTCCTCACCGGTCCTAACGACTAAGGCGCACGGGATGCTCCCTTCGTTGTCCGCACGTGAGCAGCGCCACGTCGTCTGTCCATAAAGGACTGTCCACGGCTCACAACTCCTTGACATAATCGAACGTATGGACCTGGTATCGATCGAGGAAATCCGCGACGCGGCGAGCCGTGTCAAAGGCGTCGCGGTGCGCACCCCGTTACTGGAACAACGGTGGGCGCCGTTGTGGCTCAAACCGGAAAGCCTTCAGCCGATCGGCGCTTTCAAGGTGCGCGGCGCGTACAATGCGATCGCCGCGTTGAACGAAGATCAGCGCGCCCGCGGCGTCGTCGCGTTTTCCAGTGGCAACCACGCGCAAGCGGTCGCGTACTCGGCGAAGCGATTCGGGATTCCCGCGGTGATCCTCGTTCCGGACGTCGCCCCGCGCGCCAAGGTCGAAGCCACCAAGGCGCTCGGCGCCGAGGTCATCGAGGTCCCGATCGACGCACAGGAATCCTCCGCGCTCGCCGTCGCCGACGAACGAGGGCTCGCCATGATCCCGCCGTTCGACCACCGCGACGTCATCGCCGGGCAGGGCACCGTCGGCCTGGAGATCGCCGAAGACCTGCCGGACGCCGGCGTCGTGCTCGTGCCGCTCAGCGGCGGCGGGCTGGCCTCGGGCGTCGGCACGGCGATCAAGGAACTGCTGCCGGACGCGAAGGTCATCGGCGTCGAGCCGGAACTGGCCGGCGACACCGCCGAGGGCCTTCGCGCGGGCAGGCGGATCGAGTGGCCGATGGACCTGCGGGCCCGCACCAGCGCCGACGGCCTGCGCGCCCAGCCGTCGGACCTGACCTTCGCCCACCTCCAGTCGGTGCTCGACGACGTCATCACCGTTTCGGAGGAGGAGATCCGGGAGGCCGTCCGGACGCTGGCGCACCGGGCCCGCCTGGTCACCGAGCCGAGCGGCGCCACCGCGACCGCCGCGTTCCTTTCCCACCGGGACGCGCTGCCGCCGGGCAAGGTCGTTTCGGTCGTTTCGGGCGGCAACCTGGACCCGGCGACGCTGGCCGACCTGCTCGCGTAACTCGCGTGCGTAAAGCCGGATCTCGCGTGCGTGAAGCCGGATCTCGCGTGATTGGGGCCGGATCTCGCGAGTTCCGCCTTCAAGCCCGCGAGTTCCGGCTCCGATCACGTGTGTCCGGCGGGACGGACGTGCGTCGGCGGCGAGTCGACCCCGCAGTGGAGGCATTCACCCGGATGCGGTGACTTGTCGGTGTCATCGGCAGGTGTGTCGAGGACACCGTTGTGGATGCCGAGCGCGATCAGCCCACCGCCGATCGCCAGGGCCGCGCACACCAGCAACGCCGTCCGCCAGCCCGCCGTCAGCGCCACCGGATCGGTGTAGGCGGCACCGGACAGTCCGGCGACGGCGGGCAGCACGGCGATCGCGAGCAGGCCACCCGACCGGGCGATGGCGTTGTTGACCCCGGAGGCGACGCCGGCGTATCGGTCCGGAGCGGCGGCCAGCACCGTCGCGGTCACCGGTGCGACGACCGTCGCCAGCCCGGCGCCGAACACGACGACGGCGGGCAGCACCGACCCCAGGTACGAAGATCCCGGCCCGACACGCATCAGCAGGAGCATGCCCACGCCGATCAGGATCGGGCCGGCGACCAGTTGCGTACGCGGACCGATCTTCTGCGCGAGCGCGCCGGACCGGCCGGAGAACAGCAGCATGATGACGGTGATCGGCAGCCCGGCGAGCCCGGCCGCGGTCGGCGAGTAGCCCAGCGACACCTGCAACTGCATGACCATCAGCATCATCACACCGCCGAGCGCCGCGTAGACGACGAAGGTCAGCGCGTTGGCGAGGCTGAACGTCCGGTCGCGGAACAGTTTCGGCGGCACCAGCGGGTCGGCCGAGCGGTGCTGGATCACCAGGAACGACCCCAGCCCCGCGACGCCGAGCACGATGGCGACCAGGACGACGACGTCACCGATACCGCGTCCGGGCGCCTCGACCAGCGCGCCGGTCAGCCCGGCCAGCCCGATCGCGCCGACGGCGGCCGCGAGGAAGTCGGGATGCCCGGTCGCCTCCTCGTCACGGGACTCGGGTACGTAGCGCCGGGCGAGCAGGACGCAGACGGCGGCGAGCGGCAGGTTGATCAGGAACGCCAGCCGCCACGACCACACCTGCACGAGGACGCCGCCGAGCAGCGGGCCGATCGCCGCCGCGATGCCGCCGAGCCCGGACCAGGCACCGATCGCGCGGGCCCGGTCGTCGTGGGCGAAGGACGCTTGAAGGATCGCCAGCGAGCCGGGCGTGAGCAAAGCTCCCCCGATCCCCTGGAGGATCCGGGTCGCGACGAGCAACTCGGTGGTCGTCGCGGCGGCGCACAGCCCGGAGGCGACACCGAACCAGACGACGCCGACGATGAACATGCGGCGGCGGCCGTAGCGGTCGCCGAGGGATCCGGCGACGAGGATCAACGCGGCGAGCGCGAGCAGATAGCCGTCGAGGATCCATTGAAGGCCCGCGACGGACGCATCGAGTTCTTTGCCGATCCTCGGTAGCGCGACGTTGATGATCGTCCCGTCGAGCATCGCCATGCCCGAGCCCACGATCGTCGTCGCGAGCACGCCGCGCGCCACCGGCGTCCCCCACCGAATCCCCGCCGCCGTGTCAGTCATGGGACGACTGAATCACGACGGCAGGGAGCGGGCCACCGCGAAATCGGCATGAATTCCGGGAAAGCGATCTTTCCCGGAATTACCTGACTCGTCAGGGAAGTAGCGTGGTGACGAATTTGTAACGGTCACCCCGGTAGATCGCGCGCGCGAACTCGACCGGTTTTCCGTCGGTGGCGAAGGAATGCCTCGAAAGGAGCAACATCGGCATTCCGACGTCGGCGCCGAGCATCTCCGCTTCATGCGGCCCGGCGAGGGCGGTCTCGATCGTTTCCTCCGCCCTTTCGAGCTCGACGCCGTAGTGCTCCCTCAGCACGGCGTACAGGGACCCACCTGCGGAAACATGTTTGCGCAAACCGCGGAAGCGGCCGAGCGGGAGATGCGTGGTCTCGAGGGCCATCGGCTGCGAATCAGCCAGCCGGAGACGGCGAAGGCGAAGGATCTTCGCGCCGACACGGATTCCGAGCAGCTTCGCCAGATCGGCTTCGACGGGCAGTTCGTCGATCTCCAGCAGCTTGGACGACGGCTTGAGCCCCTGCTTGCGCATGTCCTCGGTGTAGGACGACAACTGCAGGCGCTGCGCGAGTTTCGGCTCGGCGGCGAAGGTGCCCTTGCCCTGCACACGGTGGAGCCTGCCCTCGGCGGTGAGGTCGGCGAGCGCCTGCCGGACGGTGGTGCGCGAAACGGTGAATTCCCCCGCCAGCGCCCGTTCCGTCGGAATCGGCGAGCCGGGCGGCAACGCGTCGAGCAGATCGAGCAGATGCTGTTTCAGCGCCCAGTACTTGGGTTCGCGCTGCCCGCGCATCCCTGCCGTAGCGCCCGCCTCACTCGCGGTGGTTGTCTCCAACATGACCGACTCCCTAAGCCTTCCCACTCAAACGCGCACCGTCCCCGCTAGGAAACGTACCCTTCACCACAAACGTCCATTCGGGCTAGCATTGGTCTAGACCTACTCGGGGGACGAAGTACGTCCCGGTGGAAGGGAACGAGATGACCGAACAGCGCCCCGGCGAGCACATGGCCGCGGAGATCTCCCAGCAACCCGCCATTCTGGCAGGAATCGTGGAGCGACAGGCCGAAATCGCCGAGGTGGCCGAAGCCATCTCCAAGCGCCCGCCCAGGTTCGCACTCCTCGCCGCCCGGGGCTCCAGCGACCACGCCGCCCTGTATGCGAAGTACCTGATCGAAGTACTCCTCGGTCTCCCCTGCGGTCTCGTCTCACCCTCCACCGCGACTCTGTACGGCGCCCGTCCCGATCTGCGGGACGTTCTCTTCATCACAGTAAGCCAAAGCGGTGGATCCCCGGATCTCATCGAGGTCACCGAAACCGCGCGTCGCCAGGGAGCGCTGACCGTCTCGGTCACCAACACCCCGGAGTCGCCGCTTCGCGCCGCCGCCGAACTCGGCGTCGACATCGGCGCGGGACTGGAAAAGGCGGTGGCCGCCACCAAGACCTACTCGGCCACCTTGCTTTCGCTTTACCTTCTGATCGACGCGGTCCGCGGCGGCAAGGGCGCGGACGCGGAGAAGCTGGGCGAGCTCGCACAGCAGACCCTCGACGGCTCCGAAGAAGGCGTGCAGCGCGCGGTGGACCGCTACCGCTTCGTCGACCGGGTGCTCACCACGGGCCGCGGTTACTCCTACGCCACGGCGCTGGAAGGTTCGTTGAAGCTGGCCGAAACCAGCTACCTCGCGGCCCGCGCGTACAGCGGCGCGGACCTGTTGCACGGTCCGGTCGCCGCGGTCGACGGTGAAACCGCCGTGCTCGCCGTGACGAGCCAGGGACACGGAGTGGGCGCGATGCAGGAGGTCCTCGAAGCCGTCGGCAAACGCGGCGCGGACGTGCTCGCGGTCGGCTCCGCTTCGGCCGACGTGCCCGCGGCGCTGCGGATCGGTGTCGCGCCGTCCGCCGAAGAGGTCGCTCCGATCCTGGAGATCCTGCCCATCCAGCGGATCGCGCTCGGCCTTTCGCTGGCGCGCGGCGGTGACCCGGACAGCCCGCGCGGGCTGCTCAAGGTGACCAAGACCCGGTGACCCACGTCATCGGTGTGGACGCCGGAGGCACGTCGACGCGAGCGATCGCCGTCGACGCCTCCGGCGCCGTCCTCGGTACCGGGCGCGCGGGCGGGGCGAATCCCAATTCCCATCCGCCGTCGAAAGCCGCGGCGCGGATCGCGAGCGCGATCACCGGCGCGCTCGGCGGGCTGGATCCGGCCGCGACCGCGGCGTGCGTCGTCGGCATGGCGGGTGTCAGCAAGCTGAGCGATCCGGCGATCGCGGAGATCTTCGAAGCCGCCTGGAGGGACACGGGAATCAGTCCGGTGCGGACGGTCCCCGATCCCGAGGTCGCCTACGCGTCGGCGACTTCCGCGCCGGACGGTTCGGTGCTCGTGGCGGGCACCGGGTCGATCGCCGGCCGGATCCGCGGCAGGCGCATGGTGTCCACCGTCGGCGGCTACGGCTGGTTGCTCGGTGACGAAGGTTCGGCGTACTGGCTCGGCCGTGAAGCCGTTCGCTCCACTTTGGATGTTCTCGGCCGCGGCGGCGAACCCGGTCCGCTCGCGCGCGCCGTGCTCACCGAAGCGCTCGGACCGTCCGCAGTGGACCCGGCGAGCGACCGGGCGCCGCTGTGGCGCGCGCTCATCACGAGCGCCAACGCCGAAGCGCCGATCCGGCTCGCCAGGTTCGCCCCGTTCGTCAGCGAGGCCTACCGCGAAGGCGATCGGGCGGCGGACGAGATCACCACCCGCGCGGCCACCTTGTTGGTGACGAACGTCATGGCCGCCCGGGATCCCGGGGAGGACACGCCGGTCGTCCTGGTGGGCGGGGTGTTGTCGCCGGAGGGGCCGGTGGGGGCGAAGGTCCGCGCCGAACTCGCCGGCATCGAGGTCCTGACCAGCACCGACGGGGTACTCGGAGCCGCTTGGCTGGCCGCCGTCGACGCCTACGGAGAAGGGGCACCGCGGCCGGTCCCACCCTGGAAAAACACCAAAAACGCGCCCTAAAAGACCAAACCATCGACTCCGGGGCCGAACTCCGGGTACCGTAGGACCCGGCCCCCGGACCCTCCCCCCTCGCCGGGGGCCGCCTTATGTCCTGGGCAGCCCATCGGGCGCGGAATCCGAGGGATCCCCGTTCTCCTCCACCACCCGCAGGCCCGGATGTTCCGGAGGCAGCGTGCGGTACAGCACCCAGCCGCTCACGGCGACCGTCACCGCGACCAGCGGCCAGGACAGCACTGTCCTGGCGATGCCGAGCGCGACCACCTGCCCGCTCCACCACAGCGAGCCGTACACGACGACGCGCAGCGTGTACTGGAGGAAGACCCACACCCAGCTCGCCCGCGAGTACGCGCGCAGCAGCGCGGGATCACGGCGCCATCGGGTCTTCTGCCCGATGACGAGCCCCACCACGACGCCGAGCAACGGCCACCGGACCACGATGCTGGCCGCCCACAGCAGCGCGCTGGCCACATTGGACAGCAGCTGGATGAGGAAGAAGTCTTCGGCGCGGCCGGTGTGCAGGGCGATCAGCGCGGCGGCGATCACCGCGGCGAGGCTCACCACGACCGCGCGGGCCTTGTCGCCGCGCGCGACCCGGTACCCGCCGAGCAGCACCGCCACCCCGATGGCCACCCCGGCGCCCCAGGCGATCGACTGGCCGGCGATCAGCCAGCCGAGGACGAAGGCCGCGGGCGGGATGCTCGCGTCGATGGCGCCTCGCCGCCCGCCGAGGATCTGGGCGAGCGACTCGCGCGAGGGTCGTGAGGTCACCCTTACAGCCTGCCGGATCTATGAGCCCGAACACCCGGGCGGGGAGATGTTCGCCACATACCGTGTCCGGTTTACGCCCTCTTGAGGGGAATCTACGCAGCCCAGGAGTGTACATCCCGGTAATGGAGATGCATGGACGTCCGACAAAATAAGAGACTGTGTCAACGGGCTGAACCACGGGTTTCGGTCAGATGGGATGGCAGGGGCGCTCTCAGCTGTTAGTTGTGGTGTACAAGTACCAACCGGGGGCACACGGACGGAAGGGGACCCAACGTGTACGGATTCGACAGCTACGTGGCGATCGGTGACAGCTTCACCGAAGGACTCAACGACGACTTGCCCGACGGCAGCTTCAGGGGCTGGGCGGACAGGCTCGCGGAGATCCTCGCCGAAGGCAGGCCCGACTTCCAGTACGCGAACCTCGCCCTCCGCGGGAAGATGCTCGACGAGATCCTCGAAGAGCAGCTCCCGATCGCCCTCGCGGTGAAGCCCGACCTGGTCACCCTGTGCGCGGGCGGCAACGACATCATCGTGCCCGGCGCGGACGTGGACGCCGTCGCCGCGCGGCTGGAGGCGGGGGTCGCCAAGCTGCGCGAGGCCGGGATCCCGGTGCTCATCTTCAACGGGCCGGACACCAAGTACCTGTCCGTGATGCACGTCCTGCGGGGGAAGGTCGGCATCTACAACGCGCATCTGTGGGCGATCGCCGACCGGCACGGCGCCAAGATGGTCGACATGTGGGCGATGGCCCCGCTGCACGACCGCCGCGCCTGGAGCGACGACCGGCTGCACTTCACCCCCGAGGCCCACCGGCGGATCGCGCTGCGCGCGGCCGAGGTCCTCGGTGTCCCGGTCGCCGACGACTGGCGTGAGCCGTGGCCGGCGTCCGAGGAGCCGAGCACCTGGAT
This sequence comes from Amycolatopsis sp. NPDC043889, assembly GCF_056435645.1. Lineage (NCBI taxonomy): Bacteria > Bacillati > Actinomycetota > Actinomycetes > Pseudonocardiales > Pseudonocardiaceae > Amycolatopsis > Amycolatopsis sp. NPDC043889. The sequence goes on from NZ_JBWKEC010000042.1 coordinate 27,050, forward strand.
CACTTCGCGCCGTTCGGACCTCGAGTGGACGAAGGTGCACCTGCTGCCGTGGATCCGCCGTCAGCTCAAGGGCGAGTCCATGGGCGACGGCCTGTCCCCGAAGCGCCCCGAGCTCGCGCCGCTGCTCCCGCTGGAGCAGATCGAGTCGACGGGCGTCTCCCTCCCGGCCAAGGACATGCGGGAGATCCACCACCACGCGAGCTGAACCGCGGACCGGTCCTCTTCCCCTAGCGCGTGAAGGCCCCCTTCCTCGGCTGCCCCAAGGGGAAGGGGGCCTTCACGCGCATCAGGGCCATCGATCGATGTCACCCAGAAGGGTCATGTGCCGACCATTCGGGGTCCGGCGGCCGGCCACGGGCCGCACTGACGTCGCAGGCCAGACGGGTGCGCGGCGCCCCGCGGAGAGCGCGGGACGTGCCGGAAGCCGGTTCGCCAACCGGTCGGAGGCGGCTTACAGTCCCTCCATGCCCGGTACCCGCTGGAGCCGCTTGCTGCCTACAGCGCTGCTGGTCACGCTCGCCTTGACGGCGATCACCGTCTGGTCGGCCTCGGACGACATCGAGGCCGAGCTGACCGCGCGCGCCAAGAACGCGCTCGCCGACGTCGGCGTCTCCGGCGGCCAGGTGAGCTTCTCCGGCCGCGACGCGAACCTCACCGGCTTCCCGCCGGACAAGGCCGCGCAGGCGATGGACGCCATCCAGCGGATCGACGGGGTCCGAACGGTCGAGATCTCCGGCGACACCGCCCCGCCCGCCGGCCCGGTGACGACCAGCGGCGAGCCGTCGAGCCAGCCTCCCCCGAGCCCGTCGCCCAGTCCCACGCCGACGTCGGCCAAGCCGGTGGACAAGGCCGGATTCCAGGCCGAGATCGACCGCCTGCTGGCGGCCACGCCCATCACGTTCGAACCGGACACCACCGAACTCACCGCGGACGGTGAACGCGGCGCGCTGGAGATCGCGAAGCTGCTCACGGACGCGCCCCGCGAGCTGAGGTTCCGGATCACCGGGCAGGTCGCGACCGGTTCGGACCGGAAGCTCTCGCTGAACCGGGCGCTGACGGTGGAGCGGCTGCTAGAGCGCAACGGGGTCAAACGCGACCAGGCGTACTCCACCCAGCGCAGGAACTCCGACGGCGCGAACGGCGAGGGCCGCCGCGTCGACATCACGGCAGAACAGAGGTGATGGCCTGATGCTCTGGCTCTTCGGGCAGATCTGGCTCTGGCTGCTCATCTCGTTCGCTCTCGGCTGCGGTGTCACCTGGCTGCTGATGCGCGGCGAACGACGTGAGCGACCGGCCGCGGAACCGGTGGCCCGCGAGCCGGAACGCACGGCACCGGTGCCTGCCGAGCCGGACCCCGAACCCCTGCCCGAGCTGCTCTCCACCGAACGGACGCAGTTCCTCCCGCCCGCGCGGATCCAGGACGACGAGGAGCCGTACGACCAGGAGGCGGAAGGCCACCGCGAGGGCCAGTTGACGCCGGAACCGGTGCGGGGCTACCACCCGGGGCCGCCGGAACCGGCCGCCCGGAACGGCGAGGGCGGCCACGAACCCGAACCCGTCTGGCCGAGCGACGAGGACTGGCCGCCCGCCGGGCACGCGCCCGAGCACCGGCCGGGGCAGGGCGGCTGACACTCGCCTGGTAAATTCGGCTACGCACTGTGAGCGGGACGCCGGGTACGTTTCTTCGATCGGGAGCTCCGGCACACGAAGGAGGCTCCGATTGGCGCTCCCCTATTGGACGCCGCACAACCTGCTGCCTCCTGGCCGCCATCCCGCCGATCTGGCCGACGTCTACGAGCGGCTGGTCTTCGACGCGCCGCACCAGAACGACCGTGAAATCCTGTTCAGCGCGCTGAACAGTTACCTCGGCGTCGCCCGGCGGATCATGCCGACCGGCCGCGCGTGGATCGGCGGCGATCTGACCGCCAGGACCCCGCACGCGCCGCTCGGGCTCGACGTGGTGCTGATCCCGGACGAATGGGGCGCGCTCAAACGGCTCGACGACGCGGGGCGCTCTGCGCTGTACGGGCTGCTGACCTTGCGCGGGGTCATCGTCGGCCAGCCCGCCATGTACCTGGACCAGGTCCAGCCCGTCGGCGGCATGCTCGACGGGTTCCTCTGCCGCCCCGGCGACGAGGAGATCTGGGAGGAAGTGTGGGCATCGGGTGGCAGGGGAATTCCGGAAGTGATCTGGTGAGGAACGAATTCCGGCGTATCGCCGACGAGATCCCCGGCGGCACCTGGCTCGACGACCTCGCCCGAGCGTCGGCGATGGCCGCGTACGCCAAGTTCGAGCGGACGTCGCGTTCGCCGCTGCTTCGCGTTTCCGTGCTCGGCGAGTCGCATCTGGACGCGTACACCTTCTCCGACATCAGCCGCGCGCTGCAGGACGCGACGGCGAAGATCGGGCACATCATCCGCAACCCGTCGGGCGAGGTGACCTTCGTCCAGCCCGCGGACCGGGAGAAGGCCCCGCTGATCCAGCGTGGACAGGCGGGCAACGCGATCTTCTTCGGCTTCCCGGAACCGGCGCTCGACGACGCGCTCATCCACGACGGGATCGAGTCGCTGTCCGAACGCGCGGTCAAGGAACTGTGCGACTTCCTGCCCGCCAACGGTTCCGACGACGGCGCGCTGGACGCGGTGCTGCTGCAGCGCGACACCGTCCGCAACGCGGTCAGCGACATCGTCAACGCGGTCAGCAAACACGCCGGGATCGGCATGGCGCTGACCCCGACCGCGGGCGACGAGCTGACCCGCAGCATGACCACCGAGCAGGCGAGGATCCTTTCCGGGAGCCTGCGCGAGTCACGTGAAGCCGTCGGCTACGAGACGGTCAGCGGCAGGCTGGACGGCGTCCGCACGCGGCGCCGGATCTTCTATCTCGAACGCGAATCGGGCGGCACGATCCAGGGCGCGGTCGCGCCGGATCTGCTCGACGAGATCAAGGAGAACCTGGACCGGCCGGTGACCGCGCGGCTGCGCGTCGTGCGGACCACGACCATCGACGGCCGCCGCGGCCGCCCGGTGCACGAACTGCTGGAGATCACCCCGGAAGTCAGCCTGTTCGATCAGTGATCGGGTTTCCGACATTCGGCGATGCCACAATTCTCGTCAGAAAATATCGGTGACCGCTTGATCATCGTTGAATGATGACTTTTTCCAGCAGGTAACAATTTCGGCCATTGCCCCGAACGATGGGTTAACGTCTTCGGACGGAAGCCTCCGAAAGGGCATGTATGCCGACCGATCCACCTCTCCCGCACCCGCCCGCCACCCGCTACGGCTCTGGGTTCGCCGCGCACGGAACACGGCACCGCAAACCCAAGAACGGCGTGGTCATCGCAGGTTTCCTGGTCGGCATGGCGGCACTCGGGGTCGCCTTCGTCCCGGTCGCCGGGATCGCCGCATGGCCGCTCGCCGTGATCGGATTGATTCTTTCCGTGATCGGTTTGACCAAAATCAAGAAGGGCGAGGCGGACAAGAAGGGAATGGGGATCGCGGGGCTCGCGCTTTCGATCACCGGACTGCTGGCCGCCGGCGGGTTACTGGTCTACACCAGTTTCTTCGCAACCGGCGAGTCGGGGCTGCACGTCCCGGCGGTCGCCGGCGACAAGAACACCGTCGAGTTCGTCGTCAGCGCCTCCGGCGGCGCTACCATCCGGTACGGCTCGCTCAACGACCAGCGGACCGAGACGACCCCGGCCAGCACCGACGAATGGCGCGGCACGGCGTCGTTCAACTCGGGCGACTACCTGCTCACCGTCACCGCGGACACCCGGAACTCGTCGGTCAGCAACCAGATCGCCTGCACGATCCTGGTCAACGGCAAGAAGGTGGCGGAGAACAAGGGCCAGACCATCGCCCTGTGCACGGCGGGCACCGGCTGACCCCACGCGTTTCGTCCTCTGAATGCGGTAGTTGCACACGCAAGGACCGCATTCAGAGGACGAAACGCGGTGGTGCCGCCTGGCGGCCGGCCGGTATCGCCCCCACCTCCACCGGCCGGACCGCCACGAGCCGCTCCTGGCGGCTCTTCAGACGGCCCCGGAACGGGCCCGCCCGAGCGCCGATCACTACCGATGCCCCTCCCCTAGGGCTCGATCGACACTGAATCGGACCCTACGCGCGTGCGCGGCGAGGCCACTAAGAATCCGCTAAGGATCACTCACGGAGTTTCGCCGAGGTCCGTGAGTTCGGCACGGACCAGTGCGGCGAGCTTGGGATTGGCGTCCGCGAGGATTTTCAGCGCGAGCGCGAATTGTTCGCGGGCACCGTCCACATCCGACCCGGACCGCAGCACCCGGCCCAGCGTCAGCCGCAGGACGCCCTCCTGGAGGACGAACCGTCTGCTGATCGTCAGGTCCACGGCTTCCCACACGTACCGCTCGGCCGCCGCGAGTTCGCCGATCCGCATGCTCAATTCGGCCAGGTTGTTCAGCGAGACGACGACGTAGCTTTCGTCGCCGAGGGTCCGGTCGATCTCCAGCGAGGCGACCTGGTGCCCGATCGCCTCGATGAACCGCCCGGCCCGCTTTTCGGCCTCGGCGCAGTTGTTGAGCGCCTGCCCGCGCAATTCGAGATCACCGGTCCGCTCGGTCTCCTCGACCGCCCGCCGCAACGTCCTGATCGCCTCGTCGTGCCGCCCCAGCAGGGTCAGCGCGGAGCCGAGATGGATGTTCGCGGAGTTCATCAGCCGGTCGTCGCCGATCGCGGTCGCGAGTTCGAGCGCGCGTTCGGCGTCGGCGAGGCAGCCTTGCGGCAGCTCGAAGGTGAGGGCGATGGCGCAACGGGAGATCAGCATCCAGCACCGGCCGAGGACGTCGCCGGATCGCTCGGCGGCCTCCAGCCCGATCCCGACCAGCCGCGTCCACTCGTCCAGCAGCGGGTACACCGCTCGATAGGTGTGCGCGACCCTGGCCAGCTGCCAGACGTCGTCGTGGCGTCCGGCGGCGCGGGCGGCTTCGAGGACCTCGATCAGGTTCTCCCATTCCGCGGTGAACCAGTCCTGCGCCTCGTCGAAGGAACCGATCGGCGGCGTCTGCGCGTCGGTCAGCACCCCGGTGAAGTCGAGCGGGTCGACGATCCGCAGCATCTTGCGCCGGGCCCGGTCGGCGACGGCCTGATAGAACCGCACCGAGCGCGACAGGACGGCTTCCCGGTCGGCTTCGTCGAGTTCGTTCTCCGCCAGTTCACGGAGGAACAGGCGGACGAGGTCGTGCGGGACGAAGGAGTCGCGGCCGGTTTCGGCGAGCAGGTTGTGCGCGGCGAGCACCCGCAGATGCCGCCGCGCCTCGGCGACGGTGATCCCGCCGATCGCGGCCGTCAGATGCGAACCGGCCGAAACGCACTGGACCACGCCGAGCCGCAGGAACGTGTCCGCGACCTCGGGCGGCAGCCCCCGGAAGGAGACGTCGAACGCCGCGCGGACGCCGTCGTCCGGGCCCTCGACGTCGAGCGCGGCCAGCCTGGTCCGTTCGTTGCCCAGTTCGTCGACCAGATCCTGCGCTGACCACTGCGTGCTGGCGGCGAGCCGGGCACCCGCGATCCGCAGCGCCAGCGGGAGATAACCGCAGAGCCGGGCGAGCGCGTGGTTGAGGTCGTAGCCGGCGGGCCCGGCGAGTTCCTCGATCAACCGGACGGCGTCGCCGGGCGCGAGGGTGCCGAGCACCCGCAGCTTGGCGGCGTTGGACACGGCGAGCCCGTCGAGCCGGGAGCGGCTGGTCACCAGCGTCATCGACCGCGAACCGGGCGGCAGCAACGGCCGGACCTGCTCGGCGCTTCGGGCGTTGTCGAGGATGACCAGCATCCGGCGTCCGGCGATCATCGAGCGGTAGAGAGCGACGCGTTCGTGGACCTGTTCCGGGACGCCCTCGGCAGGCACGCCGAGCCCGAGCAGGAACTGGGTGAGCAGGTCGGCGGGCTCCAGCGGCGGATGATGCGGGTCGAAACCCCGTAGCGAGGCGAAAAGGATGCCGTCGGGGAAGCGGCGGCCCGCGCGATGCGCCCACCACACCACCAGGCTGCTCTTGCCGATCCCGGCCGTCCCGGTGACCACGCCGACCGCGGTCTCGCCCGCTTCGGCGCGCTCGGCGAGTTCGTCGAGCCAGGCCAGATCGGCCTCGCGTCCGGCGAGGTTCGGCACCGCGGGCGGCAACTGCTGGACGGGCGCCGCCTCGGCCTTCGGTTCCGCGGCGACCTTGACCGGCAGGTCGTCGTTGAGGACGCGTTCATGCAGCCAGCGCAGTTCCGCTCCGGGCTCGACGCCGAGGGTGCGCAGGGTCGCCCGGGACACCGTGCGGTAGAGCTCGAGCGCGTCGCCCCGGCGGCCGGCGTGGTAGAGCGCGCGCATCAGCTGACCGGCCGTGCGCTCGGCGAGCGGGTTCGCGCGGACCAGCGGGCTGAGCTCGACGATCAGTTCCGCGTGCCTGCCCAGTTCGAGGTCCGCGTCGACTCTGGCGCCGTGGACGGCGAGCCGCAGGTCCTCCAGTTCGGGAGCGCGGACCGACCCCGGCACCCCGGCGAGCGCGGGCCCCTGCCAGAGCGCGAGGGCCTCGGTGAGCAGTTCGGCCGCCTTCTCCGGCTCCTCCGCGGAAGCCCGCTCCAGCAGGGATCGGGCGCGGTGGACGTCGATCCGCTCGGGTTCGACGGTGAGCTGGTAGCCGGGCGGCGCGGTGAGGATCCGGGCACCGTGCGGATGATCGCCCTGGATGCCCCGGAGCACGCGCCGCAGATGCGAAACGTTGCCGTGGACGATCGTGCGGGCCGTGGCAGGCGGGTCGTGCCCCCAGAGCGCGTCGATGATCTCGTCGAGCGCGACGACCTTGTTGACCTTCAGCGCCAGCAGCGCGAGCAGACCACGGACGCCCGGGCCGCCGACGGGGACCGGCCGATCGCCGTCGAGGAGGCGCACGGGACCAAGGAGTTGGAAGCGGGCAGGGGAGCCGCTTTCGCCCATGACAAGCCCCCTCCTCCGATCTCTCCCCTTACCGGAGTAGCCAACCTACCGCGCCAAGACGCCGCCAACCAGGACACTCAAGGTCGTGAAGGCCTCCTTCCCTACTTTCAGGGTAGGGAAGGAGGCCTTCACGACCTCGGCGATACGGACAAAGCGCGCTAAGCGGGCGGGTAGTGTCCACTGTGGACTTCGGCTGCCGGGTGACCGGCGCTCACTGCGTGTCCTGAGCCACGCAGCCGCGGCAGGTAGCGCGTGAAGGCCGCCTTCCCACGGCTCAGCCGAGGAAACTCGACCTCCCCAAGTACATGAAGACCCCCTTCATGTACTTCCGGCTCGCGAACAGGCACCAAACACGCATCACCACGAAAAAGAAAAAGGCTCCGTGCCATCAGTCCCGATCTGATGGCACGGAGCCGGGAGATATCCGATTTGGGCCGCCTGGGGGCGCGACCCACACCGGACATCGGCGTCCACGTCCGTCCGGGTGGGCTCACCCCGAGCGAAGAACCCGTTCGGCCGTCGACAACACCTACGTGAGCGAGCCCACTGGCCCGCTCACGTGGCGACAACGTAACAGGGCGCACACCGACGGCTACAAGCACCCCGTCATGGCCTTCGCGACCTGCGGTTTCGTCAGCGCGACAGCGGGGTCGAGTCACGGCCGGCGATGAACGCCGGACGCGGTTCGATCGCGGCGAACGGCTCCCGCAGCGCGTTCTCGACGCTGTTGAACACCAGGAAGATGTTCGATCGCGGGTACGGCGTGATGTTGTTCGACGAACCGTGCATCACATTCGAATCGAACCAGAGCGCCGAACCGGCCTGCCCGGTGAATTGGTCGATTCCGTATTCGGCGGCGAGCGCGGTGATGTCTTCTTCGCTCGGGACGCCGACCCGCTGCTCTTTCAGTGAACTCTTGTAGTTGTTCTCGGGGGTTTCCCCGGCACACTGCACGAAGGTCCGCTGCGAACCCGGCATCACCATCAGCCCGCCGTTGAACGGGTAGTTGTCGGTGAGCGCGATGGAGCAGCTGACCGCGCGAGGTACCGGCATGCCGTCCTCGGCGTGCCAGGTCTCGAAGTCCGAGTGCCAGTAGAACCCGGTGCCCTTGAAGCCGGGCATGTAGTTCACGCGGCTCTGGTGGATGTAGACCTCGGAGCCGAGGATCTGCCGGGCCCGGTCGAGCACGCGCGGGTCGCGGACGAGTTCCGCGATCAGCTCGCTGGTCTCGTGGACGTCGAAGATGGAGCGGACCTCACCGGTCTTGGCCTCGGTGATCACGCGCTCGTCGTCGCGGTGGTCCCCCGACGACATCCTGACGAGTTCCTGCCAGTAGGCCTGGACCTCACCAGGCGACAACAACTGGTCGACGACGGTGAAACCACGCGTTTCGTGGTTCGCGAGCGTGGCCGCGTCCAAGGGACCGTCGGCCTCGGTGCCCCAGACGGTGGGGTGCGTCCTGGGCAGGTGTTCGGGCTTACCCGTGATGCGGGTCGGGTAACTGTCGTCGACTCGGGTGTCGGTCAGCGTCAATGCAGTCGCCTCCTCGAGCGATTTCTAGGGTTCGGTGACGAGCGGGTACACGCCGTTTTCGTCGTGGACCTCACGGCCGGTGATGGGCGGGTTGAACACGCAGACGCACTTGATCTCGGTCTTGGGCCGGACCTGGTGCTTGTCGTGGTCGTTGAGCAGGTACAACGTGCCCGGCTTCAGCTGGAAGACCTCGCCGGTCGCGGTGTTTTCGAGCTCGCCCTCACCGGAGGTGATGAACACCGCTTCGATGTGGTTCGCGTACCAGAAGTCGTTGACCGTCCCGGCGTACAGCGTGGTCTCGTGCACCGAGAAACCGACGCCCTCCTTGGCCAGCACGATGCGCTTGCTGCGCCAGTTCGGGGTCTTGATGTCGGCGTCGGTGTCGGTGACCTCGTCGAGTGTTCTGACAAGCAAAGGAAAACTCCTTCTCGTTCCTGGTCGAGGGCGGTCGGTTCAGGTCAGTTGAGGACGGTGGCGACGGCTTCGTCGATGATCGACAGACCCTTCGTGAGCTCGTCGTCGGTCAGCGTGAGCGGCGGGAGGACCTTCATGACCTCGCCGTCGGGGCCGGAGGTCTCCATCAGCAGCCCGCGCTCGAACGCGGCGGCGCAGACCTTGCCCGCGAGGTCGCCGTCGGCGAACTCGATGCCCCGGGCCAGGCCGCGGCCCTTCGCGAACAGGTTCGCGTCCGGGTACGCCTCGACGATGCCCTGGAAGGCGGCGGCGATGCGCTCACCCTTGGCCTTGGTGGACTTCTCCAGCTCGTCGTCGCTCCAGTAGACGCGCAGCGCCTCGGTCGCGGTGACGAACGCCGGGCTGATACCGCGGAAGGTGCCGTTGTGCTCGCCCGGCTCCCAGACGTCGAGGCCCGGGCGGATCAGCGTCAGCGCCATCGGGATGCCGTAGCCGCCGATGGACTTCGAGAGGCACACGATGTCGGGCTTGATGCCCGCGTCCTCGAAGCTGAAGAACGGGCCGGTGCGGCCGCAGCCCATCTGGACGTCGTCGAGGATCAGCAGGATGCCGTGCTTCTTGCACAGGTCGTCCAGCGCCTTGAGCCACTCGACGCGCGCGGCGTTGATGCCGCCCTCGCCCTGCACGCCCTCGACGATCACGGCGGCGGGCTCGTTCAGGCCGCTGCCGGAGTCTTCGAGCAGCTTCTCGAAGTAGAGGAAGTCCGGGATGGAGCCGTCGAAGTAGTTGTCGTACGGCATCGGGGTGGCGTGCACCAGCGGGACACCCGCGCCGCCGCGCTTCATCGAGTTACCGGTCACCGAGAGGGCGCCCAGCGTCATCCCGTGGAAGGCGTTGGTGAAGTTGATGACCGACTCCTTGCCGGTCACCTTGCGGGCGAGCTTCAGCGCGGCCTCGACCGCGTTCGCGCCACCGGGACCGGGGAAGACGACCTTGTAGTCGAGATCCCGCGGGCGGAGGATCTTCTCCTGGAACGTCTGCAGGAAGTCGCGCTTGGCCACGGTGAACATGTCGAGTGCGTGCGTCACGCCGTCACGCGCGATGTAGTCGATCAGAGCCCGCTTCAGCGCCGGGTTGTTGTGCCCGTAGTTGAGCGCGCCGGCGCCGGCGAAGAAGTCGAGATAGGCCTTGCCGTCTTCGTCGTACAGGTAGCTCCCCTGGGCCCTGTCGAACACGACGGGCCAGCCACGGCTGTAACTGCGTACTTCGGATTCGAGTTCCTCGAAAATGCTCATCACGTTTTCTTTCTCCCTGAGATCCCCGGATTTACGTTCTATTGACTGCTGAGCGGACCGATGCGGTACAGGTCCTCCTGCTCATGCGTTCCTTCCTCGGCCGGGAAATCCGTCGTGGAGAACAGATCCTGGCGTTCCACGGTGGCGTCCCACCGCTTGGCGAACGAGGCGAACAACCGGATCGAAGCCTCGTTGTCCGGCGTGATCGTCGTTTCGAGGTACCGGACGCCCTGGGCGGTCAACTGGCCGAACAGCTCGTCGAGCAGAGCTCCGGCCAGGCCTTTTCCTCGCTGGGACGCGTCGACGGCGACCTGCCAGACGAAGCCGGTGTCCTGCTTCCGGTACCCGATCACGAAGCCGACCGGCGTGCCGTCGACTTTCGCGACGACCGAGGTGTCGGCGAAATCGTGGCACCACAGCAAATAGGCGTAAGGCGTGTTGAGATCCAGCTTCTTGGAATCGCGGGCGATTCTCCAGAGCGCGGCACCGTCTGCCTTGGTCGGATTTTCGATCAAGTGCTTTCCGGACATGTCCAAGAAACGTACCGGAGGATTCGGGCGCGGTCAGATCAGCGCGGCGGCGGCAACGCGGCTACCTGCAACAACCTTGAAACGCACGTGACAAAGGTAACGGTAACGTTTGAAGCGCAGCACTTGTGGGTAAGGCCGCCTCGCTGCGGTCTCACTGCACGTGACGATACCAACCGTTACCGCTTCGTCGCAGGGTCAGGGCGCTATTCGGCGCCCGATTCCGCTATTCACGACGCCGCTTGCGACCCGCGAGCGAGCCGAGCGGCGTCCAGATGGCGGGCAGCACGAGCAGCAGGCAGACGACCAGCCACCAGACCGGCGCCTCGCCACGCCGCCAGCCCGCGACGACGTCGCCGAGCCAGCCGAACAGCGGGTCGCGCACCGGTGGCAGGAAGGCGGCGAACAGCAAGGTCGCCACCACGAGCACGCCGAGCACCGTGAGCATCATCCGCCACGTCTTGCGCAAGGTCATCAGGCTCACCACCAGGAACACGATGGCGCCCGCGGCCACCGGCACGCCGACCCATTGCAGGACCGGGCCGCCCTGTCCACCGAGGACGAAACCGGCCAGCACGGTGATCAGCGCGGCGAGCACGTTCCACGGCGACGGCAGGGTGGCCGCCCCGCGGGTGATCCACCACGCGCTGCGCCCGGCGGCCTTGGCGAAGGTCGCGGCGGGCTGGACCGACTTCGGCACCCGCGTCGCCCCCGCGGCCGCGTTGAGCCCGGCCGCACCGGCCTTGACCAGCGTCTTCGTCAGGAGCATCGTCCCGCGTTCGTGTTCGAACCGTTCGCCGGAGACCTGGCACGCCTGGAACGCGCGCTGGGTCTGTTCGTCGGTTTCGGGCTCGTTCTCGATCATACGCCGGAACCGTTCCGACGGTTTCCCGTTGCCCTTGGCCGTTTTCGCGTCGTGTCCACAGTGGAGGCCGACACACGGCAGTTCTTCGCGCGCGATCTCCAGTTGCCGGACCCTGGCGAGCACCATCGCCGTCACCGGCATGCTGATCGGGAGACCGGCTTCTCCTTCCACATCGGCCAGTTCACCGTCGAGGCCGAGGAAAGCCAGCTCCCCGGCCAATTGCGCGCGCAGGGCGTCCGCTTCCTCTTGCGACAGGCCGTCTTCCGTGCCCGGCTGCCGCCAGCCGATCTCCTTGAAGGTGTCCCGTACCCGTGCCCGGAACGCCTCCCGCCCGACGACGTCGCGCAGCAGGCGCAGGCGTTTCGGGTCCAGCAGGCATTGCACCAGCCAGCCCGCGCCGTCGACCCTGCCCCACATCCAGTCGTTCGCGCGCCAGGACGCCTTGTAGAACGCGCCGAAGTAGTCGGCCTGCATGCCGGTGAGCTTGTCCCACGAACGGCGTCGTTTCATGTCCAGCAGCGTCCGCGAATCCGCGCTCACCTGGACGAGATCGACCCGCTGGTCGACCGACGGTGCCTGCGCGAGCAGCCCCCGCGTCGCGATGTGCAGGCGCACCAGCCGCGAGGTGACGATGGGATCGCCCGCACTCTTGTCGTCGGACGTGAGCCCGGTCCACGCCAGCAGCGTGCTGACCGTGTCGGCGGCTTCGGTGTCGGGTTTCGCCTGCGCCAGCGGCAAAAGGACCGGGGTGGCCTGCCGGAGGGCGGCGACGACGAGCGGCCACGCCTCCTTCAATGTGTCCGCGCGGCCGAGCGCGGCCCATTCCTTGGCGAGGCCTTCGATCCAAGCCGCCAGCGTGACGTCGGCCGTCGGCGGATCCTGTTCGGCGACCCAGCCCGCGAGCCGCTTCCCCCGCGCCGCCTTGTGCCGCGCTTCGTGCAGCAGCACGCGGCAACGGTTGAGCTGCACCGCGTGCTCCGGCGACGGATCGAGCCGGAAGCCCGCGTTCACCAGTTGCAGCCCGGTGGCGACCGAATCGTCGAGCGCGGTGGTGCGGAAGGCGACGAGATCCGCGAGTTCGCAGGTGTCCTTCGGCGGCTCGGCGGGGAGGCCGTCCCGCAGCCCGGCCGCCGCGGCCGCGCGCAGCTGCGCCGCCGTGCCGGACGCCCACTGGCGACCCTGATCCTCCACATCGGACAGTGAGAGCCTGCGGGTCGCCTCGCGGACCAGCGCGGTGGCGTCCTCCTGCACGCGCCGGTCGCGGTAGTCGTTCATCAGCCGCTGGTCGACCAGCGAGTCCGGGCCGCCGCGAACCCCCATCGCGGCAAGGGAAACCCGGGTCCCCCTTGTCCGGACGACTGCGTCGTTGTGCCTGGTCAGGTCCTCCAGCTCGGCGCTGATCGTCTGGCTCAGCACGGTGCCGACGACCTTGCTCATCGCGGTACCCAGCAGCGGCGGCCGCTCCGGATCGACCACGACCCGCTCGGCCTCGCGTTCCGCCGTCGGCACCACGTACAGCAGCAGCCGCCGGACGTCCGAATGCGACTGCCGCTCGAAGATCTCCCGCAGCGCCGGGCGCAACGGTTTGTTCAGCAGCACCCCGCCGTCGGTGAGCCAGTGCGAGCGCGTGACGTCGGTGTACTTCGTCATGTCCGGATGCAGCGGTCCGGTCTTCTCGCCGATCGGCATCCGGGAAAGTTCAAAGGCACCGGGGAACGACGCGGTGGACCTTGCGGCGAGCGCGAGCGGGCCGACCACCTCGTCCGTCCACAAAGGACCATCGAAGCGGAACAAGAGCCGGTGTTCGGTGTCCCGCACCAGATTGCCGAGCGCGTCGTCGAACCTGGTCGTCTCGCCGTCGATCATCGTGCCGGTGAGCAGCACCGTGATGTCGGGACAGTCGGGTTTCACCGTCGCCTTGTCGGTGATCCGGTGCAGCGCGTCCTTGAGATCGCCGAGCAGCACCTTGTCGCCGTCGAGCAGCGAACGCGGTTCCTTCTCGCCGGGATCGCGGATCAGGTTGTCGAGCGATCCCGTGCTGATCCACGTGTCGCGCAGCACCTGCGGGCTCGACCGGAACGCCTCGGCCAGCCCGAGGCACGCCGCGTTGATACCGCCCGCGCTCGTGCCGGTGAGCACGTCGAGCGAGACGGTGGCGTTGAGCAGATCGAGCAAGGCCCGGTACGGGCTTTTCGATTCCGGCGTTCTCGACGCCTGGAGCAGATGCGAGGTCTCGGTGGCGACCCCGCCCATCCAGACCGCGAGACTCGCCCCGCCCACCATGGTCATCGCCAGCCGGATCTCCTGCGGCCACGGACTCCCCGCGTCGGCCATGTGCGCCCTCCCCCAAGGCTCAGTGCAGGAGGCACTCTAGACCGGACGGAGGGCCCGGTGTACCGCCGATGAGGCAGCCATCCGCGCATTTAGTCCTCTGGATGCGGTCCTTGCGCGTGCAACTACCGCATCCAGAGGACTAAATGCGGGTCGTCAGGCGGCGAAGTGCTCCAGCAGGAGGACCTGCGCCTCACCGACGGCGAAACCCAGGACGGCACCGGTCGCGATCAGGATCCATTCGTCCTGCTGGAACGCCGGCCGCAGCAGTCCCTCGAACTCGCGCGGCGACAGCTCCTTCATCTTCGTCACCAGCACGTTCCGGATGTCCATCGCGTCCGTCGCGTAGTCCTCGATGTACCGCATGGTGTCCGGCAGTTCGTCCATGATCTTCTCGGCGATGTTCAGCTTCATGTCCTGATACCGCTTGCTGCCGACGGCGAACACCACCAGCGGTTTCCCGACGCCGATACGCCGCCCGAGCTGTTCGTCGAGCTGGCGCTGGATGAGCCCGAGCACGCGGTCCGACAGCGGGCCGTGCAGAACCGCCTCGATCACGTTGTGCGGGGTGATGATCTCCTTGGCGATCAGCGCGCCGTACGCCTCCGCGACCTCGCCGCGCCGTTTCAGGAACAGGCCCTGCCAGCGCACGCCGAAGTACCGGCGTTCCTCGATCGGATAGAAGATCATCCGCAGCGCGAGCCAGTCGGTGAACCAGCCGGTGAAAAGCCCGAACAGGGGCATGATCAGCGGGAACTTGAACAGCACCCACGCGACCATCTGGATCACGCCGATGAGCCCGCCGAAGAAGATGCCGGAGCGGGCGATGAACTTGAACTCCTTGTCGCCGGCCTCCTGGAAGATCCGGTTCAGCAGCCGTTTGTCCTTGACCAGTGCGGTGACCACCATGCCCTTGAGGTCGAATACACTGTCCACATCGGACTTGATCAGCTCCAGCACGGCCGCGACCATCCGCGGCGTCTCGGCCTGGACGCGCTGGATCACCAGCCGCTGCATCCCCACCGGCAGGGATTCCCACAGCCCCGGCTGATAGTGGGCGGCGACGTCGCGCACGATGTCCTCGACCGCCGCCTGGAGCGGTTTTTCGATCTCCTTGGCGATTCTCTGCGGATCGAGCCTGGCGACGACCTCGGCCGGTTTGATCAGCTGCTCGGTCATCGTGTCGCAGGCGATGCTCGCCATCCGCGCGGCGCGTTTGGGCACGATGCCCTGCCAGCCGAGGAACGGTTTGATGCCGACGAACTCGACCGGCTGGAACATCATCCGGATCGCGACGAGTTTGGTGGTGTAGCCGATCAGGGCGGCCACGATCGGGATGGAGACGTAGAGCGGCCAGTGCTCGCCGAAATCGGCGAGGATCCCGTCGAGGAACGCACCCATGCCGAAGTCAGCCGGCGCTCGGGTCGCAGGCCTGCCAGAACTGGGCGCCGAGCCGGGAAATATGGACCGTGCGCTTCACGAACTTGGCCCGCTTGACCGACTTCTCCGCCTCGCGGACGGTCTCGTCGGTCAGCAGGATCTCGTACTGCGTCTCCAGCGCGGGCACCTCTTCGTCCAGCTCGATCAGGCCGAGCCCGATCAGCCTGGTGAGGTAGCCGGGCACCTGGTCCGGCAGTGACACCCCGGCGGCCTTGCCGACGGTGGAAGCGTTGCGGAGCACGAACCGTCCGGCCGCGCCGAGGCTGGTCCGCTCGGCGACGTCGACGGCGGGGAACGGCGAGCCGTCGGAAAGCGCGGAAAGGATGCGGGCCTCGTCCGGCGTGAGCTGCCGCAGGATGATCGCGTACAGGTATTCGCGGGCCCGCTCGCGGCCGAAGCCGATCGAGTGGTTGAGCAGTTCGGCCATCGCCGCGCGGAGCGGTTCGAGCTGGGCGCGGGTGTGCACGAGGGTGATGGTCGCCTCGACCGGCCGCGAACCGTTGGTGTCGGGCCGGTTCATCGCGGACGCGGCGGTGAGCGCGGCGTGGTACGGGTCGTCGACCTCGTCGAGACGGCGGCGCAGCTCCGAAAGCAGCTGCCGCTCGCCCTGTTTGACGATCTGTTCCGCGATTTCGACCCCGGGGAGTTTGCGGGTGAACTCGAAGCCCGTGCGGGCGGCCCAGCCCGCCAGCTGTCCCGCGCGTTTGGCGAAAGCGGCCAGGTCTTCACCGGCGGGTCGATCGTTGCTCACGGGCACTCCCCTCACGTTCGCGCTGATGCTACCTGCGAGTAGGCCGAATGGCCGAGAATGTGATGGACCTGGGTGTTTGGATGGTCACCATGAGCTTCACGCGCTGGGGTCCGCCGATCGACGTCCTCCCGCTGTTCGCGCGGGAGGAGCAGGCTCTGCTCGACGTGCTCACCGGTCTGGACGCGGAGCAGTGGGCCGCGCCGACGGTGTGCACGGGCTGGACGGTGCACGATCTCGCGGCCCACATCCTGGGCGACAAACTCGGCAGGCTGTCCCGAGACCGCGACGACTACCGGGCGACGGCACCGCGCGAGGGCGAACGCTTCGGGGACTTCATCGACCGGATCAACGACGAATGGGTGGTCGCGTGCCGTCGGCTGTCCCCCGAGGTGCTGTTCGCGATGCTGGTGGACAGCACCTCGCAGATCGCCGAGATGTGGGGCCGCGCCGACCTCGACGCCGTCGGCGAGCCGGTGAGCTGGGCCGGGGACGAACCGGCGCCGGTCTGGCTCGACGTCGCCCGCGAGTACACCGAGTTCTGGGTGCACCAGCAGCAGATCCGCGAGGCCGTGGGCGCGCGGACGCTGGACGAGCCGGAGTTCCGCGGGCCGGTGATCGATACCTTCATGCGGGCGCTGCCGTACACCCTGCGTGACGTCGACGCCCGCGCCGGCAGGCAGGTCGCCTACACCGTCACCGGCCAGGGTGGCGGGAAGTGGACGGCGCGGCGGACCGCCGACGGCTGGGAACTCGACCGGGTCGCGCCGACGTCACGCGCGCCGCTGGCCTCGGTGACGACGGACGCGGACACCTTCTGGCGGCTGTGTACCCGGAACCCCGCGGACCGCGCCCGGGTCACCGCCGAGGGCGACGAAAACGTTTGCGCCACCCTGCTCGGGATGACCTCGATCATCACATCAGGTAACGGCTCACCTTCTCCGGCCGGATGACGAGCCGCACGAGATCGAGGGTCTGGATCCCGGCGAGCTCGCCCGCGTGGGCCGGGTCTTCGAGGTCCCAGTAGCGCTCGGCGAGCCGCGCGGCCAGTTCGTGCGCCCCGCCGGGCTCCACCGTGACGCCGCCGGAGACCGAGACCCAGCGCTCGCGTTCGCCCACCGGGGCGGCCACGATGATCGACGCGCGGGGATCGTCGTCCAGCCGCCGGACCTTGGGCGACTCGCGGGGCGTGAACAGCTGGATCGTGCCGTCGTCGGCAGCCTCGAACCACACCGGCCGGACCGGGCCGCCGGCCACGGTCAGGAATCCGTGCAGGGGGCGGCGGAGGAATTCGAGGTCGTCGGAGGTCAGCATGAACTCGATTCAACCCGGCAGACTTGGACGCGCCCATAGGTGAAAGGCCGGATCGCCTGTCCATTCGTCTAACCTCGGCAAGGTGGACGTCTTCAGTGACCTGATCCGCGGCGTGCGGTCCCAGGGCTCCTTGTTCGGCAGTTCGACCCTGTCCCCGCCGTGGAACCTGCACTTCGTGGACGGCGCGCCGCTGACCCTGTGCGCCGTGCTCACCGGCGCGGGCTGGGTCGTCCCGGAGGACGGCCCGCCCGAGCCGCTTCGCGCGGGCGAGTCGGTCATCGTACGCGGCCCCGCGACGTTCACCTTCGTCGACGAAGTCGGCACTCCGGCCGAACCGATCGCGTGCGGCGAGCACTGCGCGACGCCCGAACAGGGCGGGACCCGGCACCGGCTCGGCTGGGTCGACGACCCGGGTGGCGAGACGACGTTGATCGTCGGCGCGTACCCGGTGCGCGGCGAGATCGGCCGCCCGCTGCTGGACGCGCTGCCCGTCGTGCTGCGCGTGGACGCCGGTGGCGCGGGCGACCCCGTGCTGGAGCACCTCGCCGCCGAGGTCGCCGTCGACGCGCCGGGTCAGCAGGTGGTCCTCGACCGGCTGCTGGACTGGATGCTCGTCTGTTCGCTGCGCGAGTGGTTCGACCGGCCGGGCGGCGAACCCCCGGCGTGGTGGGCCGCGCAGCGGGATCCGGTGGTCGGCGACGCCCTGCGCCTGCTGCACGCGGAACCGGCGGCACCGTGGACCGTCGGCACGCTGGCCGGGCGGACCGGGGTCTCGCGGTCGACGCTGGCCAAACGGTTCGCCGACCTGGTCGGCGAACCGCCGCTGGCCTATCTCACCCGCTGGCGCATGACCCTCGCGGCGGATCTCCTCGCCGGACCGGAGCACGCGACCATTTCCGACATCGCCCGCACCGTCGGCTATTCCGACGCGTTCGGGTTCAGCGCGGCGTTCAAACGCGTGCGGGGCGTCAGCCCGAGCGAGTTCCGCCGCGGGGTCCCTCAGCGCAGCTGATGCCGCGACTTCTTGGCCTGCTTGCGCAACTGCAGGATCCGGGCGCCGCCGACGAGCGCGACCAGCGCGCCACCGGCGATCACGGAGAACAGCATCGCGACCGCCAGCGGCATGCTCCCGGACATGCCCAGGAAGTGCACGGTGGCCGTGTCCTGGTTCTGCAGGATGAACACGAGCAGGAACACCAGCACGATCAACGCCACGATGACGGCGATCCATGTGCCGCTCACCCGCGTCCGTTTGAGCTTCGGGCCGGCTTCGAATTTACCGCTGTGGCGTGCGCCGCCCGCGGTTTCGGACGGCTTGACGGGAACCTCGGCGGCGCCCTCCTCCGGCTGCGTCATGCAGGACAGTGTCCGCCGAAGCGGGCTTGATCGCGCTCTCAAGCGTCCGAACGGGTGACCTCGTCCGCCGCACGCAGCACCCGCAAGGTGTTCTTCCCGGCCAGTTTCGCGCAGTCCTCTTCGCTCCAGCCGCGTTCCAGCAGCGCGGCGAACAGCACCGGGTACTTCGAAACGTCTTCGAGGCCTTCGGGCAGCGTCGCGACTCCGTCGTAATCGCCGCCGAGCCCGATGTGGTCGACGCCCGCCACTTCGCGCGCGTGCTCGATGTGCGCGACGACGTCGTCGATGCCCGCCTTCGGCTTCTCGGGGCCGCCTCGTTCGGCGGTGAACTTCGTGCGCTGGTCGATGTTCCGGTAGTCCTTGCCCGCGGCTTCCATGTCCTGGCGCAGCCGGTCGTCCCACTCGGCGACCTTCGGCGAGATGAAGCCCGGCACGAACGTCACCATCGCGACGCCGTCCTTGGCCGCCAAGGTTTCCAAGACATCGTCGGGGATGTTGCGAGGATGGTCGTTGACCGCGGTGCAGGAGGAGTGGCTGAAGATCACCGGCGCGGAACTGACCTCGAGCGCGGCGCGCATCGTGCTCGGCGCGACGTGCGAGAGGTCGACCAGCATGCCGATCTTGTTCATCTCGCGGACGACGTCGCGGCCGAACTCGGTGAGCCCGCCGTGCTCGGGTTCGTCGGTGCCGGAGTCGGCCCAGGTGGTGTTGTAGTTGTGGGTGAGCGTCATGTAGCGGACGCCGAGGCGGCGCAGGATCCTCAGCACGCCAAGGGATTCGGCGATGCTGTGGCCGCCCTCGGCGCCCAGCAGCGACGCGATCTTGCCGTCGCGGAAAGCGGTTTCGGCCTCGTCGGCGGTGTCCACGAGGGCCAGGCGATCGGGGTAGCGCTCGGCCATCTGGTGCACGATCTCGATCTGTTCGAGCACCGCCGTCACCGCGCTGTGGCCCTCGAACTGGCAAGGCACGTAGACGGACCAGAACTGCATCCCGAGCCTGCCTTCGGCGAGCTTCGGGAAGTCGGTGTGCAGATGCGGCTGACGGACCGTGAGATCCGTGCCGGTCACGGCCTCGACCGGGTCCGGCCCGGTCGTGACCCGCAGCTCCCATGGCAGATCGTTGTGCCCGTCCGCGAGGAGGACCCTGTCGAGCAGGGCCTGGGCGCGGACGAGGTCCCCGTTAGTCATCGGACGATGCTACGTTCGCGTCCTTTGCTCTCCCCGCTGTGGGTTGAGCCACCCCGCGGCCGCTACCGAACCGTTGCCGGTCACCTGGTGCCCGCCGGGATGGCGATGGGCGACGACGTCCGCGCCGCGCTCGCGCAGGTCACGGACGAGCGTCTCCGCCGAGGGCAGCGGCGCCATCGGATCGTGCTCGCCGTTCGACAGGAAGACCCGGGTTCCGGACAGATCGTTCCGCGGCGGGGAAGGAACAGGCGACATCGCCGCGAACAGCACGGCCTCCCTGACGGCGTCCGGGCGGAGCAGGGTCACCGCGGCGGCGATGTTGGCGCCGTTGGAGAACCCGATGGCCACCAGCCGCCGGTCACCGAGGCCGTACTCCTCACGCGAGGCGAGCACGAAGTCGGCCAGCTGGTTCGCGCGGAAGACGACGTCCTCGTGGTCGAAAACGCCTTCCGCCAGCCTGCGGAACCAGCGTGCCGCACCGTGTTCCGACACCGGCCCGGCGGGCGCGAGCAGCGCCGACGCCGGGCTCAGCTGCCGGGCGAGCGGCACGAGATCGTCCGGGCCGCCGCCGGTGCCGTGCAGGAGCAGCAGCACCGGCTCGTCGGGCGCCCCTTCGACGTACTTGTGCTCCAAGGTGCTCATCGCGGGTTGTTCTCGCTCGGCAGGTCCAGCTTCGGCAGCATGGCCTCGATGTCCTCGCGTTTGGGTTCCAGCCATGGCGGCAGTTTCAGCGCGCGGCCGAGCTCCAGCAGCGGCTCGTCGATCGCGAAACCGGGTTCGTCGGTCGCGACCTCGAGCAGCGTGCCGCCCGGCTCGCGGAAGTAGATCGAGCGGAAGTACTGACGGTCCAAAATGGACGTCACGTTCACGCCGTCGCCGATCAGCTCGTCGCGCCAGGCGGCCTGGGTGTCCTCGTCCGGCGCGCGCCAGGCGACGTGGTGCACGGTGCCCGCCGCCACCAGCCCGCGCGGGGCGTCCGGCGTGACGAGGACGTCGACGAGCGCGCCGGGGCCGCCTTCGCCTGCGGAGAACCGCAGGCGGTTGCCGTCCTGGTGTTCGAAGGTCAGGCCGAGGCCGTCGGTCAGCATCCCGGCGGTCGCGTCCTCTTGGGACACCGACAGCGTGACGGAGTGCAGCCCGCGGATGGCGTGTTCGGCGGGGACCAGCTTCGTGTCCCACGGGTCACGCGGGTCGCCCTGCGGATGCGCGACGAGCGCGAGTTCGAGGCCGTCCGGGTCGAGGAAGGTGAGCGTCTCCTCGCCGTCGGAGTTGCGGACCTGGCCGGTCTCGACGCGGTTCTCCGCGAGGTGCCGCGTCCACCAGCCGAGTGAGGCCTCCGGCACGGAGAACGACGTCGTGGTCGCCTGGCCGGTGCCGTGACGGCCCTTCGGCGCGTCCCGCCACGGGAAGAACGTCATCAGCGAGCCGGGCTTGCCGGACTCGTCGCCGTAGTAAAGGTGGTACGTGCCGGGGTCGTCGAAGTTCACGGTGGTCTTCACCAGCCGCAGGCCGAGTGCCCGGGTGTAGAAGTCCGCGTTGCGCTGGGGGTCGCCACCGATGGCGGTGACGTGGTGCAGGCCCGAAGTCTTGATCGACATGGTGCCCTCCTCTGGAGCCGGTGGACTCAAGCTAACCCGATAACCTCTCGCGCGCAAGATATATTCCAGGAAGAGTTCTTGGTGTACCCTCGCTCGCGTGGCAGTGGTGAAATCGGAGGAACCGAACGACGACGAAGTGGTCACGTGGTGGGGCCTGGTGATCGAGGGCTACCTGGCCACGCAGAACAAGCTGATGGGCGAGATCGCCGAACGGTTCGGTCTGGCGCCGGCGTCGTTCGACATCCTGCTGCGGCTCGTGCGCTCACCCGAGCACCGGATGCCGATGACCCGGTTGGCCGTCGAGGCGGCCCTGTCGAGCGGCGGGTTCACCAAGGTCGCGGACCGGCTGGTCGCCGCGGATCTGATCTGCCGCGTGCCCAGCCCGGACGATCGCCGCGTCACGTTCGCGGCGCTCACCGACCACGGTCTCGACGTCGCCGAGAAGGCGAGGGAAGCGTGTGCCGAGATCCTGCGGCGCATCGTCCTGACCCCGCTCGGTGACGGCGCGCACGATCTGGCCGAGGCCATGCGGACCCTGCGCACCGTCAACGGCGGGTGACGCGCGGCCTGGCACCTCGTATTTAGTCCTCTGAATGCGGTACTTGCGTGTGCATGGACCGCATTCAGAGGACTAAATGCGGAGGGGCGGGGGCCCGGACCTCGTACATGTCCCGTACCAGTTCCCGGATGACGTTGCGCCGGATCTTCCCGGTCGCCGTCTTCGGCAGTTCGCCCAGCTCGACGATGCTCCGCGGCCGCTTGAAGGACGCCAGCCCGGCCCGGCAGAACTCGATCAGCTCGTCCGCGTCCAGCCTGCCGCCGGGCACACCGACCACGCACGCGACCGGTTTCTCGATGCCGTCGGCGTCGAAGGCGGCCACCACCGCGACCTCGGCGACCGCCGGATGCTGCAGCAGCCTGTCCTCGACCTCGGCGGGAGACACCCAGATCCCGCCCGGTTTCAGCATGTCGTTGAAGCGCCCGAGGCAGGTGTAGCTCCCGTCGGCGTTGCGCACGAAGCTGTCACCCGTCCGCAGCCATTCGCCCTGGAAGACCTGCTTCGTCGTCTCGTACCGCGCCCAGTACCCGGTCGCGATCGACGGCCCGGCGACGAACAGTTCACCGGGCTGCCCGTCCGGCACCGGCTCTCCCTGTTCGTCGCGCAGCGCGATGTCGTAGCCCGGCACCGGCACCCCGGTGCTGCCGGGTCGGACCTGACGCGGCCGGTTGGACAGGAAGATGTGCAACGCCTCGGTCGAGCCGATCCCGTCCAGGATCTCGACGCCGAAACGGTCACGGAACCGTTCGTACAGCACGGCGGGCAGCGGCTCCCCCGCCGAAACCGCTTGGCGCACCGAGGAGAACGTGTCGTCGGGGATGTCGCTGGCGAGCAGCGCGGCGTAGAACGTCGGGACGGCGAAGAACAACGTCGGCCGCTCCGCGCGGACCCTGGCGGCGATCAGCCCCGGGGTCGGCCTCGCGGGTTCGAGCAGTGTCGTCCCGCCCGCCGCGAGCGGGAAGAACGCCGAATTCCCCAGCCCGTAGGCGAAGAACAGCTTGGGGACGGAAAGGAACCGGTCGTTCGGGCCGATGTCCAGCACGCCGCGCGCGTACGTTTCGCAGACCGCGCGGATGCTCGCGTGGCGATGCATCGCGCCTTTCGGCTTGCCCGTCGTCCCCGACGTGTACAGCCAGAGCGCGGGCGAATCCTCCCAGGTCGGCGCCGGTTCGAAACCGGGATCGTCCACTGTGGACAGCTCGCTCCACTCGTGCGCGCGGACCCCGGACGGCAGTTCGGCCGCCTTGGCCCTGTCCAGCACGACGTCGGTGACCTCCGGCGCCAGCCCGAGCGCGACCGTCGCCTGCGCGGCGAACTCGCCCGAAACACACAGGACCCTGGCGCGGGAATCGGCGAGCAGTTTGCCCAGGTCCAGCCCGGTGACCATGGTGGACACCGGCACCGCGACCGCTCCGGCCAGCATCGCGCCGAGGATCCCGGTGAGCAGTTCGACGTCGTCGACCATGCAGAACAGGACCCGCTCCTCCGGGCGGACGCCGATCGCCTTCAGCCCCGCCGCGACCCGGCGGCTTTCGGCCGCCAGGCCCGCGTACGTGAGGTTCCGTCTCGGGGAAACGACCGCGGCCTTCGCCCCGCGCCCTTCCGCCAGATGCCGGTCGAGCAGGTAGCTCGCCGCGTTGAAACCGGTGGCAGCAGCGGACACGGGCGCACCTTCTATCGGCTCAGCTCAGGTAAACGTATTCATAGTCGAACGGTTTCCCATTGATGCCCTGACGTGGCGGTGCCACCCAGCTCGCGATCTTTCCTCGCTCGTACACCGGGCGCATCAGCGATCGGACGAAGGTCAGGTCTTCGGGAGTGGGCAGCCACTTGCGTTTGCCGGCCAGCCAGGTCCGCTCGTCGACAACGGTGCCGTCGGGCGTCACATGGTGGCCGGAGTTTATGCCGACTTCGCGATTGAATCCAGGGTGCGGGAGGACGAATCGGAAGTCGATGCCCGCCTCGTCCAGGATCCTGTTCCAGCGGTTGACGCCGGTCTGGCAGTCGGCGCGGTACTCCTCCCGCAGGTCGAGGTTCAGCAGCAGGATGGCCGGGAGTTCCTCGGTCTCCCAGGTGCCGTCGGCCCTCGGCCGGGACAGCGATCCGGCGGCGTCGGTGAGCTTGTGGTCGTCCTTGCGGCGGGCCTCCTGCCAGCGGCCTTTCAGCCCGGCGGTGTAGTAGTTCGCCGCGTTGGTCGACGTCTCGCCGCCGAACAGGTCGAGCGAGACGGTGTAGTGGAAGTTGAGGTAACGCTGGATGACTTCCAGGGGGATCCCGCCGTGCCCGGCGATGTCGAAGGTGTCGTGCTCGCGGATCAGTTCGGCAGCGCGGGTGACCACCCGGTCGACCCCCGTGGTGCCGACGAACATGTGGTGCGCCTCTTCCTTGAGCATGAATTCACAAGTGCGGGAAAGCGGGTCGAAGCCGCTTTCCTTGAGGGTGCCGAGCTGGTATTTGCCATCGCGATCGGTGAAATAGGTGAACATGTAGAACGCGAGCCAATCCGCGGTCTCCTCGTTGAAGGCGCCGAGGATCCGGGGCGCGTCCGGACTTCCGGAATTCCGGAGCAGCAATCCTTCCGCTTCGTCGCGGCCTTCGCGGCCGAAGTAGGCGTGCAGCAGATACACCATCGCCCACAGGTGGCGGCCTTCTTCGACGTTGACCTGGAAGAGGTTCCGCAGGTCGTAGAGGCTCGGCGCGGTGAGGCCCAGCAGCTTCTGCTGCTCGACCGACGCGGGTTCGGTGTCGCCCTGGATCACGATGAGCCGCTGCAGGTCGGCGCGGTATTCGCCGGGCACCTGCTGCCAGGCGGGCTCGCCCTTGTGCTCGCCGAAGCCGATCACCCGGTCCGGATCCGGCTCCGCGAGGAAGATCCCCCACCGGTAGTCGGGCACGTCGACGTGGTCGAAATGCGCCCAGCCGTCCCGGCCGACGCTGACCGCGGTCCGCAGGTAGACCCCTCGCGTCCGCAGCGCGGGGCCCATTTCGCCCCACCAGTCCAGGAATTTCGGTTGCCAGCCCTCCAGCGCCCGCTGGAGGCGCCGATCACCGGAGAGGTCGACGTTGTTGGGGATCTTGGCGTCGTAATCGATCTTGGTGGGCATGGGCTGTTCAAACCCGCTTCCTGTCGAAGACGGCCTTCTGACCGGTCCCGTAGCGACGCAGCGCGCCCTCGGGACCGGATGCGTTCGGACGGGTGAAGATCCAGTTCTGCCAGGCGGCGAGCCTGCCGAAGATCTTGCTTTCCAGCGTCTCGGGGCCGACGAACCGGTGGTTCGCCTCCATTCCGGTCAAGGCGTCCGGGCTGAGCGACGCCCGTCCTTCCAGCGCGATCCGGATCTCGTCCTCCCAGTCGAGGTCGTCCGGTGCGTCGGTGACCAGGCCGAGTTCGTTCGCCTCGGCCGGGCTCAGCGTTTTGCCGCGTACCTCCGCGAGCCTCGTGACGTGATCGGGGTCGCCGAAGAACCGGGACTCGAGGCGGGTCAGGCCGTTGCCCATCGGGAAACGACCGAAGTTGGCTTCCGACAGCGTGATCGACGCACGTTCTTCACTGTCTTCGTCATCGAGCGGCGGACCGTCCAAGATGTACTGCCGGTCCGCGGCGAGCGCGAGTTCCAGCAGGAGCCCGGCGTAGCAGCTGCCAGGCTCGACAAGGGCGATCAGGCTGCGGCTGGTGACGTCCAGCCGCTTCAGCGTCCGCTTGAAGTAGTGGACGATTTCGTTGCTCAGGCAGTCTTTCGCGTCGAACACGGCGCGTTCGTGTTCGAGGACCTTCGCCGGATCGCCTTCGGTACGGAGTACCCACGTGCCGAGTTCGGGTTCGTTGGTGCGCAAGCGAAGGATCGCGTCGTCCAGTTCGCGGGTGACGTCCAGCAGCCAGCCGTCGTCGCCATCCGGGCCCTTGACGGTGATCGTCGCGTCGGTCTTGCCGCGGGCGATGTCGACATAACGATGCTTGAGTGGCCTCAGTTCGACGCCTTCCCCGTCGAGCCGCTCGCTCGTCCGCGCGAGCTCCTTCGCCCTGGCCAGCACGGCTTCGCGGAAACCCTGCCGCGGCACGAGCTCGTCGACGAGCCGCCAGTCGACAGCGGTGCGCCCTTTCACCCCGTCGGGGCGGGTGGCGAAGACGTCGGCGAGATCCCGCCGCACGCCGCGTTTGTCGACCACCCTGGTGAGCCCGCCGGTGCCGGGCAGGACGCCGAGGAGCGGCACCTCCGGCAGCGCGACGGTCGAGGAGTTGTCGTCGACCAGCAGGATCTTTTCGCAGGCGAGCGCGATTTCGTAGCCGCCGCCGGCACAGGTGCCGTTGACCGCCGCGACGTAGATCTGCCCGGAGTGCGCGGCGGCGTCCTCCATGGCGTTGCGGGTCTCATTGGTGAACTTGCAGAAGTTCACCTTCCACTCGTGCGACGACGAGGCGAGCATGCGGATGTTCGCGCCGGCACAGAAGACGTTGTCCTTCGCGCTGGTCACGATGACCACGCGGACCTCGGGATGCTCGAACCGCAGCCGCTGTGTCGCGTCGTACAGCTCGATGTCGACGCCGAGGTCGTACGAGTTGAGCTTGAGCTCGTACCCCGGCACGAGACCGCCATCCGCGTCGACGTCGAGTTCGAGCCACGCGACGTCGCCGTCGGTGGACAGTGTCCAGTGCCGGTAGCCGCTGGGATGACGTTCGAACGTCACCGATGTGGTCCGCGTCACCCTTCCGATTGTCTACATCGCACTGATTTACGTCAATGTTGTGTAGAAAGTTGGTCAGC
The DNA here is from genome assembly GCF_056435645.1 of Amycolatopsis sp. NPDC043889. NCBI lineage: Bacteria > Bacillati > Actinomycetota > Actinomycetes > Pseudonocardiales > Pseudonocardiaceae > Amycolatopsis > Amycolatopsis sp. NPDC043889. Next base: position 53,938 of record NZ_JBWKEC010000042.1, read on the forward strand.
CGTCGTCACCCGGCTGAGCTTCGCCGCCGCCCAGACCACGAACACCCACAGCAGCAGCGCGGCCGCCGTGTCGGTGTAGATCGTGGCGAACCAGAAGGCCGGGATCCGCGGCACGGCGACCAGGAAGTGGCCGAGGCTCGCGAGACCGGAGAGCGAGTAGACCATCAGGAAGACGAGCGCCCGCCAGTAACGTCCGCGCAGGTAGTCGCGGTAGCCGAGCACGCCGAAGACGGAGAAGAGGACGTACGCGACGACGACCAAGGTGGCGGCCATGCCCACCGAGATCCCCTCGACCTGCGGATAGTCCGCCGCCCTGATCACGTTGTGCGCGTAGTGCAGCGTGGTGGACAGCAGCGCGAAGGCCAGGATCAGCCGTAACGCGGCGAGTCCCTTGTCCTGAAGAGTTTCCATGTTCGCCCCCTTGGCGACTTGATAGATCGCTCTAGCGAGAGAGAATAGACCATGGCGGGCGAGAGATGAAGGGACCTTTGCTCCCGCGGGACGGGGTGTGTGGGTTTCGGTGCGCTAGATGTCCCAAACCCACACAGTCACCGAAGGCGGCCCGATCCGCTTCGCGCGCGGGAGCAAGGCGTGACCGGGCGGACGACAGGAGGGTGTGCGGAAATAGAGACGTTGAGCCTGGATCCACCGATGTGTTTGTTAGGTGATCTTGGTGGGGTTTGTTGATCTTTTGGCTGGTTGCTGGCAGGGCGGGGTGCCGGTCGTCTCATCC
>NZ_JBWKEC010000043.1:0-54455 GCF_056435645.1 Amycolatopsis sp. NPDC043889
TGGCCGCCCGGCTGCGGGACGAGGTCGCGGACCTCAAGAAGGAGCTCCGGGGCATGGACGCGGCCGGCATCAAATAGCCGCGTTTCGTCCTCTGGATGCGATCCTTGCGCCTGCAAGTACCGCATTCAGAGGACGAAACGCGAGGGCTGCTGGGGTGAGCGATGACGGTCGACGAGGTGATCGAGTACTGCCTGGCCGTCGGACAAGAACCACGCGGCGGCGATAACATAAACCCCCTGGCCACTCCCGCGACCAGGGGGTTCCCGTTGCGACGTGCCCCGGCGGGCCTTGACGTCAGCGGAAGCCGCGACACCGCTGCGGTGTCGCGGCTTCTCGGCGCTACCAGAAGCGTCCATTGCGGACAGCGAGCTTCATGAATCCGCGAGCGCAGGTCACCTGCAGCGAATACGGACGCTCTCGCTCTCCTTGCGGTCGCGGTAGTTATCCCTGCCATCGCGTGCGAAGTGCTCGGATACTGTCCGATAGCGGCCCCGCTCGCACTGAGCTTCGGCATCGGCGCGCACCCACCTGGCGTCCTCCCTCCTTCCCTGATCCTCCTCGACGTTCTCCCACTCGCCGTCATCATATTTCTGCAGCCACGTTCGTACCTCGATCACCCTTACCTCGTCGCGGCAGCGGGTTACGGCGCGGGCACGCACGATGTCGCCGTCTTGCGACGGGCGCTCGACCCGGCCCTCGCACTCCAATCGCGGCAGCGCCTCAGCCGTCCCAGTGACCGCCTCGGCGGCGGACGCGCCCCCCGCGAGGAGTCCGGAAATAAAGAGTGTCACACTCGCCGCGACCAGCGAGCGCCGAAAAATTGAATTCGACAAAACAATTCTCCTCACATATCAAGGAAAGAAAAGGCCGATGTAGCTCATTGTCAGGTCGAAAATCAGGTGAGGACAAGTAGCCACTTCCTGGCCCTGGAACCGGCAGCAAGACAGGCGGACAAGCCTCGCCCGCCACAGCTCCGGCCGCGAACTGGCACTCCGCTCCGCCGTACGGTCGATGCGCTGCTTCGGCCTCCTGGAGCAGAGTAAGCCTTGTCCCTCATGGTGACGGGGACTGACAAATGCAACCTATCCGAGGCGTGGGTCTCGTGACTGCGACGACTACTGCTTGCGCTATGCCGGACCACCACGCAGCTATGCGGCTGTTGTTTCGCAAGGCGTGTCTCAATGCGGTTGAGGCTGATCGCCAGTGCCTGGATCTGCTCGTCGGTGATCGGTGGCCAGTCGGCGACGATGACGGCCACGGCTGGCACCGGAACGGGATGGTCGCACCAGGGTTCCGGCGGAGGCGGGTAGCTCCCCGGCCAGGATCGTCTCCGCCGGGCGCCACGCGTTGCGGGAGGCGCGTTGACGGTACGGCTGTTCTTCGGGCGCCCGCGTCCCGGCACGGTGGGCGAGTCCCGCCGCGTGGTGCACGTGTTCGCGGTGCCGGACACAGACACCGTCCGGAGTCATGTGGACAGGCGAAGGTATTGGCGGCTGGAACGCTTATAGGGGGCTGCCGAAAATCACGGCCGATGGCGGCGCGTTCCCGGGCACCCAGGTCCCAGCCGATGGAATACCGCACCGTCCACGGTGATCAGCAGGTCACGGCGATAGCGGGCCGGGATCTGGGCGATGGCCTCATCCAGGACCTCGATGTGATCGGCCACCGTGTTGGAACCCGCGCTTCCCTTGCGCAGCAACAATGCCGGCGACTCGCCGGTGTTGTCATACCAGGCCATCAACGGAGCAGGCCTACCGGGACGGCATCGTCGACCACAACCCGGCGCGGGTGACCGGCTGGCAGAAACAGTACAAGCAGGCCGAGGACGAACTGGAAGACCCGCGGGCCCTGGCGCTGCCGGACTGGCACACCCTGACCAGGTTCGCCGACGCGCTCGGCGCACGCTCGCACGGTGAGTACCGCGGTTGGGGCGACGTGGTGCTGTTCGCGGCGTGCACCGCCGCCCGGATCGGCGAAGTCTCGGGCTGCCGGATGAAAGACATCGACACTACGACCTGGACGTGGAACCTCCGGCGGCAGACCGCCCCCGGGCCCGGCGGGCTGCTGGGCAAGGGCACCAAGGGCAAACGCGCCCGGAAAGTACCCCTGATCGAGGACATCCGGGAACTGGTCGAGCACCGGATCGCCCTGACCGACGGGAATCCCGACGACCGGCTCTTCCGCGGGCCCCGCGGCGGCCGCATCACCACCGCGGTGCTGCGCGACGCGACCGACGAGCACCTCCGCCGCCACGACCTGCGGCACACCGGGCTGACCTGGATGGCCGACGCCGGCGTTCCCGTGCACCACCTGCAGAAGAATCGCCGGCCACGGCTCGATCACGACAACCCAGAGGTACCTGCGCCCCGACCACCGCGCCATCACGGAGGCGGGGGCGAAACTGAGCGAACATCTGCGGGTACCACGGTCAGGACGGCTCCAGCTCGTCCGATAGAAGAATTTCCAGAAATTCAGGAGACGCTCCGCCTTCTCGAAGGCAGAGCGTTTCTTTTTGGCTTTTTAGGACCGGTTGGAAGCGCGTACCGGCCGACGGCACGAATGCCGGAAGCCGCCGGCGCCGCCGTATTCGGGCGTGCCCGTAAAACACGTTCTTCACGCTGCCGCACGCACCGCCCGCCTATGGGGCCGTACACACCGTTCCCCAGCCACCAGCCCGCCGCCTGGTCCACAGCCAGCCCCGGCGACCTGGCGCTGTTTTGCCCGGGTCAAGCGCGCCAGAGACGCCCCAGAACGTGACTTGGTCCCCGCGTGGTCCCCAAGCAGCTGCTTCGGTATTCACCGAAGAGTTTTGTTCGGTGGAACGAGAAAACCGCTTGGCTTGGGTCTTCACCCAAGCCAAGCGGCTTCGTCTTCCGGTCGGGCTGACAGGATTCGAACCTGCGACCCCTTGACCCCCAGTCAAGTGCGCTACCAAACTGCGCCACAGCCCGGACCCGCGCTCCGTGGAGTGCGATGTGAGTACTTTAGCGGGTCCCGGACGGGGGCTTGCAACCAGGGGTCACTGTGTGTCTGAGCTGGGAAAACGGTCCGTGAGGGCCGCCCTGCCGCATTCGGGTGGCCCACACGGGGTCACTGGGGGTTGCCGGCGTGGGTGAGGGTCTGCCAGGAGACGAACAGGTTGTTGGTGCCCGCCGGGCGCTGGCGCAGGGTGAGGGCCTCGGTGTTGCTCATGGTGTGCCCGAGGCGCGTGTGGAGATGGTTGTAGCCGACCTCGGTGATCGGGCCGAGGCCGAGCTTCAAGTCGCCGCCGCAAAGCCACGACGGGACGGCCGCGCCCATCTGGTACCTCGCGTGGAAGCCGAGGCCTTCGCGGAGGCGGTCGGCGATCTCGGGGTAGAGGTCCTGGCCCTGGATGCGGGTGGTCTCGGCGAAGTTCGCGATGGCGGCGAGGCCGTAGCCGGTGTGGGTGAAGTCGCGGCAGGTCTCCTGGGAGAGGCCGTTGACGAACGTCGTCTGGCCTTGCCAGTACTTGACGATCTTGTCGCGGGTGTCCAGGCCGCTGCCGGGCGCGGTCTTCGGGAGCGCACCGTCGCTGGTCAAGTAGAGGTAAGCGGGGACGCGGGTGCGGAACTTCGCGACGGCCTTGTCGTAGGCCGCCTTGTCGTCGAGGAACACGGCGATGCCGATCGCGGCCTCGGTCATGCTGAGTTCCCAGTTGCCGTTGCTGTGGCTGCCGTTGATCACCTCGGGCAGGTACACGTTCCGGAGCATAGTGCCGAAGCGGCCGGAATTCGGCCAGCTCGTGTACGTGTGCTTGATGATCTCCGCCGCGCGTGGCCACGAGGAGGCCGACCATGCCGACTGCAGGGGAGCGTTGCTGTTCGTGTGATCCTTCAGTATCGCGGACCACGCGTCCATGATCTCGATCGCTTTGGCCGCGTATTTCGCGTCGCGCGTGATGTACCACGCCAGCGAAAGCGAATACGCGGCGATCGCGTCTTGCCGCTCATCGGTACAGCCGATGTTCGGATTCGAATAGGAACCGCATTCGACGATGGCGCGGGGTTTCGGTGACCGCGACAGTGAGGCGTACGAACTCGACATCATCGCGTCGTAAGCCTGTTTCCACGGTTGCGCGCCGGCCTGCACCTTGGCGCGGACGAAATCCAATTGCGGGCGGCTGACCAGTACGCCGGGATGGGTGAAGGTGGCGGGTGCGGCCTGCGCGGGGGCGCTGAAAAGGCCCAGTGTCAACGGGACGAGCGTGGTCAGGGCGAGCAGTTTCCTCGGTAGGGACATGGGACTCCTCGAGTGGGTGTGAACCAGGTCACCGGCGGCGCGCGATTCAGTGTCATGGTCTGAACCAGGTGCGTCAAGGCCTTTGTTCACCTCGAAAAGAAAGAAGGCCCGCCCGTTCAGCGGGCTGAACGGATCAGTGCGGCCAGACACCGATGAAGGCCGGGCTTCCGACCGGATAAGTGCCGATCAGGCGCCAGGTCGCGCGTTCGTAGGCCTGGATCGCGTCAGAGTTCTGCGACGCGACATAGCAATGCTCGCCGACAACGGAGAAGTGCCGCGGCCATGCGCCGGTCCGATGGTCGGCGACGGCCTGCGGAAGCACACCGTCGAACGTGAACTCCGTGATCCTCTCGGGACCCCGGTTCGACAGGAACAGCCGGTCTTCGTGCAGGACGAGCTGTGCCGGGAGGTTCTCGCGGCCGGGTTCGAGCGTCGCGGGAACGGCGTTCTCGACGGCGAACGTGCCTGGTGGCTCTTCGCGCACTGTCACCAGCGAGGCGGCCAGTTCGCCGACGACGTACGCGTGATTTGTGCCGGGACGCCGGACCAGTTGCCGCGGACCGGTGCCCGCGGGCAGCGTCGACACTGACAAGGGGATCAGCTCGCCCTCTTCGCCGAGGCGGTAGCCGCGGATCTCGTCCGTGCCCAGGTCGACCGCGCTGACCAGTGTCCCGGTCTCGTCGACGACGGCCATGTGGACGTGCGCCGCCTCCTGCCGTTCGAGGTTCGGGCCGCTGCCTTCGTGCCGGACCAGCGCCGTCCGCACGGTGGGCACTCCGTCCGGGCCCAGCGCGAAAGCGGCCAGGCTGCCGCCGCTGTAGTTGGCGCACAGCAGGTACCGGCCATCGGGAGTGACCGCCAGGTGGCACGGATCCGCCCCGCCGGTCGGCAGCGAGTTCAGCGCCGAGAGCGTGCCGTCTTCGGCGACGGCCACCGCGGTGATCGCGCCTTCGGCCGTTTCGTTCACCGCGTAGAGCACAGGAAGCGTGGGGTGCGGCGTCAGCCAGCTCGGCGAGTCCAGCGCGAGCGAACCAGCCGGGGTCAGCTCCCCGGTCCGCGCGTCGCGCCAGAACGTGCCGATGCCCTCGCCGCTGCCGTTGCTCGCCGCCGTGTAGGAGCCGGCGATGAGCAGAGTCGGGTCATCATTCGCAGAAGTCACGAAGCACACTGTGCAGCAAGCCGAGGTGGAGGTGAAGCCCTCGCGCGTGGCTCACCACGCGCGAGGGAGTCGTCACTTCAGCGAGTTGTCCACCGTGGTCATGAGGGATCCGGTGTCACCGGACATCTCCCAGGCCATGACCCCGAGCAGCCCTCTGGTCTTGAGCCAGGCCACCTTCTGCTGGATGGACCAGGCGTCGTCGAAGGTCCACCATTGCCCTCCGTTGCCCGTGTAGCACGACGTGGCCACGGCCGCGGTGTCGTGCTGGACGGCGCAGTTGGGGACACTGGCCAAGAGATTCGCGTAGCCACGAGTACCTGCTTCCTCGGCGAACTGGCCTGGCGCGGCTCCGGTCGCGCTCTGCCATTCGCCCTTCTTGCCACCGTCCGCGACTCCTTGCCAGCCTCTCCCGTAGAAGGCGAGGCCGAGGGTGAGTTTCCGTGGATTGGCCCCGGCCTCGGTGTAGGCGTTGATCGCCGACTCCACGCTGAACTTGAAGTTGTACGGATCGTCCGCGTCGGCGTAGAGGTTCCCCTGGTGGCCGGTGCGGTTCGGCTCCCACGAGTTGTCGCTGCCGGAGCCGTGGAAGTCGTAGCCCTGCACGTTCGCGACGTCGAGGTAGTCGAAGATCTTCGGGATCTCCCAGCCGCCCTTCACCTTCGCCGGGTCGGCGGGGGTGAACGCCTGCAGTTCGTACCGTTTGCCGGTGGTCGCGCCGTAGGCGTCCATCTGCGTGCGGAACTCGGCGAGCAGAGCGGTCAGGTTCGTCTTGTCGTTGGCGCTCCAGTGGTTCCCGGGGTGCCCGTCGGGGCTGCCCGGCCACTCCCAGTCGATGTCGATGCCGTCGAAGATGCCCGCGGCCGTACCCGGACCGCCGGCGCCGCCGTACGGCTTCACGTTCCCCTTGAGGTACGTGTCGATGCACGACGCGACGAACTTCTGCCGCGACGCGGGCGTGGCCGCGACGTCGGAGAAGTACTTCGAGTAGGTCCAGCCGCCCAAGGAGATGAGAATCTTCAGGTTGGGGTACTTGGCCTTGAGCTTCTTCAGCTGGTTGAAGTTGCCGCGCAGCGTCTCCCAGCCGGTGTCGCCGACGCCGTCGACGGACTGGGCGGCGGACATCGGCCGTGAGTAGTCGGCTTCCGCGTCGCCGGCGCCGTCACCCTGGTTCGGGTCCTGGGGGTTCGACGTCGTCCCCTTGGTGACACCCGAAAGGCAGGTGTGGTTGACCGGGTCGATGTTCCCGAAGGCGTACAGCAGATGGGTCAGCTTGGCGGCGGATCCGTTGGTCACCAGGTTCTTGACGAAGAACTGGCGGCCGTAGATGCCCCACTGGACGAAGTAGCCGACCCGGGCGTACCCGTTCACGATGTCTCCGGTGCGAGCGCTGACGGCGGCGCTGGCGGCGGAGACGTTGTCGTAACCGTCGCGGGCTTTGACCGTGAAAGAGTACGAAGTGGACGGTGAAAGCCCGGTCACCGTCGCGGTCGTCCCGGTCACCGTGGTGGCGAGGGTCGTGCCGCGGTAGACGTCGTAGGAGACGACGCCGGTGTTGTCGGTGGACGCGTTCCACGCCAGCGAGATCGAGCCCGAGGTGACCGCGGTCGAGCGGAGGCTCGACGGCACGGTCGGTGCCTGGGTGTCGTCGCTCGGGTTGTTGGTGGTCACCGCCAGTGCCGGGGTGGGCGGCGACTTGGCGTCCTTCCGGTCCTTGGCGACGACGGTGAAGCTGTACGCCGTGTTCGGCGTCAGCCCGGTGATCCTCGCTTCGGTGCCGGTGACCGAGGCCGCCAGCGTGGTGCCCTGGTAGACGTCGTAGCCGACGACGGGCAGGGAGCCCGGGGCGGCGGCGTTCCAGGCCAGTGCGGCGGTCGTGGTCGTCTTCGCCACGAGCCGCAGGTTGGACGGTGTCGACGGCGGTGTGTCGCCGGAACCGTCGCAGTTCGCGTCGTCGATCCGGCACGTGAGCGGGTTGACCGCGGAACTGAGCCGGAACGACGGGCTGTAGGGATAGGTCGAACGGCCCGGCGCGAGCGATTTGATGTAGAACGCCGGGGTGAGGGTGACCTGGTCGCCCGACTGGGAGACCGTGGCGTGCGAGCCGCTCGTGGCGGTCACACCGGCGGGGACGGTGAAGGTGATGGACCAGTCGGCGACGGTTTCGCCGCTGGGGTTGGTGACGGTGTACTCACCGGTGGTTCCGGCCAAGGTGAAGGCGGCGCGGAGGCGGCCCGCCGCTAGTGCCGGAGTGCCCGCGGCTACCAGGAGCCCGGCGGCGAGGAGTGTCACGGTGAGTGCGCTGAGTAGTCGTTTTCGGGTGCGTCTCATGGCGGTTCTCTCCAAAAGAGGCGGCGAGACTGACCTGCTCTGAATGATGGCGCGTGTGGTCTAGACCACACTTGAATGTAGCGCGGGACGCATAAAAGGTCTAGACCGATTCGGCGGTCGTGAACCCGTTCGGCCCCGGCCGCGGACAGCAGGTGACACTGACGAACGGCGAAGGGCGGTCCATGAGCTCATCTGGGGCGGATCCGGGCGATCTCGAAGACGCTGAGTTGATCGCGAGATCGGTGACCAGGCCGGACTGGTTCTCCGCGATCTTCGACCGGCATGCCGCGCACATCCACCGTTACCTGGTCAGGCGCATCGGGCCCGCCGCCGCCGACGACGCGTTGGGGGAGGCGTTCCTCGTGGCGTTCCGCAAACGCGAGGGCTACGACACCGAGCGCCGCGACGCCAGGCCATGGCTCTACGGGATCGCCACCAACCTCGTGGCGCAGCGGCGCCGTGAGGAGACCAGGGAGCTGAAGCTGCGGGACGCCCTCGGCCCGCCGTCTCACGAAGAAGGACACGCCGAGCGCGTCGCGGAACAGGTGACAGCCGAGGCGATGGGGAAGCTGCTGGACTCCGCGTTGGCGGAACTGAACGACGGAGACCGGGACGCGCTCACGTTGTTCGCCGGAGAAGGCCTGAGCTACGAGGAAGTGGCCTCGGCGCTGGGTATTCCGCTCGGCACCGTCCGCTCGCGGCTCAACCGCGCCCGCCGCAAGGTCCGCGAGGCGCTGGGGCGCCCGGACACCACGACTTCGAAGGAGATCTCCACCCATGGATGAGCTGCAGTTGATCGCCGAGCGGACCGGCTCGGTGCCGCTCGCGGAATCCGGTGCACTCGGCCCGGCGCGGGCGCGCTTGATGGCCGAGATCGCCGCCGCCGAAGCGGAAAACGTGGTGCCGCTGCGGAAACGGCGGCGCTGGGTCTGGACCGGGGCGGGCGCGGCCGGGCTGGCCGCGGCCATCACCGCGGTCGTCGCGCTGGCGCCCGTCGAGCAGGTCGGTCTCGAACCACCCTCGGCCGCCGCGGATCCCGTGACGGTGCTCCGGAACGCCGCCGCGGCCGCGCTGAAGTCTCCCGCCACGCCGCCGAGGCCCGACCAATTCCTCTACACCAAGACCAAGGATCCCCACGGCGAACGGGAATCGTGGCTTTCGGCCGATGGCACCCACGACGGGGTGATCAAGGAGGCGGACGGAAGTTCGTTCCCGCTTCCGGGCTGTCGAAACGGGCGGGCGCAGGCGTACAAGGGCGAAGAACCGCTCAAGGGCGTCACGGAGCCGTGCGAGCCGACCGTCCGCGATCGCCGTGACCTCCCCACCGGCGCCGACGCGATGTTCGCCTACCTCAACGCCCACCACTCCGGTGAGGACGGCGACTACAACGCGATGGGCAAGGACATCCAGGAGCTGGCGAGTGGGTACTACCTGTCGCCCGCGACTCGCGCCGCCCTGTTCGAAGCCGCGGCGAAGGTGCCCCGGCTCCGGGTCGTGGAGACCGCCCACGACGCGGCGGGAAGGCCCGGAGTCGGGATCACGTGGCCGTTGAAGCCCAGCGACGGTCCGGACGCGGAGCCGATCGTGATCGTCTTCACCGCGGACACGTTCCAGTTCCTGGGCACGAATTCGACCGCGGTGACCGCGTCCGGCGTCGTGGACGCGGTCGGCCAGCGGCCATAGCGGATCAGCGGCCGGTGAAGGTCGCCTTGCCGGGGCCGTCGGCGAGGAACGACTTCACCGCGCCGCGCAGGTCCTCGGTGTCGAAGAGCCCGGCGGCGATCGTCGTGATGTGTTCGTTCGCCTCGGCGACGCCGCCGTGCTCGTAGTGCTCCAGGACCTTCTTGGTGGCGGCGTGCGCCTTCGTCGGCCCCTGGGCGAGGTCGGTCGCGAAGGCGCGTGCGGCCTCGTCGAAGCCGTCCACCGGGAGCACCCGGTTGACCACGTTCCAGCGTTCGAGTGTCGTGGCGTCGTAGGTCGCGCCCGTCATCACGAACTCCTTGGCGCGGCCGACGCCGGCGCGGGCGGCGAGCCGCTGCGTGCCGCCCATGGTCGGGGTCAGGCCGACGACCCGTTCGACCAGGCCGAACTTGGCCTTCTCGCTCGCGAGGATGAGGTCGCAGGCGACCGCGACCTCGAACGCCCATGTCAGGCACAGGCCGTGGGCGGCGAACACGGTGGGGAACGGGAGCGCGGCGATCCGGTCGGGGATCGCCAGCATCTCGTCGAAGAGCACCTTCGCCTCGGCCGCGCTCGACTGGGCGTCGAACAGGGAGACGTCCACGCCACCGCTGACGATCTTCCCTTCGGCGCGGATCAGCGCCGCGCGCGGCGGCGTGGCCTCCAGTTCACCGATCGCCTCGCCCAGTTCGGCCTGCAGATCCGCCGTATAGAGGTTCAGTGGCGGCGAAGCGATGGTCAGGACGGCGAGGTCGGCTTCACGGTCGAGGCGGATCGAGGCGGCCAAGGCGGGTTCCCTCCGATGGGGTCGTTTTCCGTGACCCTAGCCCGACGCCGCCACGAGTTCGTCCCATTGCGCCTGTGCTTCTGGTCGCCATTCGACGTGCTTGCGGTGGAACAGGTCCGCCGCGCGCACGCCGCTCCAACCGTCGGGGAGAAGTTTCAGCGGAAGCCGGGGATCGAGGAACGGGAAGCTGCGCCATTCGTGGACGAGTTCGGTCTGCGCCCGCAGGACGCCGCGTTCACCGGATGGGTGTAACCCGGTGAACCGGTCGATGAAGTCCTCGTAGCGGTCCTTGAGGTCACTCAGGTCCCAGGACCGCGCGACCATCGTCTCCTGATCGCCGACGTCACCGTAGGCGGCGGTGAACGACATCGCCTGCGCGTCGAGGCCGAGCTCCTGCACGATCTGCTGGGCCTCCCGTTGGCGGCTGAGATCCGGGCTGACCCAGACACCGGCCACCGGCGAACCGAACCCGGCCCACGTCAGGCGGGTGCGCAGCCTGTGCCGGAGATCCCGCTTCGCTTCGGGGACCGACACGATCAGCATCAGCCAGCGATCGTCCCAGGTCTTCTCCTCGTTGCCGAACGCGTAGATCCGTTCCGCGCCTTCGGTCAGGAGGCGCCTGCCGGGTGGAGTGAGCGACCAGCGCACTCTTCGTCCGACGCGTTCGGAGACGACCCAGCCCTCGGCGGAGGAACGGGCCAGCGCCTGCCGTGCGGACTTCTCCTCGATGTCCAGCACGCGCAGCGCCTCGACCAGCGTCGAGGTCCAGATCGCTTGGTCACGGAGCAGGACGTACTCGCCGAGGATCGTCATCAGCAGCGACCGCGCGCTGGCATGACCGACTTCCCGCCGCCTGCTCAACGTCGGCCTACGGGTACCGCCTTTCTGCTGGTGGACGACGGGGACCGGGGTGGCGGAGTCCGCCATTTGCTGTCACCGACCTCAATGCTCGGGGATTCGTTCGGGTCCAGAAGAACAACCAGGCTACCCACGTTCCGTGATCGCTTGGATACTTGCCACTCTTCCGAGGGACCACGAGGTGTCCAATCGGCCCCCGTAGACTTACCGATCTCATGAGCGCCACACTCGTTGCCAAGAATCTCGCCGCCGGCCACGGCGACCGCGTTCTGTTCTCCGGTCTCGACCTGGTCGTCGCGCCCGGCGAAGTGATCGGTCTCGTCGGTGTCAACGGGGCGGGCAAGTCGACCCTGCTGAAGACCCTCGGCGGCCTCGTCCCGCCGGAAGAGGGCAGCGTCCGGCTGAACCCGCCGACGGCCACCGTCGGTCACCTCCCGCAGGAGCCGGAACGCCGTGAGGGTGAGTCCGTCCGCGCGTTCCTCTCCCGGCGCACCGGCGTCACCGCCGCGCAGGCCGCGCTCGACGCCGCCACCGAAGGGCTCACCGCGGGCGAACCCGGCGCGGACGACGCGTACGGTCTCGCGCTCGACCGCTGGCTCGCGCTCGGCGGGGCCGACCTGGACGACAGGGCGGGCGAGGTCGTCGCGGATCTCGGGCTCACCGTGAGCCTCGACCAGCCGATGCTGTCGTTGTCGGGCGGGCAGGCGGCCCGAGCGGGGATGGCGTCGCTGCTGCTGAGCCGGTACGACATCTTCCTGCTCGACGAGCCGACCAACGACCTCGACCTCGACGGGCTGGAACGGCTCGAACGGTTCGTGACCGGGTTGCGCGCCGGGACCGTGCTGGTCAGCCACGACCGGGAATTCCTCGCCCGCACTGTGGACCGCGTCGTCGAACTCGACTACGCGCAGCAGCAGGTGCGGACCTACGGCGGCGGGTACGAGTCGTACCTGGAGGAACGCGCCGTCGCGCGGCGGCACGCCCGTGAGGAGTACGAGGAGTTCGCGAACACCAAGGCCTCACTCGAAGCGCGTGGTGCGATGCAGCGTTCGTGGATGGAGAAGGGCGTCAAGAACGCCCGGCGCAAGGCCACCGACAACGACAAGGTGGGCCGCAAGTTCCGGAGCGAGGCGACGGAGAAGCAGGCGTCGAAGGCGCGGCAGACCGACCGCATGATCGAGCGGCTCGAAGTCGTCGAGGAACCGCGCAAGGAATGGGAACTGCGGATGGAGATCGCCGCCGCACCCCGGGCGGGCGCGGTCGTGGCGACCCTGCGCGGCGCGGTGGTGCGGCGGGGCGAGTTCACCCTCGGCCCGGTGGACCTGCAGATCGACTGGGCGGACAAGGTCGCGATCACCGGGGCCAACGGTGCCGGGAAGTCGACGCTGCTCGCGGCGTTGCTCGGACGGGTCCCGGCCGACGAAGGCGCCGTGTCACTCGGTTCCGGTGTCGTGGTCGGTGAGGTCGACCAGGCGCGGAAGCTGTTCCTCGGCGACCTTCCGCTCGTCGAGGCCTTCGCCCGCGAGGTCCCGGAACTGGCCGACGCCGACGTGCGGACGCTGCTGGCGAAGTACGGGCTCAAGGCCGCGCACGTCCTCCGGTCCGCGGCCACGTTGTCGCCGGGGGAGCGGACCCGGTCCGCGCTGGCGCTGCTGCAGGCACGCGGGGTGAACCTGCTCGTGCTCGACGAGCCGACGAACCACCTCGACCTGCCCGCGATCGAGCAACTGGAGTCGGCGCTGGCGGAGTATCCGGGGACACTACTGCTGGTGACGCACGACCGCCGGATGCTGGACGCGGTGGCGACGACGCGGCGGCTGGAAGTCGCCGAGGGCAAGGTCACGGAACTCTGAGCATTTAGTCCTCTGAATGCTCAGCGCATTCAGAGGACTAAATGCGGCAGGAGGTCAGCCCTTGGTCGCCCCGCCGGTCAGCCCCTTCACGAACTGCTTCTGCAACGCCAGGTAGAAGATCAGCACCGGAAGGGTCGCCAGGAACATCAACGCGAACACGCTGCCGAGATCCGCCTGGTACTGCCCGATCGACCGGTAGATTCCGGTGGTGATCGTCGTGCCCTGGCTGGGGCCGAGGATGATCAACGGGTCGATGAAATCGTTCCAGATCCACACCCCGAGGAAGATCAGCACACTCGCCGTGGCCGGGCGCAGCAGCGGGAACACGATCCGCCAGAACACCTGCGTCCTGCTCGCGCCATCGAGCAGCGCGGCCTCTTCGAGCTCCACCGGAACCCCGCGGATGAACCCGGTGAACACGAAGACGCCGAACGGTACGTAGTAGCCGACGTTGAACAGCACCAAGCCCTGGATCGTCGCCATCAACCCGGTCAGCCGCAGCACCTCGGTGACCGGTATGAGGATCACCTGCGGCGGGATCATCAAGCCGGCCAACAGGATCAGCGCGAGCACCTTGGTCCATCGCTTGCCGGAACGCGCCAGATAGTGCCCGAGCATGGCCGAGAGCACGGTCAGCACGATGATCGACAGCAGGGTGACGAGCAGGCTGTTCGCCAGGCTCACCCAGAACAGGCCGTCGGGCCGCGTGAGGACGGCGTGGATGTTGGTCAGCGTCGGTGGCAGCGGGACCGACGCCGGCTCCTGGGCGATCTGGTCGCCGGGTTTGAAGACGTTGACGAGCACGTAGTACAGCGGCACGGCGAAGAGCGCGCTCGCCAGGATCGCCGCGGCGGGCCGGAGTTTCGTGGTCACAGGTCCACCTCCCGCCGCCGCAGGAACCGCAGCACGATCGTGGTCAGGACCGCCACGATCACCAGCATCACGACGGCCATCGCGGACGCGTAGCCGACATGGTTCGCGTCGAGGCCGGTGGCGAGGACGTCGAACGCGATGGTGGCCGTGGTCCCCGAACCCGGCCCGCCGTTGGTGACCACCTTGACGTAGTCGTAGGTCTTGAACGCCGAGATCAGCAGGACGACTGTGTTGATCGTCAGCGACGGCGCGAGCAGCGGCCAGGTCACCGCGCGGAATCGGCGGACCGGTCCGGCGCCGTCGATCTCCGCGGCCTCCAGCAGTTCGGCCGGGACACCTTGCAAGCCCGCGAGATACACGACCACGCAGAATCCCAGCATCTGCCAGCACACGATCGACGCGACCGAGTACAGCGCGAGATCCGGATCCGAAAGCCAGCCCGGCGGGTGCTCGACGCCGAGGGCGTGGAGCGCGTCGTTGACCGGGCCCCGGTCGTCGAGCAGTTTCGTCCAGATGATGCTCACCACGACGGAGCTGAGGATCACGGGCGTGAAGAACACGCTCCGCAGAACATTGTACAGCCGGCCTTTCCGGTCGAGCAGCAACGCGACGCCGAGCCCCAGCACGTTCGGGACGACCACGACGATCACGGTCAGGATCGTCGTGACCCGCAGCGCGGTCAGGAACTGTTCGTCCTGGAACAGCGACCGGTAGTTCTCGAGGCCCACGAATTCCGCGGGCGGGTTGAACGGATTGTGGTTCGTCAGGCTGTAGCCGAAGCTGATGAGGATCGGCGCCATGACGAAGCAGAGGTAGATGACGACGCCGGGCGCGCCGAACGAGGCGAAATGCCACACCCGCGGCAGGATCGGTTTTCTCCCCATCGTGGTGTCAGCGTGCCTTCGCCCATTCGGTGTCCAGGAACGCGCACGCGTCGGCCACCGTTTTGCGGCCGGTGATGACGTCCTGCGCGGCCTGGTAGACTTTGTCCTTCATCCCCGGCAGGAGCCCGTCGTCCGCGGTTTCCCAGCTGAAGGCGTTCACGATCGCGTTCTTCGCGACGGCTTCCTGGTACAGGTCGTAGCCCGCCTTGAAGACCGGGCCGACGTCGGAGGGCGGCGTGTGTCCCTTGATCGCGGGGAACAGGCCATCGGCCTTGACCGAGGCGTCGATCTGCTCCTTGTCGAGTTGGAACGCGAGCGCGAACTTCCTTGCCGCGTCGAGGTTCCGCGATTTGGCGTTGACGACGATGCCGCCGCCGGTGTAGGCGGGCACGACAAGTTTCCCGTCCTCGGAAGGGAAATTGAAGACGCCGATCTCGAACGGCGGGTTCTTGGCGTCGGCACTGGCGGCGAACCAGTTGCCCATCGGGTACATGGCGCCTTCACCGTTGAGGAAGGCCGCCTCGGTCGCCGAGTAGTCCCGCGAGACCTGGGTCTTGTCGAGGTAGCCCTTGGCCACCAGGTCGGCGAACTTGCCGAATGCCTGCTGGAAGGCCGGATCCGTGAACTTGACCTGGTCGGCCCGGCGCTGGGACAGCCAGTCCGGTGTCCTGCCGTAGACGTCGACGCTGACCAGGCCGTCCAGCAGCATCGCGGACGGGAACCCTTCCTTGCCGCCGCCGATGGTGAACGGGGTGATGCCCTTCGCCTTCAGTTTCTCCGACGCGGCGAGGAGTTCGTTCCACGTCTTCGGCGTCGACGTGATCCCGGCGTCGGCGAAGAGCTTTTTGTTGTAGTAGATCGGCGGGATGGTCTGGGTGTTGGCGGGCAGCTGATGGTGTCCGCCCTTGATCGGGTTGGCCGCCGGGAACTGGAAGTCCTCGAGCTCCTCGGGCGTCCACGCGTAGAGGTTGCCCGATTCGGCGAAACCGGCGGAGTCGATGGCGATCGCGACGTCGGGGAACTGGCCGGACTGCAACAGCTGCTTGGCGTAGCCGGTGCGGTCGGTCGACGGGGCGACCAGTTTCTTCACGCTCAGGCCGGGATCGCGGTCGGTGACGCGTTTGATGGCGGAGTCCCAATAGGACGGTGGGAGGTTCGGCGTCTCGAATGTCAGGAAGGTGATCTCGCTGCCGGAGGCGTTCGTCCCGCCGCCGACGGTGCATCCGGTGAGGCTCGCGGCGAGGAGTAGTGCGGCTCCCAACGCGAAGGACCTTCTCATGCCCCAGTCACCCTTCTCGCGGCGATGCACGGCGTCTCATATACGACGGCATTCGATCGGATGTCTAGAGTGATGTCAAGCGGCTTCTGTGGCTCAAATGCGCCGAAAGGGGGAGATACATCGGATCTATTTGGCCGCTCAGAGCTTCGTCAGCCGGATCACGACGCTGGCGAAGTCGCCCTCCGGCAAACCCGGGAACAGGCCGTGTGCCAGGAGCGAGGCACCGTGCCACACCTTTCCGGTGTCCTCGTCGCGGTAGCGGGCGGAGGGGTCGAGTCCGTCGAGCCGGACCAGTCGTTCGTGAGTGGGGAAATGTGCCGCTTGCCGGAACACGAACACCACCGCGCGTCCACCGTCGGCCGCAACGTACTGCAGCGCGGAGACCCCATCGGTGGCAGGCGGCACGAGACGATGGAGCCTGCCGTGCTGGACGATGGGCCGGATCTCCTTGTACAGCGCGATCTGTTCGCGCGCGTGGTCCAGCTCCTCCTCGGACCACTTCACGATGTCGCCGCCGATACCGAGCACCCCCGTCATCGCGACGTGGAACCGGAAGCGCAGTGGCGTGGATCGCCGGGTGACGAAGTTGGGATCGTCGGTGACCCACGCCGACATCGCGCGCGCCGGGTACACCTGGCCGTAGCCGTGCTGGATGACGAGCCGGTCGAGCGCGTCGGTGTTGTCGGAAGTCCAGACCTGGTCCGTCCTGGCCATGATCCCGAGATCGATCCGGCCGCCACCGCCGCTGCACGCCTCGATCCGCAGGCCGGGATGGCGGGCGCGCAGGCGGTCCATGATCGCGTAGACCGAGCGGGTGTGCTCCACCCACAACCTGTCCGGATTGCTGTCGGTGGGCCAGCCCGCCTCGCTGAACGGGCGGTTCATGTCCCATTTCAGGAAGTCGATCCCGTGCGTGCCGACGAGGGAGTCGAGCGTGTCGAACGCCCACTCGGCGACGTCCGGGCGGGCGAAGTTGAGGACCAGTTGCCGCCGGAGCTCCGACCGAGTCCGATGTGGATGATGGAGGACCCAGTCGGGGTGGGCGCGGTGGAGATCGCTGTCCGGATTGACCATTTCGGGTTCGACCCAGAGCCCGAACTTCATGCCGAGGCGATGCACTTCGGCGACGAGTGGTCCGAGGCCGTCGGGGAACTTCTCCCGGTTGACCTGCCAGTCGCCGAGGCCGGCGTGGTCACCGGTCCGGGCGCCGAACCAGCCGTCGTCCACCACGAACAGTTCCACGCCGAGAGCGGCCGCTCTTTTCGCGAGCGCGCGTTGCCCCGCGTCGCTGACGTCGAAACCCGTTGCCTCCCAGGAGTTGTAGAGCACCGGCCGGAGCTCGCCGGGATGCGGGAGGACATGGCCGATCGTGTACGCGTGCCAGGCGCGGCTCGCGGCACCGAATCCGCCCTCGGTGTACAACCCGGCGAAAACCGGTGTGGTGAGCGTGTCGCCGGGTGCGAGCCGGGGGACCACGCCGTCTTGGCCGAAACCGCCGGTCACGGTGAGGCGGCCGGTGGACGAGCGGGTGGTGGTGATCCGCCACGAACCGCTCCACGCGAGCACGGCGCTGTAGACCTCGCCGTGCCGCTCGGTGGCTTCGCCGTCGTCGAGCATCACCCACGGATTGGCGTGGTGGCTCGTGTTGCCGCGCCTGCTGCCGAACGTCGTTTCGCCGTGGGGGACGGGCTCGCGGAGCAGTTGGCTTTCGGCTGCCCAGCGGCCGGTGACGTGGCTGATCCGGTAGCCCGGCCGGTCCGGCACGACCCAGGTCGCCGAGTCGGCCCGGATGATCTCGATCGGGCCGTCCGTGCCGTCGTGGCCGAGTTCGGTCCAGCGCTCGATGACGTCGGTGCCTTCCGGGACGCGGTAGCCGAGCGTGATCCGGAGGGGGTAGTGGCGATCGCGGAACCGGACGCGCAACTGTCCGCCGTCGATATCGTGGCCGAGGTAGCGCCATTCGAGGGCCCGGGTCCCGTCGGCGAACCGGACCTGGAGGGCGGGGGTCCAGTACCGGGTGCCGCCGTCGGCGGCGAGTTCGTCGAGTCCCTCGTTGGGATCGTTGAAGGAGTCCCAGCGTTCTTTGGTCCGGGGGAGGAGGTCGGTGACCTGGTCTGCGGTGAGTGCAGGACCCCAGTAGACGTGGGAGGGCGTGTCGTCCTCGGTCAGCCTGAGCGCGTAACTCGTGGATGCCGCGCCGATGAGCCAGGAACGGGTGTTCTCGTCGAAAACGATCTCGGCCACGGGGTCATCCTGGCGCCGAACGGTGGCGGCGGCCAGAGGGCTCCCGCTCGGCGGTACATCGGGTTTCGTGAGTGGTCCGTCCGATCACGCCGGACGGACGACACGCGTGTGGGGATGGACGACACTCGGCGAAGTCCGGGCCGTGTCGTCCATCCAGTCACGCGAGACCGCCGGTTCGGTGCAGGCTCTTCCTTCCCCTCGTACATGAAGCCCCCTTCCCTCGGCTGAGCCGGGGGAAGGGGGCCTACGTGGCGGTCACCAAGGTAGTGAAGGCCTCCTTGCCTACCCTGAAGGTAGGCAAGGAGGCCTTCACGGACTCGGGCGGGCAAGGGAAACCGGTGCGGAGACCGAAGCCTCTCAGCTGCCGACCTTCGCGATCGCCACGAAATGCTCCGGCCGCACCCGCACGATCACCTTGCCCGGAGACGTCGCGTACGCCAGCCAGCCATCGATGGCCTCCTACCCGGTTTCACCGAGGTACCGCCGGGCGATCGACTCCGAACCCGCTCGGACGCCGTCCGGGGCCGAAACGATCTCCGCGACCCCTTCGACGCTCACGAACGAGTAGGGCGGCACCGGGTCGTCGACGACCACCGAGACGCGGGGATTCTCCTTGAGCGCCTTGCCTTTGACGGTGTCCGCGCCCAGGTTGACCAGAATGTCGTCCCCGTCGAGGGCGAACCAGATCGGGACCGCGTGCGGCCTGCCGTCCGGGCGGACCGTCGCGAAGACGGCGGTGCGGGTGCCTTCGGCGAGGAAGGCGCGGCGCTGATCGTCGGTCATCTTCTCCGGCATGACGTTCCCTCCAGGGTGGCTGTCGAACCGTGGGCCACCTTAAGGGCGCGAGGTGAGATAACCACCCATGGTGCGGAAGTACTCGTTCGCGGTCAGTTCGGTGCCGTCCTCGGTCCGGACCCGCTCGATGACGAGACCGTGCGACCGGCCCCGGCGCGACTCCGGCCCAGCGACGATCACGACGCCGTCACCCTCACGGATGAAGATCCGGCCGGGGGTGCCGCCGTAGTGACCCACCGACACCGACGAGCGGATCACGCGCAGCTGCTTCCCTCGGTGATAAGTGAACGCGTTGGGATACGGATCGGACTGCGCGCGCACCAGCCGCTCGATCTCCTCGGCGGGCCAGGACCAGTCGATGAGGCTGTCCTCAAGGGCGCGCTTGTGGAAGAAGCTGGCCTTCGACCTGTCCTGTTTGACCGGTGTGTAGTCGCCGCTCGCGATGAGCTCGATCGCCTCGGTGGTGATCGGCGCGATGAGCTCGACCGTCCGGTGGAACAGATCGGTCGTCGTGTCCTTCGGACCGACCGGCACGGCGCGCTGCAGCACGATGTCGCCGGCGTCGAGGTCGGCGTCCATCATGTGGGCGGTGAGGCCCACTTCCTTCTCGCCGTTGATGAGCGCCCAGATCAGCGGCGAGAAGCCGGCGTAGGCGGGCAGCAGCGAGTCGTGGACGTTCAGGGTGCCGTGCCGCGGCATCTCGAAGATCTCGGGTGGCAGCCAGGTGCGCCAGTTGTTGGCGACGATCAGGTCGAGATCGGCTTCCTTCAGCTCCGCCAGCAGTTCCGGGTCGTCGGGACGCTGCCGCAGCAGTGCGCGGATGCCGTTCTCCCCGGCGAGGTCCGCGACGGAATCGGACCAGATCTTCTCGTAGGCGTGGTCACTCTTCGGATGGGTGACGACGAGGGCGACATCGTGGCCCGCGTCGATCAACGCCCGCAGGGTGCGGTGTCCCCAGGTCTGGTATCCGAACATGGCGACCCGCATGGGACCGGCCTCCTCCTGGTCGAGGGATGAACATCACCACTGAAAGTACTAGTTGAGCCTCACCTAACTTAGGTTAGGGTTCCCTGGTCTTTGTAACGAAGTACCGAGATGCGGCTGAGCCGCGCTAGGGGTTCAAGATGGCACGAGCAGTGGTCGGTGAACGGGTTCCGGTCTACGACGTGGTCGGGGTCGGGTTCGGTCCCTCGAACCTCGCGCTCGCCATCGCCGTCACCGAGCACAACGCCGCGCCGGGGGCGGAGACCGTCACCGCCCACTTCCTCGAGCGCCAGGTGCGTTTCGGCTGGCACCGCGGGATGTTGATCGACAACGCGACCATGCAGGTGTCCTTCCTCAAGGACCTGGCGACGATGCGGAACCCGACGAGTTCGTTCAGCTTCCTGTCGTATTTGCACAGCAAGGACCGGTTGGTCGATTTCATCAACCACAAGAACCTGTTCCCGCTGCGGATCGAGTTCCACGACTACTTCGAATGGGCGGCCGAGAAGGTCGACGACCTGGTCTCCTACGGTACGGAAGTACTTTCCGTGACTCCCGTCTTCGAGGGCGACGAGATCGTGTTCTTCGACGTGCACGCGCGGACCGACGGCGAACTGGTGAATCTGCGCGCCCGCAATCTGGTGATGGGCACCGGCCTGCGGCCGAACCTCCCCGAAGGTGTGACGCCGGGCACACGGATCTGGCACAACAGCGAACTCCTGCACCGGCTGGAGGGCATGTCCGCCGAGAAGCCGCGCCGGTTCGTCGTCGTCGGTGCCGGCCAGAGCGCGGCCGAGGTGAGCGCGCTGCTGCACGACCGCTTCCCGCGGGCCGAGGTGTGCGCGGTGTTCGCGCGGTACGGCTACAGCCCGGCCGACGACAGCGCGTTCGCCAACCGGATCTTCGACCCCGAGGCGGTCGGGCGGTTCTACGAAGCGCCGGCTGAGGTCAAGGACCGGCTGATGCGCTACCACGGGGCGACCAACTATTCGGCCGTGGACATCGAACTCATCGACGAGCTGTACCGGCGCGTCTACCGCGAGAAGGTGCAGGGGATCGAGCGGCTGAAGCTCATCAACGTCTCCCGCCCCACCGAGGTCACCGACACCGGCTCCGAAGTGCGGGTCACCGTCGAAGCGCTGGAGACGGGGGAGCGGACCCGGCTCGACGCCGACTTCGTCGTGTACGCCACCGGGTACAGCCCGGCGGACCCGACACCGTTGCTCGGTGAGCTGGCCTCCGCCTGCGCGCGCGACGACGAGGGCAGGCTGCGGGTCGAGCGCGACTACCGGATCGTCACCGAACCGCCGCTGGACGGCGGGATCTACCTGCAGGGCGGCACGGAGCACACGCACGGCATCACGTCGTCGCTGCTGTCCAACACCGCCGTCCGGGTCGGCGAGATCCTGCGGTCCATTGTGGACCGGCGGGCCGCCGGAGCGTCCCGGCCCGAGTACGCGGTGAGCGGGACCGGGCCCGCCTGAGGCACGGACGATCCCGAAAGCTCTGAACGGTGGAGGCGACCCGATGAACCGCGGCTTTCCCCTGACCCCGGCACAGCAGGGGATCTGGCTCGCGCAGCAGCTCGACCCGGCCGATCCGGTCTACACGATCGGCTGGGTCGCCGAGCTGCGCGGCGACGTCGACATCGCCCGGCTGGGTGAAGCCGTCCGGCGGGCGGTCGCGGAGGCGGAATGCCTGCACGTCACGGTCGAGCTGGACGGCGACACGCCGGTCCAGCGTCCGGTCGCGCCCGGTGAGGTCGCGGTCCTCGACTTCTCCGGCGAGCCGGATCCGGAGCGGGCCGCGGACGAGTGGGCGCGGGCCGAGCTCGCCGTGGTGACCGACCCCGGCCGCGGGCCGCTCACCGCGCACGCACTGCTCGTCCTGGCCGCGGACCGGGTCCGCTGGTTCCAGCGCTACCACCATCTGGTGATGGACGCGCACGGGCAGGCCGTCCTGACCCGTCGCGCGGCGGCCCTCTATTCGGGCACCGCCGAGGAGGTCTCCTGGCCGCTTTCCGGGCTGACCGAGGCGGACTACGACGCGAAGGCCGACCGCGACTACTGGCTCGGTGAACTCGCGGGCAGGCCCAATCCGGTGCGGCTGCTCGGCCGCGCGTCGTCCGGTCAGGTCCGACTGCGGCGGCATTCGTGGGAGCTCCCCGCGGCGAAGACCGGTCGCCTGCGCAAGTTCGCGCTCGACGCCGGAACGAGGCTGTCCCGGGTCGCGATCGCCGCGGTGGCGGCGTACGCCCACCGGGTGACCGGCGCCGAAGATCTCGTTCTCGGGCTGCCGGTCACCGCGCGGAGCACCCGCGCCCTGCGTGAGCAGCCGGGCATGGTCTCCAACGTCCTGCCGTTGCGCCTGACGGTGCGCCCTGAGACGACGCCGGCGCAGCTCGTCGCCCAGGTCGCGGAGAAGGTCTCCGCGCTCCTGGAACACAGCCGGTACCGCGGGGAGGACCTCGCCCGCGAGCTCGGCGCGAGCGGCGGGGTGCGCGAACTCGTCGGGCTGAGCGTCAACTACATGGCCGTGGACGGCGAACTCGCGTTCGGCGACGCGAGCGCGACGGTGCACAACCTCGAACTAGGGCCGATCAGCGACGTCGCCATCGCCGTGTACGACGCCGGTGAGGGCCGCGGGCTCCGGTTCGACTTCGACGCCGACGAGTCCGTGTCTTCCGACGACGAACTCGCCGATCACCGTCGCCGGTTCGCCGAGGTGCTCGATGCCCTGGTGGCGGGGCCGGACCTGCCGCTGGCCGCGATCGACCTGCTCACCGTCGAGGAACGTGCCCGGGTCCTGGCGCTCGGGACGGCGGTCGCGGAGTCGCCCGAGGTGTCCTGGCCCGAGGCGTTCGCCCGGGTCGTGGCGCGGAAGCCGGACGCGGAGGCGGTCGTCTGCGAGGACGTCCGGATGACCTACGCAGAGGTCGACGCCGCCGCGAACCGGCTCGCCCGGCTGCTGCGGCGACGCGGCGTCGGTGACGAGGACGTCGTCGGCGTGGCGATGCCGCGGTCGGCGGCTCTCGTCGTCGCCCTGCTCGGCGTGATGAAAGCCGGCGCCGCGTACCTCCCGCTCGACCTCGACCACCCTGAGGATCGCCTGGCGTACATGCTTTCCCATGCGGGCGCCGAACTCGTCGTGTCCACTGTGGACGAATCGGCGCAGCTGCCGTCCGGTGTGGACGTCGAGCGGATCCTGCTCGACGATCCCGAGATCACCGCGGAACTCGCGGCGCTCGAATCGTCCACTGTGGACGTCAGCGGGATCGCGCTGAGCCAGGCCGCGTATGTCATCTACACCTCGGGCTCGACGGGGAAGCCGAAGGGTGTGGTCCTGTCCCACGACGGGATCGGCAGCCTGATCAGCACGGCGACCGAACGGATCGGCATCGGCGAAGACAGCCGGGTGGTGCAGTTCGCCTCCACCGGCTTCGACGTGACGGTCTGGGATCTGGTCATGTCGCTGTGCGTCGGCGGGACGCTGATCGTGGTCCCGTCGCATCGCCGGGTCGCGGGCGTCGAACTGACCGGTTACATCGCGGACAACGCGGCGACGCACATGATCCTGCCACCGTCGCTGGTCGCGGCGCTGCCGCCGGACTGCGAACTGCCGAACGGCGCGGTGCTGATCGTCGGCACCGAGACCGTCCCACCGGAGCTGATCGCGCGCTGGGCCGAAGACCTGCGGGTCGTCGCCGCGTACGG
The DNA here is from genome assembly GCF_056435645.1 of Amycolatopsis sp. NPDC043889. Taxonomy (NCBI): domain Bacteria; kingdom Bacillati; phylum Actinomycetota; class Actinomycetes; order Pseudonocardiales; family Pseudonocardiaceae; genus Amycolatopsis; species Amycolatopsis sp. NPDC043889. Next base: position 23,698 of record NZ_JBWKEC010000043.1, read on the forward strand.
GCTGACCGAGGCGACGGTGAACTCGACGCTGTGGGCGGCCGAGCCCGGCTGGACCGGCCCGATCCCGATCGGCGTTCCGGATCCGAACACCCGCTGCTACGTCCTCGACACCGCGCTGCGGCCGGTCCCGGTCGGCGTCGAAGGGGAGTTGTACGTCGGCGGACGCGGTCTCGCGCGGGGCTACGCGGGACGTCCGGGACTGTCGGCGGAACGCTTCGTCGCCGACCCGTTCACCGGCGGCGGCGAGCGGATGTACCGCACCGGCGACCGGGTCCGCTGGCGGGCGGACGGGAACCTCGACTTCCTCGGCCGCACCGATCACCAGGTCAAGATCCGCGGGTTCCGGATCGAACCGGGGGAGATCGAGTCCGCGCTCGCCACGTTCACCGGGGTCGAGCGGATCGCCGTCGTGCCATGCGAGGTCAAGGCGGGGGATCGGCGGCTGGTGGCGTACGTCGTCCCGGGGGCGGGCGGATCACCGACGCTGCTCAAGGACCTGCGGGCCCACGCGGAATCGGCGCTGCCGCACTACATGGTGCCGTCGGCGTTCGTGGACCTCGACCGGCTGCCGATCATGCCGAACGGCAAACTCGACCGCACCGCATTGCCCCTGCCGGATTTCGGCGCCGCCGCCACCGGTCGCGCGCCGCGCACCGAACGCGAGCGGATCCTGTGCGATGTCGCCGCGCGGGTCCTCGGCCTGGCCTCGATCGGCGCCGACGACGACTTCTTCTCACTTGGTGGCGACAGCATCCTGTCCATCCGGCTGGTGCTGGGCACGGCCGAACACGGTCTCGCCATCACCCCGCGCCAGGTGTTCCAGCATCGGACGCCGGAGGCGCTCGCCGCCTGCGCGGAAGCCGTCACCGCGGAGTCCACTGTGGACGAGCGGCCGCTGCTGGAGCTGACAAGCGCCGAGCGCGCGTCTCTCGCCGAGTACGCCGACGTCCTTCCCGTGACGCCGTTGCAGGAAGGGTTCTTCTTCCACGCGGAGTTCGAAGGTGGCCAGGCCGCGGACATCTACACGGTGCAGGAGGTTCTGGACCTCGAGGGTGACGTCGACGCCGACGCGCTGCGCCGGTCGGCGCAGGCGCTGCTGGACCGGTATTCGTCGCTGCGGTCCGGCTTCCGGCAGCTCGACGGCGGCCAGGTCGTCCAGACGGTGACCCGGCACGCCGAGCTGCCGTGGCGTGAGGTGGCCGCCGAAGACGCCGCGGAAGCCTTCGAGGCCGATCGCGGGCGCCGGTTCGACTTCGCCCGGCCGCCACTGCTGCGGGCGACCTTCACCCGGCTCGATGAGCGTCACGCCAAGCTGGCCCTGACGTTCCACCACATCATCGCCGACGGCTGGTCGGTCGTGGTGCTGCTCCGTGACCTGCTGGCGGCCTACGGGGGAGCGGACGCCACGCTCCCGGAGCCGGACACCCGTGCCGACCACCTGCGGCGGCTCGCGTCCCGTGATCACGAGGCTTCGCGCGCGGCCTGGCGCACGGCACTGTCCGGAGTGGACGAACCCACCCGGCTGGTCGAGGCACGGGCCGGGGCGAGGAGACAGCCGTCGCGGCTGCAGCTGAGCTTCGGCGAGCAGGCGACGAAGGCGTTGTCGGCCATGGCTCGCACACACGGTCTCACCCTCGGCGCCGTGCTGCACGGCGCGTGGGGACTCTTACTCGGTGGGCTCACCGGCCGGGATGACGTGCTGTTCGGCAGCACGGTTTCCGGCCGCGACAGCGGTGCCGCCGGTATCGATTCGGCGGTCGGCCTCTACATCAACACGGTGCCGGTGCGGTCGCGCTGGTCGGGATCCGAGACCGTCGCCGCCGTACTGCGGCGACTGGGGGACGAGCAGGCGGCGTTGCTGGATCACCAGCATCTCGGCCTCGGCGAACTGCAGCGTATCGCCGGTACGGGGCAGGAAGAACTGTTCGACACCCTCGTGGTCGTCGAGAACTTCCCGCGTGACGACGAACGCGCGTCCGGAACCGTCCGTCTCACCGGCGTCGAGGTCACCGACGCGGTGCACTTCCCGGTCGCGGTGATCGTGACACCGGGTGAAGACCTGGAGTTCAGCTTCAAGTTCGACGCCGCCCGGATCGACGCGGTCGCGGCCGGGCAGCTCGCCGAACGGTTCGCCCGCCTGCTGGAGACGCTGACCGCGAACCCCGAACTGCCGGTCGCCGCCCTCGACCTCCTGTCGTCCGCCGAACGCGGCCGTCTGGCCGAACTCAACGCGACTTCGCATCCGGTGCCCGAGCGAACGCTGGCCGAGGCCTTCGCCGAGCAGGTCGCCAAGACGCCGTCCGCGACGGCGGTCGTGTTCAGGGACACCGAACTGTCCTATGCGGACCTCGACGCCCGCGCGGAGAACCTGGCTCGCAGGCTGCGTTCCCTCGGGGCCGGTCCCGAAGAGGTCGTCGCCGTCGCCGTGCCGAGGTCGGCCGAGCTGATGGTCGCCCTGCTCGGGGTCCTCAAGGCCGGCGCCGCCTACCTGCCGATCGACCTCGACTATCCGGCAGACCGGCTCGAATACATGCTCGCCGACTCAGGTGCGCGCCTCGTGCTGTCCGAACCCGGGACTGCCGCGCGGATCCCGGTCGTCGCCGGGCTGACGCAGGTTCCCGTCATCGGTGAGCCTGTCGACGACGTGCAGGGCGCGGCCGCCGGACCGGACAACACCGCCTACCTGATCTACACCTCCGGATCGACAGGGCGGCCGAAGGGCGTGGCCGTCACGCATCGCGCGATCGTCAACCGGCTCGCGTGGATGCAGCACGAGTACCGGCTCACGGCCTCGGATCGCGTGCTGCAGAAGACGCCGTCGAGTTTCGACGTGTCGGTATGGGAGTTCTTCTGGGCGCTCTGCGAAGGCGCCGCGGTGGTCCTGGCCGAACCGGACGGCCACCGCGACCCCGCGTATCTCGCGCGGGTGATCCGGGAGCGGAAGATCACCACCCTGCACTTCGTCCCGTCGATGCTCACCGCGTTCCTCGGCAGTGAGGAGGCCACCGGCGACCTGGGATCGTTGCGCCGGGTGTTCTCCAGCGGTGAGGCGCTGACCGGCGAGACCGCCGCCCGCTGGCGTTCGCTCACCGGCGTTCCGCTGCACAACCTCTACGGCCCCACCGAAGCGGCCGTGGACGTCACCTTCTTCGCCGGCACTGGGGTCGAGGGCGCCACTGTGCCCATCGGCCGTCCGGTGTGGAACACGCGGGTGCACGTCCTCGACGGCTGTCTCCGCCCGGTGCCCGACGGCGTGGCGGGCGAGCTGTATCTCGCCGGTGTCCAGCTGGCCCGCGGTTACCACGGACGGCCCGGCCTGACCGCCGAACGCTTCGTCGCCGACCCGTTCGGTGAGCCGGGGCAGCGGCTGTACCGGACGGGTGACCTGGTGCGGCGCCGCGCCGACGGCGAGATCGAGTACCTCGGCCGCACCGACCGGCAGGTGAAGATCCGCGGCAACCGGATCGAACTCGGCGAGATCGAAGCCGTCCTCGTCGCGCTGCCGGAGGTCACGGCCGCCACGGTCGTCGCGAAGGACGGCGCGCTCGTCGGTTACGTCGTCGGCACCGCGGATCCGGAGCGGCTGCGCGCCGCCGTCAGCGAGGCCCTGCCGGCGCCGATGGTCCCGCAGGCGTTCGTCGTCCTCGACGAATTCCCCTTGACCCCCAGCGGAAAGCTCGACGTCCGCGCCCTGCCCACGCCCGAGGCCGCCAGGCCCGCGGCCGTGGCCGGGAACGACCGGGAACGCACACTCGCACGGATCTTCGCGGACGTCCTCGGCCTGGACGCGGTCGGCGCCGCCGGGGACTTCTTCCTGCTGGGCGGCGACAGCATCTCGTCGATCGCCGTGTCGAGCCGCGCCCGGCGGGCCGGGTTCGAACTGAGCCCCAAAGACGTGTTCGAGCTCCGGACCCCGGCCGCGCTCGCCGCCTCCGCCGCACCTGCCGAGCCGACGGCCGTCGCCGACGGTGTCGGCGCCGTGCCTCTCCTTCCCGAAGTGCTCAGGCTGCGGGAACTCGGCGACGCGGTCCAGCCGGAGTCCGTGCTGCTGACCGTGCCCTCCGGCGCCGACGTCGAGACGCTCGCCGCCGCCCTGCAACTCGTGCTCGACCACCACGACGGCCTGCGGCTCGAACTGTCGCGGGTCGCTTCGGTGCTGTGGTCGCTCGAAGTCCGTCCACAAGGGACGGTTCAGGCGGCGGATCTGCTTCGTCACGCGACCGGGTCCTTGGCGGACGAATACCGGGACGCCGCTGACCGCTTGCCGGACAACCTGCTGCAGGCCGTCTGGTTCGACGAGCCGGGCAGGCTGCTCCTGGTCGCCCATCCGGTCCTGCTGGACGCGCGGAGCTGGGCGACGGTGGCGGCCGATCTCGCGATCGCCTGGCAGGCGGTGACCGACGGCCGCCCGCCGGTGTTCGCCCCGGTGCGGACGTCGCTGCGGACGATCGCCCGCCGGATCACCGACGAAGCGCAGGATCCCGCGCTGCTCGGCGAGATCGAGCACTGGGCAGGGACCTTGGCGCCCGGCTCCACCGAGATTTCCGGCGACGTCGCCGAACGTCGCATCACCCTGTCCATCGAGGACACCCGGACGCTCGTCGGAGCGCTCCCGTCGGCCGTGCACGGCGACGTGACCGACGTCCTCCTGACCGCGCTGAAAATGGCCGTCGACGGCGACCTCGTCGTCGATCTCCACGGCAGGGTGGACACCTCGGACACGGTCGGCGCGCTGACGTCGGTCCTCCCGGTGCGGATCACCGCCACTGGCGAACCGCTCGCGATGCTCAAGGCCGTCAAGGAGACCGTCCGCACGACGCCCGAGGGCTACGGCCCGCTGCGCTACCTCAACGTCCAGACCGGCCCGTTGCTGGCCGGGCTCCCGAAGCCGCGGATCGCCCTGCGCTACGACGGCCGGATCCCGGCCGGCCCGGGGGAGTGGCAGGTGGCCGGGCACGCGGCCGTGCCGCCGTCCGGAGACCACGCCCTGCGGATCGGGGTGGCCTGCGAGGAGACCGCGGACGGGCCGAGGCTGACGGCGACGTTCGCGGGTGCGGCCGGAGCGCTCGCCGACCGCTGGCTCGCGGCCGTGCGCGAGCTCGCGGCCGTGGACACGCACGCGCCGGTGGGCCTCACGCCGTCCGACCTCGAACTCGTGTCGCTGACGCAGGAGGAGATCGCCCGCGTCGAGCGGGTCAGCCCGGTGCCGGTCGCCGACGTCTGGCCGTTGTCGCCGCTGCAGGAAGGCCTGTTCTTCCACTCCAGCTACAACTCCGACCGGGTCGACATCTACACGATCCAGGAGGCGATCGACTTCGATCACCGCCTGGACGCCGACCGGCTGCGGGCGGCGGTGGCCGCCTTGCTGCGCCGGATCCCGAGTCTCGGCGCCGGGTTCACCAGTGAGGGGCTGCGCGGGCCGGTGCAGTTCGTGGCGGCCGAGGTCGAACCTCCGGTGTCCGAAGTGGACATGTCGGAGCTGCCCGAGGACGAGCGGCGGGAACGCCTCGACGCTTTGATGGCCGAGGACCGCGCGACGCGGTTCGACCTCGGTGCCCCGCCGCTGTTCCGGTTGAAACTGGTGCGGCTCGGCGACGGACGCGACCGTGTGGTGCTGAACCGGCACCTGCTGCTCTGGGACGGCTGGTCCGCCTGGCTGTTCATCGAGCAGCTGTTCTCGCTGTACGACCTCGGCGACGACCGCGCCCTGCCCGCCGCCGGGTCCTATGTGGACTTCTTGCGCTGGCTGGACCGGCAGGACATCGAGGCGGCCACGAACGCGTGGCGCGAGGCGCTGTCGGGGCTCGCGGAGCCGACGGTCATCGGCCCGGAAGGCCGGGATCTGGTGCCGTCCACCCCGGTCAACCTGGACACGACGCTGCCCGCCGACCTCGGCCGCGGACTGCGTGAACAGGCCCGGCGGCACGGCCTGACCGTCAACTCCGTGCTCAACGCCGCCTGGGGCCTGGTCCTCTCGACCATGACCGGGCGGACCGACGTCGTCTTCGGCGCCGCGGTCGCGGGCAGGCCCGCCGCCGTACCCGAAATCGAGAACACCATCGGCCTGTTCCTCAACACCGTGCCCACCAGGGTGCGGCTCGACGCGGGCGAATCCGCCCTGGACCTGGTGCGGCGCTTGCAGTCCGAGCGCATGGACCTGACTCCGTACGAGTTCATGAGCCTCGGTGTCCTGCAGCGGGAGGCCGGGCACCGCGTCCTGTTCGACACGCTCTTCGTGCTGCGCAACGCCGACGGCGACGAACGGCGCGACGGCCTGCGCCACCGGCACGGCATCACCGGCCTGCTGAACATCGACGCCACGCACTACCCGCTGACGCTGGTGGTCACGCCGGGCGAGGAAATCCGGATCACGGTGTCGTACCGGGACGACGTGATCGACGCCGCCGAGGCCGCGTCGGTGCTGGACCGGTTCACGTCACTGGTCGCACAGATCGTCGAAGACCCGGCGAAACCGGTCGCCGCGCTCGCGACGGTGTCCGCCGAGGACCGTGCGGCGCTGGAGGCGGGCTGGGCCGAGGCCGAGCATCCCGTCGTCGACGACACGATCGCCGATCTGCTGGCCGTCCAGTCCGAGCGGACCCCGGACGCGACCGCTTTGGTGTTCGGTGACGAGCACCTGACCTACGCCGAACTCGACGCGCGCATCAACCGGATGGCCCGCCTGCTGCTGGCGAGGGGGGCCGCGCCGGAACAGGTGATCGCGCTCGGCCTGCAGCGATCGATCGACATGGTCGTCGCGCTGTTCGCCGTACTCCGGACCGGCGCGGCGTACCTGCCGCTGGAGCTCGACTACCCGGTCGACCGGCTCACGGTGATGCTGGAGGACGCCCGGCCGCTGTGCCTGGTGTCCACAAAGGACGTCTCGGCGACACTGCCCGGCACCACGCCGCGGATCCTCGTCGACGACCACGAAGACAGGGCGTTCGGCGACGGCCCGATCTCCGACGCCGAACGCCCGCTGTTCGCGCGCGGCCGCGCGGACCGCATGGAGCACCCCGCGTACGTCATCTACACGTCGGGCTCGACAGGAAAGCCCAAGGGTGTCGTCACGCCGTACCGCGGCCTGACGAACATGCAGCTCAACCACCAGGGCGCCATCTTCGCCCCGGCCATCGCGTCGGCGGGCGGAAGGCGGCTGCGGATCGCCCACACCGTGTCGTTCGCCTTCGACATGTCCTGGGAAGAACTGCTGTGGCTCGTGGAAGGGCACGAGGTCCACGTCTGCGACGAGGAACTGCGCCGGGACGCGCGGGCGCTCGTGGCGTACTGCGACGAGCACGAGGTCGACGTCGTCAACGTGACGCCGACGTATGCCCACTTGCTGATCGAAGAAGGTCTGCTGGAAGGGCACCGGCCGGCGCTCGTCCTGCTCGGTGGCGAAGCGGTGTCCGAGTCGGTGTGGAACCGGCTGCGGGACACCGACGGGACCTACGGCTACAACCTGTACGGACCCACCGAGTACACGATCAACACGCTCGGCGGCGGCACGACCGACAGCGACACCCCGACCGTCGGCAAGCCGATCTGGAACACGCGCGCCTACATCGTCGACGCCTGGCTCCGGCCGGTCCGCGACGGTGTCGCGGGTGAGCTCTACATCGCGGGCGAGGGGCTGGCCCGCGGTTACCTCGGCCGGCCGGGGCTGACCGCCGAACGGTTCGTCGCCGACCCGTTCGTGCCCGGTGGCGGGCGTATGTACCGCACCGGTGACCTGGTGCGCCGCCGCCCGGACGGCAATCTCGACTTCCTCGGCCGCACCGACGACCAGGTCAAGATCCGCGGCTACCGCGTCGAACTCGGCGAGATCGAGACCGCGCTCAGCCGGTACCCGGAGGTCGCGCAAGCCGCCGTCATCGCGCGGCCCGACCCGTCGGCACCCGGTTCGCAGCGGCTCATCGGGTACGTCGTCCCGGCCGAACTGAGTGGGGACGCGCGGGCCGAGGCCGAAGCCGACCAGGTCGGCGAATGGCAGCAGATCTACTCCGACGAGTACACCGAGATCCCGACGGCGTTGTTCACCGAGGACTTCGCGGGCTGGGATTCCAGCTACGACGGCGAACCGATCCCGCTGGAGCACATGCGGGAATGGCGGCGGGCGACCGTCGACCGCATCGCCGAGCTGAAGCCGGAACGGGTGCTGGAGATCGGCGTCGGCACCGGTCTGCTGATGGGGCAGATCGCGCCGCTGGTCCGGGAGTACTGGGGCACCGACCTCGCCGCGCCGGTGATCGCGAAGCTGAACCGTGAGCTGGAACAGGATCCGGGCCTGGCGGCCAGGGTGAATCTGCGGGCCCAGCCGGCGCACGTGTTCGACGGCCTGCCGGCCGGCCGGTTCGACACGATCGTGATCAACTCCGTCATCCAGTACTTCCCGAGCGTCGACTACCTGACCGACGTGATCACGAAGGCGATCGGCCTGCTGGCGCCCGGCGGTGCGCTGTTCGTCGGCGACATCCGGAACCTGCGGCTCGCCCGCGCCTTCCACACCGCGATCCAGCTCACCCGCGCCGACGCGACGTCCGACGTCGCCCAGGTGCGGCGCGCGATCGAACGCGGTGCCGCGCTGGAGAAGGAACTGCTGATCGACCCGGACTACTTCACCGCGCTCGCGCGGCGGCTTCCGGACGTCGCCGCGCAGGTCCGGATCAAACGGGCCCGGCTGCACAACGAACTGAGCCGGTACCGCTACGACGCGGTCCTCATGAAGGAACCCGCCGAGACGGTGTCGGTCGCTCAGGCGCCGCGCGTGTCCTGGGACGAAGTGGGCTCCCTGGCCGCGCTGGAGGACCGTCTCTCCGGCGTGGAAACGCTGCGGGTGAGCCGGATCCCGGACGCCCGGCAGGCTCCGGAGGTCGAGGCGACGCGTGCCTTGGACGCCGGCGCGCCGCTCGTCGACGTCCTCGCGTTGTTCCGCGCTTCCCGTGGTGTGGAGCCCGAGGACGTGCACGAACTCGGCGACCGGCTCGGGTTCCGGGTGTACTGCACCTGGTCGGCCGAGGGCGCCTTCGAGGCCGTGTTCGTCCACAAGGGACAGACGGAAGCGCTGGTCACCGGTGTGCATCTGCCGCTCTCCCTCGGCACGAATCTGGCCAAGTACGCCACGAGCCCGACGGCGGCCCGTGGCGGCGGCGAGCTGGTGCAGCGCCTGCGGGACAGGCTCAAGACGGAACTGCCGGACTACATGGTCCCGTCCGCTTTCGTCACGCTGGGCGCGCTGCCCCTGACCGACAACGGCAAGCTCAACACGCGGGCGCTCCCGGACGCAGAGCAGACGGTGCGGCTCGCCGAAAGCCGCCCGGCCGAGACCGCCGAGGAGGAGACGCTGTGCGCGCTCTTCGGCGAGGTCCTCGGGGTGGACGGGGTCGGCGTCGAGGACAACTTCTTCGATCTCGGCGGTCATTCCCTGCTCGCCACCCGGCTCATCAGCCGGGCCAGGACCGAACTCGGCGCCGAACTGGCCATCCGTGACCTGTTCGAGGCGCCGACGGTGGCCGAGCTGGCCGCTCGCGCCGGTGGCGGCGAACCGGCTCGCCCGGCGGTGGTCCGCGCCGAGCGCCCCGACCGGATCCCGCTTTCGGCGGCCCAGCGCAGCCTTTGGCTCGTGGACCGGATGGAAGCGAACGCGGTCGCCTACAACTTCCCGCTGACCTTCCGCCTGCGCGGCGACCTGGACATCGAAGCGCTGCGTGCCGCGCTCGGCGACGTGCTCGGCAGGCACGAGGTCCTGCGGACCGTTCTCGCCGAGCGCGACGGGGAGCCCTACCAGCGCGTTCTCGACGCGCCGGAGATCCCGTTCGCCGTCGAGGAGTGTGACGAGGACGGTCTGGCCGCGCGGATCGCCGAGCTCTCGCGGACGCCGTTCGACCTGGCGACGGAGATCCCGGTCCGGCTGCGGGTGCTGGGCCTCGGCAACGGCGACCAGGTGATCTCGCTGGTCCTGCACCACAGCGCGACCGACGAATGGTCCGACCGGCCGTTCCTGGGCGACCTGACCTCGGCCTATCGGGCCCGGCGGGCGGGCGAGGCTCCCGTATGGACGGATCTCCCGGTGCAGTACGCCGACTTCGCGTTGTGGCAGAGGGACTTCCTCGACCAGCGCGGAGCCGCTCAGGTCGCCTTCTGGGCCGACTCCTTGCGCGGGGCGCCGGACGAGCTGACCTTGCCACTGGACCGGCCCCGTCCGCTCCGGCCGACGGGCAAGGGCGGAAAGGTCAAGTCCCCGCTCTCCGAGGAACTGTCGGCCGCTGTACGCGATCTGGCGGCGAAGGCGGGAGCGAGCCCGTTCATGGTGCTTCAGGCGGCGGTGGCCGCGCTGCTGCACCGGACCGGCGCTGGAGACGACATCCCGCTGGGCGCCCCGATCGCCGGACGCACCGACGCGGCACTCGACGACCTCGTCGGGTTCTTCGTGAACACGCTGGTGCTGCGGACCGATCTTTCCGGCGCGCCGACGTTCGCCGCGCTACTCGACAGGGTGCGCGAAGCGGACCTCGCCGCGTTCTCGCACGGTGACCTGCCGTTCGAGCGCGTGGTCGAGGAGCTGAACCCGCCCCGGGTGCCGGGCCGCAACCCGCTGTTCCAGGTGATGGTGGGCTACCACCGGCAGAGCGACGCGCACGACGTGCTCGGGCTGCCCGCCGAGTGGTTCGAGATGGACACCGGCATGGCGAAGTTCGACCTGCACTTCACGATGGTCGACGACGGGACCACCGCCACGCTGATGCTGGAGTACGCCGAGGACCTCGCCGACGCGACGACGGCCGAACGGTTGCTGACCCGGCTGACGTCCTTGCTGGAGCAGGTCACGGCCGAGCCGAAGCGGCCGGTCGCGGCGCTCGACGTCCTCGTCGGCGACGAACTCGCGCGGGTGACCGAGTGGAACCGCACGGCTCGTGAAGTCCCGGTCGCGACATTGCCGGAGTTGTTCGAGGCGCAGGTGGCGCGGACGCCGGACGCGCCCGCTGTGGTGTTCGAGGACGCCGAGCTGTCGTATGCCGAGTTCGACGCGCGGGCGAATCAGCTGGCGCGGTGGCTGGTCGAGCGGGGTGTGGGTGCGGAGTCGGTGGTGGCGGTGTCGCTGCCACGGTCGCTCGATCTCGTGGTCGCGCTGTATGCCGTGCACAAGGCCGGTGGCGCCTATTTGCCGCTCGACACGGACTATCCGGCGGACCGGCTGGCGTTCATGCTCGAAGACGCGGCGCCGGCGGTCGTTCTCGACGAGCTGCCCGTTTTGGACGGCTACTCCAGTGAGAATTTGGGGCGGGTCGTGGATCCGTCGTCTCCGGCGTATGTGATCTATACGTCCGGCTCGACGGGGCGTCCGAAGGGTGTGGTGGTGCCGCATTCCGGCATCGTGAACCGATTGCTGTGGATGCAGGACGAGTATGGTCTGACGGCTGATGATCGGGTGTTGCAGAAGACGCCGTCGAGTTTCGACGTGTCGGTGTGGGAGTTCTTCTGGCCGCTCATCACCGGCGCCACGCTGGTGGTCGCCAAACCGGACGGCCACCGCGATCCGGCGTACCTCGCGGAGCTGATCCGCACCGCCGGGATCACCACCGTCCACTTCGTCCCGTCGATGCTCGCGCTGTTTCTGGAGACCGCGACGTGTACGGGCCTGCGGCGCGTGATCTGCAGTGGCGAGGCGCTGCCATCGGAGCTGGCGGCCCGCGTGGACGTCCCGCTGTACAACCTCTACGGCCCGACCGAGGCGTCCGTCGACGTGACGGCGTGGCGTGCGGCCGTCGAAACGACGCCGTTGGTCCCGATCGGACGTCCGGTGTGGAACACGCGGACGTACGTGCTGGACGCGCGGTTGAACCCGGTCCCGCCCGGTGTCCCCGGTGAGCTCTACCTCGCCGGCGTGCAGCTCGCTCGCGGATACCTGGCCAGGCCGGGGCTGACCGCCGAGCGGTTCGTCGCCGACCCGTTCGGCGGCCCTGGTGCGCGCATGTACCGCACCGGGGACCTCGCGCGCTGGTCCGCGGACGGTGTCCTCGAGTTCCTGGGCCGTGTCGACGACCAGGTCAAGATCCGCGGCTTCCGCGTCGAACTCGGTGAGGTCGAGGCTGCCTTGACCGCGTCCGGATCCGTCTCGCGTGCCGTGGTGGTCGCTCGCGAAGACCGACTGGTGGCATACATCGTCGGCTCGGTCGAAGACCTGCGGGAAGCGGTGGCGGCGAAGCTGCCGGAGCACATGGTGCCGTCGGCGTTCGTCCTCCTCGACGAGATCCCGTTGACCCCGAACGGCAAACTCGACCGCAAGGCGTTGCCCGCGCCGGAGTTCGCGACCACCGAAGGCCGCGGGCCGCGGAACGCGGGGGAATCGGCCCTGTGCGCGCTGTTCGCCGACGTGCTCGGCGTCGAGCGGGTCGGGATCGATGACGGTTTCTTCGCCCTCGGCGGGCATTCGCTGCTGGTGATGCGCCTGGTCAGCCGGATTTCGGCGAGCATGGACGCCACGGTGTCGGTCCGCGACGTCTTCGACGCCCCCACCGTCTCCGCGCTGGCCGAACGACTCGTCGGCCCGTCCGCGCAGCCGGTCCTGAGCGCCGGGAACCGGCCGGACGTGCTGCCGCTTTCGCCCGCGCAGCAACGGTTGTGGTTCCTGTACCGGCTCGAAGGGGTCACGTCCACCTACAACATCCCGCTCGCCTGGCGCCTGCACGGCGAACTGGACGCGGACGCGCTGCGCGCGGCGATCGGTGACCTCGTCGAGCGGCACGAACCACTCCGGACCGTGTTCGCCGAAGAAGGCGGCGTCGCGGCGCAGCGGATCCTGGCCGACGCGCGCCCGGAGGTCCGTTTCGAGACGGCCGAAGACCTTCCAGCGCAGTTGTCCGCCGAGGCCGGTCGCGGGTTCGCGCTCGACGAGGAACTCCCGATCCGGGCCACGGTCTTCGCCGTGTCGCCACGGGAGCACGTCCTGCTGCTGGTGATCCATCACGTGGCGACGGACGAGTGGTCACAAGGGCCGCTCATGGCGGACCTCGCCGCGGCGTACGACGCTCGTCTGGCCGGGGCCGCTCCACAGTGGACTGAACTGCCCGTCCAGTACGCGGATTACGCCTTGTGGCAACGGGAACTGCTCGACTCGACGGCTCCCGCACACCTCGACTTCTGGCGGGAAGCGCTGGCCGGACTGCCGGACGAACTGGCCCTGCCCATGGACCGGCCACGGCCTGCCGAGTCGAGCCATCGCGGCGGTCTCGTCACCTTCCCGATCGACGGCGGGCTCACCGAGCGCCTGCGTGCGGTCGCCCGGCGGCACGACGTCAGCATGTTCATGCTGGCGCAGGCCGCGGTCGCGGCACTGCTGCACCGGCTCGGCGCCGGGGACGACATCCCGCTCGGCGCACCGAGCTCGGGCCGCGTCGACGAGCGGCTGGAGCCGCTGATCGGCTTCTTCGTCAACTCGCTCGTGCTGCGCACCGACCTGTCCGGTGACCCGGCGTTCGGCGACCTGCTCTCGCGGGTGCGCGCGACCGACCTCGCCGCCTTCGAACACCAGGACCTGCCGTTCGAGCGCCTGGTCGACGCGGTCAACCCGGAACGTTCGCTGGCCAGGCACCCGTTGTTCCAGGTGATGGTGGTCTACCTGCCCGAATCGGGCGAGGGGCTGGAGCTGCCCGGTCTTCGTGCGGTCCAGGAAGAGTTCGCGCAGGGCGTCGCCAAGTTCGACCTCGAGTTCGGGTTCCTGGAGAACGGCGACGGGATCTCGGGCGCGATCGAGTACAGCGCCGATCTGTTCGACCACGCCACGGCCGAGTCGTTCGCGCGGCGCCTGGTCGCCGTTCTGGACCAGGTCGCCGCCGATCCCGCGATCCCGGTCGGCGAACTCGACATCCTCGGCGAAGACGAGCGCGCCCAGCTCGGGCACTGGAACGACACCGCGCACGACGTCCCCGCGACCACTCTGCCGGAGTTGTTCGAGGCGCAGGTGGCGCGGACGCCGGACGCGCCCGCTGTGGTGTTCGAGGACGCCGAGCTGTCGTATGCCGAGTTCGACGCGCGGGCGAATCAGCTCGCGCGGTGGCTGGTCGAGCAGGGTGTGGGTGCGGAGTCGGTGGTGGCGGTGTCGCTGCCGCGGTCGCTCGATCTCGTGGTCGCGCTGTATGCCGTGCACAAGGCGGGCGCGGCGTATCTGCCGCTCGACACGGACTATCCGGCGGACCGGCTGGCGTTCATGCTCGAAGACGCCGCGCCTGCGGTCGTCCTCGATGAGCTGCCCGTCTTGGATCGTTACTCCAGTGAGAGTCTGGGGCGGGTCGTGGATCCGTCGTCTCCGGCGTACGTGATCTACACGTCCGGCTCGACGGGGCGTCCGAAGGGTGTGGTGGTGCCGCACTCAGGCATCGTGAACCGATTGCTGTGGATGCAGGACGAGTACGGTCTGACGGCTGATGATCGGGTGTTGCAGAAGACGCCGTCGAGTTTCGACGTGTCGGTGTGGGAGTTCTTCTGGCCGCTGATCACCGGCGCCACGCTGGTGGTCGCCAAACCGGACGGCCACCGCGATCCGGCGTACCTTGAAGCACTGATCCGGGACCAGCGGATCACGACCCTTCATTTCGTCCCGTCGATGCTGGAGGCGTTCCTCGCCGAAGAGCCGGCGTGGCACGACGTCCGCCGCGTCCTGTGCAGTGGCGAGGCACTGCCGCCGGAACTGGCCGCTCGCGTGGACGTCCCGCTGCACAACCTCTACGGCCCGACCGAAGCCTCGGTGGACGTGACCTCTTGGGAGGTCGTCGATGACACCGTCCCCCTTGGACGTCCGGTGTGGAACACCCAGGTACACGTGCTCGACGCCCGGCTCCGGCCGGTGCCGCCGGGCGTGGCGGGGGAGCTGTACTTGGCGGGTGCGCAGCTCGCGCGCGGCTATCTCGGCCGGGCGGGGCTGACCGCCGAGCGGTTCGTGGCGAACCCGTTCATGGCCGGGGAGCGGATGTACCGCACGGGTGACCTCGCGCGGTGGCGGGCCGACGGCGCGCTCGAGTACCTCGGCCGCGCCGACGACCAGGTCAAGCTGCGCGGCTTCCGGATCGAGCTGGGCGAGATCGAGTCCGTGCTCTCCGCGCGGGTGGTCCTGCGCGAGGGCAGGCTCGTCGCCTACCTGGCGGGGGAGGCGGACGTCGAAGAGGCCCGGCGGCTGGCCGAGGCCACTCTGCCGGAGTACATGGTGCCGTCCGCGTTCGTGGTGCTGGACGCGTTCCCGTTGACACCCAACGGGAAGCTCGACCGTAAAGCGCTGCCCGCGCCGGACTTCACCGACGCGGTGACCGGCGACGCCCCGCGCACACCACGCGAGGAGCTGCTCGCGTCGCTCGTCGCCGCTGTGCTCGGACTGGACAAGGTGGGCATCCACGACGACTTCTTCCGCCTCGGCGGGGACAGCATCGTCGCGATGCAGCTGGTCGGCCGCGTGCGGAGCGCCGGGCTGCTGCTGAGCCCGCGTGACGTCTTCCGGCACCGGACCGTCGCGGCCCTGGCCGAGGTCAGCTCGGTGCGGCTCGACGCGCCCGTGTCCAGGAAGCCGTTGGTGGAGCTCGATGCGGGCGAACGCGCGGAGATCCTCGACGTCGCGCCGGACACGGCCGAGGTGTGGCCGCTGACGCCGTTGCAGGCCGGGCTGCTCTTCCACGCGACGATGGACGGCGACGGACCCGATGTCTACACCGTGCAGGTGTCGTTCGATCTCTACGGGCCGCTCGATCCGGAGCGACTGCGCGAGGCCGCGCAGTCGCTCCTGGACCGGCACGCCGTCCTGCGCACCGGCTACCGGTACCTCGCGTCCGGCCGTCCGGTCGCGCTGGTGGCGCGTTCGGTCACCGTTCCGTGGCGGTTCGTGGCCTCGATGGAGGATGCCGAGGCGGAGCCGGCCCACGATCGGCGCCGCTTCGACCCGGCCAGCGCGCCGCTGCTGCGATTCCTGCTCATGGCCCTGCCGGACGGACGGCACCGGCTGGTGTTCACCCACCAGCATGTCCTGCTCGACGGCTGGTCGGTGCCGCAGCTGTTCGCCGAGCTGTCCCAGCTGTACGCCGGCGCCGACCTGGCGCCCGCACGTCAGTTCCGCGACCATCTCGGTTGGCTCGGGGACCAGGACCGGGAGGCGGCGGAGGCCGCTTGGCGGCAGGCGCTCGACGGCCTGACCGAGCCGACGCATCTCGTCCCGCACGACCCGCAGCGGGTCCCGGCCCTGCCGGAGCGGTTGTCGCTGGAGCTGCCGGAGCAAGCGACCGAGGCACTGGCCGCGGTGGCCCGCTCGCGCGGTCTGACACTGAACACGCTCGTCCAGACCGCGTGGAGCATCGTGCTCGGCAGGCTGACCGGCCGGTCGGACGTCGTGTTCGGCGCGACGGTCGCCGGGCGCCCGCCCGAACTGGCCGGGGTCGAGCGGATGATCGGCCTGTTCATCACCACGATCCCGGTGCGGATCGGGCTCGACCCGGCCGAAAAGCTGGGCGATCTGCTCGACCGGGTCCAGGACGAGCAGTCCGGCTTGCTGGCGCACCAGCACTTCGGGCTCGCCGACATCCAGCGCGGCGCCGGGCTGGGAGAGCTGTTCGACACGCTGATGGTGTTCGAGAGCTACCCTGGTGCGGACGAGGACGAGACCGGCGCCGGGTTGCGTGGGGAGATCGTGCGCCACGAGGATTCCACGCACTATCCGCTCACCTGGGCGGTGGAACCCGGCACACGGCTCAAGCTCACCGCCGAGTACCGCTCCGATCTGTTCGAGGCCGGTCTGCCGGAACGGCTTCTCCCGGCGATGGAACGCGTACTCGCCGCGATGGTGTCCGATGTGGACGTCCCGGTCGGCAGGGTGGACATCCTGGCCGAGGCCGACCTCGACCTGATCCTGCGGGAGTGGAACGGCACGGCGTTCGCCGTCGAACCGTCCACTGTGGCCGGTCTGTTCGAGGACCAGGTGCGGCGTTCGCCCGACGCGACGGCGGTGGTGTCGGGCGAGGTCGCCTTGACCTTCACCGAACTCAACGAGCGCGCGAACCGGCTCGCCAGGGCCTTGGTCGCCCACGGTGTGGGAGCCGAGGACTTCGTCGCGTTGGCGTTGCCGCGTTCGGCGGACGTGCTGTTGGCGATCCTCGCGGTCCACAAGGCGGGGGCGGCGTATCTGCCGCTCGACCCGGACTACCCGGCCGAGCGGCTGGCCGCGATGCTCGCGGACGCGCGACCCAAGCTGATCTTGACCGAGCCTGAACTGCTGGAGTCGTTGCCGCGGAACGAGATCGAGACGCTGGCGCTGTGCGCGCTCGTCACCGAGGACCGGCAGGCCCATGACCTGACCGATCGAGACCGGGTCCGCCCGCTCGACCCGGAACACCCGGCGTACGTGATCTACACGTCCGGCTCGACCGGGACGCCCAAGGGGGTCGTCGTCCCGCATCGCGGCGTGGTGAACCTGTTCCACAGCCACCGCGCCACCTTGCACCGGCCCGCGGTCGAGGCCACCGGCAAACCGCACCTGCGGGTGGGACACGCGTGGTCGTTCTCCTTCGACGCCTCCTGGCAGCCGCAGCTGTGGCTGCTCGACGGGCACGCCGTGCACATCGTGGACGAGGAGACCCGGCGCGACCCCGAACTGCTGGCCGCGATGATCGAGCGGGACGGCTTCGACTTCATCGAGGTCACGCCGTCGTTCTTCGCGCAGATGGCGGACGCGGGGCTGCTCGACGGCGACCGATGTCCGCTCGCCGTGATCGGTGTCGGCGGCGAGGCGGTGCCCGAGAGCCTGTGGCGCCAATTGGCCGGTTTGGACGGAACCGAGGCCTTCAACCTGTACGGGCCCACCGAGTCCACAGTGGACGCATTGGTCGCAAGGATCGGCGACAGCGAGAAGCCGCTGGTCGGCAGGGCGGTCGCGAACACCCGCGCCTACGTGCTGGACTCGGCACTGCGGCCGGTGCCGCCCGGAGTCACCGGGGAGCTGTACCTCGCCGGCTCCGGGCTCGCCCGGGGTTACCTCGGTCGGGCGGCGCTGACGTCGGAGCGGTTCGTGGCGGATCCGTTCGGCCCGGCGGGGGCCCGGATGTACCGGACCGGCGACCTGGCCCGCTGGACCGCGGACGGGCGGCTGGACTTCGGCGGGCGCGCCGACGACCAGGTGAAGATCCGCGGCTTCCGGGTCGAACCCGGTGAGGTCGAGGCCGTGCTCGACCGGCACGAGGACGTCGCGCAGGCGGTCGCCCTGGTGCGTGAGGACCACCCGCGGGTCAAGCAACTGGTGGCGTATGTCGTTTCGACCGCGGACCGTGAGGAGCTGCGGCGGTTCGTGGCCGAGACGCTGCCGGACTACATGGTGCCGGCGGCGTTCGTCTCGCTCGACGCGCTTCCCGTGCTGTCCAACGGAAAGCTGGACCGCCGGGCGCTGCCCGCGCCGGACTACACGGAGCTGGCAGGTGGCCGGGCGCCCGAGACCGCACGGGAGAAGGCACTGTGCGCGCTCTTCGCGGAGGTGCTCGATGTGCCGGAACTCGGCGCCGACGACGACTTCTTCGCCCTCGGCGGGGACAGCATCGTCGCGATGCGGCTGGTCAGCCGGGCTCGTGCCGCCGGGCTGAAGATCACCCCGCACGACGTGTTCGCGCGCCGGACGGTCGAGGCGCTGGCCGAGGTCGCCGAGAGCATCGAGGACGACGGCACGGTCGCGCTCACGCCGATCATGCACGCGCTCCGCGAACTCGGCGGCCCGATCGACGGTTACCACCAGGCGGCGTTGCTGCGGACGCCGTCCGGGATGACCGGTGACCAGCTGAAGACCGTGCTCGGCGCGGTCGCCGCGCGGCACGACATGCTGCGCGCGCGGCTCGACCGGTCGGTGGACGGCTGGGCGCTCCGGGTGGCCGAATCCGCCGACGTGCACATCGAGCGCGTCGACGTCGGGGACGGTGATCTGTTCGCGCTGATCGAGCGGCACGCGGAGCCGGCCCGTGCCCGGCTGGACCCGGACGCCGGCGTGATGCTGAGCGCGACGTGGTTCGACGCGGGGCCGTCGGCGCCCGGACGGTTGCTGCTGATGATCCATCACCTCGCCGTCGACGGTGTGTCGTGGCGGATCCTGTTGCCGGACCTCGCTTCCGCCTGGGACGCGGTCGCGCTCGGCGGGAAGCCGGAACTGTCCTCTGTGGACACTTCGTTCCGGCGATGGTCACGGGCCCTGTCCACCGAGGATCGTGCCGGCGAGCTGGATCGATGGAAGTCGGTGCTGGGTGGCGGGGATCCGATCCCGCTGGACCGGCCGCTCGACCCCTCGCGGGACGTGGCGGCGACCGTGAAGAAGGTGTCGCTGACGTTGCCCGCCGAGCGGACGGCCCCGCTGCTGTCCCGGGTTCCGTCGGCGTTCCGGGCGACGATCAACGACGTCCTGCTCACCGGCCTCGCCCTCGCTGCCGCCCGGTGGCGCCGAGACGGGGGACAGGCGGTGCTGGTCGACGTCGAGGGACACGGCCGCGAAGAGGAACTGGTCGCCGGCGCGGACCTTTCGCGGACGGTCGGCTGGTTCACCAGCGTCGTCCCGGTGTGCCTGGACCTGGGCGACCTCGACCTCGACGACGCGTTCGACGGCGGAGCCGCCGCCGGTGAGGCGCTCGAACTGGTCCGGACCCATCTCGACAGGCTGCCGGACGGCGGTATCGGGTACGGCCTGCTCCGGTATCTCGACCCGCGCACCGGCCCTGAGCTCGCGAAGTTGGCGAAGCCGCAGATCGAGTTCAACTACCTGGGCCGGATCGGTGTCCCCGAGGCTGCCGACTGGTCGTACGCCGCGGAGGCCGAGGCGGCCGAACTCGGCGCCGACGACGGGATGCCGGTCTCGCACGCGCTGACGGTCGACGTCGTGACCGAGGACCGCCCCGGCGGCCCCGAACTGGGCGCACACTGGTCCTGGCCGGAGGCCGTGCTCACCGAAGACTCGGTGCGGGAACTCGCCGAAAGCTGGTTCCTCGCGCTGGACGCGCTCATCCGCCGGGCTGATTCACCGGCCACGAAGAAGGAGAACAAGGAATGACGAACCCGTTCGAGAATCCCGACGGCACGTACCTGGTGCTGGTCAACGACGAGGGCCAGCACAGCCTGTGGCCCGAGTTCGTCGAGGTCCCGGCGGGCTGGACCACGAAGTTCGGCCCCGCTTCGCGTCCGGAGTGCCTCGAATACGTCGAGACCAACTGGACGGACCTGCGGCCCGCTTCGCTCGTCAAGGCCATGGAGTCCTGACCCGCTTCGTTCCGTGAAGACCTCCTTGGTCGCTCAAGGAGGTCTTCACGGACTTGCGTTGTTCAGAATCCGGCCATAAAACGTGAGTAGCGTTCGGGTTATGGATCGAAGAGCGTTCATGGTGACCGCCGGTGGTGCGGCGGCAGGGGCAGCGATGCTGCCGGGTCAGGCGGAGGCGCAACTGCGGACACAGGGGAAGTGGGGCCCGCATGGGCCGGTCGTCCGCTTCAACGTCCTCAGCGACATCCAGGGCGACCTCACCGACTTCGGCAAGGCGCTCGACGACCTGCACGCGATCAACCCGGGCAGCGCCGGGCTGGGCATCGCGGGCGACCTCACCCCGCGCGGCTACGACTTCGAGTACGCCCAGCTTCGCGCGACGTTCGACAAGCACCCGCATCCGCGCGAGGTCGCGTGGGCCATCGGCAACCACGAGTTCTACGTCCCGAAATGGCGGGATCCCGACACCCTCGCCCAGGAGACCTGGCCCAACGGGACGACCGAGGATTCCCTCTTCCGCGGCTTCTACCGGTTCGCGGGCCGCAACACCGTCTACAACGAGACGTCGTTCGGCGGCGTTCCGGTGCTCTGCCTCGGCACCGAGCGGTACGCGAAGTACCACGACCCCAAGCTGTGGGACGAGGTCTGGATGAGCGACCGCCAGTTCACCTGGCTCGAACAACGCCTGCGGTACTGGTCGAACCGGCGCAGCCCGGTGATGGTGCTGACGCATCATCCGTTGCCCAACACCGTTTCGGGCACGCACAACAAGCTCTACCGGTCCGATTACCTCCAGCCCGACAGGCTGCTTTCGATCCTCGGCCGCCACCGGGACGTGTTCCTCTTCTCCGGGCACACGCACTGGGATCTGAACCTGTCGGACTGGGTGGTCCGCCGCGTGGTGCCTGGTACCGGCAATCTCGAAGGGTTCACCGTCGTCAACACCGCCGCCGTGCAGACCGGCTGGACGGACGACGGCAAGGGCGGGGAAGTGTCCCTCGGCGGCGCGTTCAACCAGGGGCTGCAGGTGGAGGTCTCGCCGTTCTCGGTGGTCATCAAGGCTCGCGACTTCACCACCAAGACGTGGCTGAAGCAGATCACCGTTCCGCTGCACGACTCCTGGGGGTTCCCGCACTGAGCGAGCGTCGGTACGGCCGTGGGCATCCCCGAAGGTAGCGAAGGCCTCCTTCCCTACTGTGAGGGTAGGGAAGGAGGCCTTCACGGACCGGTCGAACGGCTCAGTTCGCCGGCTTGACCTCGGTCTTCGGGTCACCGTCGACCGCGGCGGCGAGTTGCGGGACGATCCGGTCGATCACGTACGGCAGGCTCAGCACGGTCACGAAGGAGACCGCGCTGCCATAGGTGCCCTCGTTCTCGATGAAGACCTCGCGCTTCTCCTTCGCCACCTTCAGGCCGGTGTAGAGCGCGTCCTTGCCGAGGATCTCCTGCGCCTTGGCCGGGGTGTCGATGAGCCACACGAGCGCGTCGCGGTCGAGCAGGTCGGTCCGCTCGGCGCTGAGGCTTTTGCCGAACTTGTCACCGATGACGGCGTCGAGGTCGGCGGGCAGCTTGAAGCCGAGCGATTCGAGGATGTGCGAACGCCCGTCCTGGCTGCCGTAGACGAAGTAGCCCTCGTAGGTCGAGGCCATCAGCGCCGACTTGCCCGCGAACTCCGGGTGCTCCTTGCGGGCCTGGGCGAACTTGTCCTCGACACCCTTGACCAGTTCGTTCGCCTTGGTGGCGCGGCCGACGGCCTGGCCGACCTTCTTGGTCGCCTCGTTCCACGGGATGCCGTAGTCGTTGTACTCCTTCGGCTGCGCGACGACCGGGACGCCGATCTGGCTCAGCTTGTCGTACTGCTCCTTGGTGAGCCCGGAGTACAGCGCGATGATCAGATCCGGCTTGAGCGCGGCGATCTTCTCGTACTGCGGCCCGTCCACGTCCTTGAGGACCTCGGGCAGCGCGGCGCCGCCGAGCTTGTCGGTCGCCCACGGGCCGATGGTGCCGGGGAACTTGCCGAGCCATTCGGTGACACCGACCGGGACCACGCCGAGCGCGAGCAGCGCGTCCTGCTCGGTCAGGCCGACCGTGACGACGCGTTTGGGCTCCTGTGTGATGGTGGTGCTGCCGTACTTGTGCTCGATCGTGGTCGGGAACGCGTTCGCGTCGACCGCGGAGCCGGCGGAGTTCTGCGCGGCCGGGGTGGCCGACTCGCCGCCTCCTCCGCACGCGGTGAGCGAGGCGGCCAGCACCAGGGTGGACGCCAGCAGGCCGGCGGTCTTCAGGCGCCCGCGCACGGCGGAGAGGGTGGGGATTCGGGCCATCGTCCGTCCTTCGTGATCGGCTGTCCGGCGGAATGCCGGATTAATCAAGGATCAGGTTTGGCTAACCTAAGACGCCGACCGCCCGATTGCAACCGGTGACGGTGCGTCCCGGATCACGTCCGTGAACGGTTGTCCGACCAGGCCGCCCAGAGCGTTGCGTAGTGACCGCCGGAGGCCACGAGTTCGTCGTGCGTCCCGCTTTCGGCGATCACGCCCGCGTCGAGCACGACGACGCGGTCCGACGCCGCGGCCTGCGTCAGCCGGTGCGCGACGACCAGACCGGTCCGGCCCTCCAGCGCCGCGGCTGCGGCGGCTTCGAGGGTCTTCGCCCCCGCGCTGCCGGCTTCGGCGGTCGCCTCGTCGAGGATCGCGATCGGCGGATCGGCGAGCACCAGCCTCGCCAGCGCCAGCTGCTGCGACTGGGTGACGGTCAGCTGATGCCCGCCCTCGCCGACCACGGTCGCGAGGCCTTCGCTCAGCGCCTCCGCCCAGCCGCGCGCGCCGACTTTTTCCAGCGCCGCCAGCAACTCCGCGTCGGAAGCGCCGGGACGGGCGAGCCGGAGGTCGTCCGCCAGCGAACCGGCGAAGACATGCACCTCCTGGCTGATCAGCGCGACCGCCTGTCGCGTGGCGGACGGCCCGAGTTCGTCGAGCGGGACCCCGCCGACGGCGATGGTCCCCGAGGCCGGGGTGTGGATCCCGGCGATCAGCTTGGCCAGTGTCGTCTTGCCCGCCCCGCTCGCGCCGACCAGCGCGACCCGCTCACCGGGGGAGAGGCTGAGATCGACGTCCCGCAACACCGGATGACCGTCCACATAGGAATGGGAGATGCCCGCCGCCTTCACCGAGGCGTCGACGGGTTTCGCCGGTCGTTCGGGTTCGCGCGGCGCGGGCAGATCGGCGACACCGATCAGCCGGGCGAGGCTCGCGGCGGCCGCTTGCGCGTCGTCGACGAGCGCCAGCGCGGTGTTGATCGGACCGAAGAGGCTGTGGAAGTACAACGCCGCCGCGGTCGCCGCGCCGACGGTCACGGCGTCGGCGCCCACCAGCAGGAAGCCGGCCGCGAGTACGGCCGAGAGACCGACGAACTCGGCAAGGTTGAGCCGGGCGAAGAACTTCGTCATCAGCCGGACACCGCGCAGCATCAGGTCCATCGCTCCCTCGGACCGCTGCCGGACCCGCTCCACGTGGGCGTCGGCGAGCCGGAACGCGCGGACGGTCTTCGCGCCCCCGATCGTGTCGAGTAGTTGCTGCTGCTGCGAACCCGTCGCGATCCGCTGCTTCGCGTACAACGGGACGGCGTTGCGGACGTACCAGCGGACGGTGTGCAGCTGGATCGGTGTCGCGAGCAGCGCGGCCAGGAGGAACCGCCAGTCGAGCACGGCGAGCGCGCCGAGGGTCAGCACGATCGTCAGCACCGAGCGACCCAGTTCGGGCAGGGCTTCGCGGACCGCCCTCGCGACCACCGTGACGTCGTTGGTGACGCGGGCGGTGAGGTCTCCGGAGCCCGCGCGTTCGACCTGTTCCAGCGGGAGCCCCAGCGCCCGGTCGACGAACCGTTCGCGGAGTTCCGCGAGCAGTGTTTCGCCGAGCTTGGCGGTGAGCGAGACACCCAACGCGGTCGCGATGGCCTGTGCGACGGCGACCAGGACCAGTGCCACCACGGGGGTGGTCAGCTCGGTCGCGGGCCGCTTCTCGATGACCAGGTCGACGATGTGGCCGAGCAGCCGGGCGGTGAGCAGCCCGATCGCGGTCGCGCCGACGAGCATCGCCAGCGCGCCGATGGCACGGGCCTTCGAGGTGCGGAGCAGTTCGCCGAGGACGGCGCGGATCCGCTTGCCGTCGGCGGTGGGGAGGAGTTCACGGGTCATGACAGCACCGCCGCGCGGTAGTCGGCGCGATCGCGGGCGAGTTCGGCGTGGCCGCCCTCGCCGGTGATCCGGCCGCCGTCCAGGACGACGACGCGGTCGGCCACGGCGAGCAGGGCGGGACTCGTGGTCACCAGGATCGTGGTCCGTCCTCGTCGTAGCCGGGCGAGCCCGGTGGCGATCTTCGCCTCGGTCACCGTGTCGACCGCCGTCGTCGGGTCGTGGACGACGAGCACCGGCGCGTCCGCGGCGAGCGCGCGGGCGAGCGCGACACGCTGCCGCTGGCCGCCGGAGAGGGAACGTCCGCGTTCGGTGACCGCGGTCGCGGTGCCGTCCGGCAAGGCCGCCGCGACCTCGTCCGCGGCCGACGCGGCCAACGCCTCGTCGGAGGAAAGGCCGTCCGCGTGGACGTTCTCCGCGAGCGTCCCTTCGAACAGGTCCGCGTCGTGCGCGGCGACCAGGACGACCTCCCGCACTCGCTCCGGATCCACAGTGGACAGATCGACGCCGTCGACGTGGACCTTGCCCTCGGCCGGATCTCCCGCGCGGCCGAGGCAGTCGAGCAGATCGGTCGCGGCGGCCGGATCCGCGGCGACGACGCCGATCAGCTGCCCGGCCGGGATTTCGAGGTCGACGCCGCGGAGGCTGCCGTACGAGACCTCGGTGAACCGGACGTTCCCGCCGGCGGGGGAAGGGAGTTCGCCGTCCCCTGGTTCGACCGCCACCTGCGTGGTCAGCAGGTCGGCGACCCGGGACGCCGACGCGCGGCCCTGCGCCAGTTCGCCGTTGACCCACGAGAAGATCAGGAACGGCGTGAGCAGGAACTGGGCCAGCCCCACCGCGGCGACGAGATCGCCGACGCTGATCGAGTCCGACGCCGCGAGATGCCCGCCGACGAGGGCGACGACCGCGATGAAGCCGCCGGTCAGCGCGAGCACCGCGCCGTCGTGCCAGGCCTTGGCCCGCGCGGCGCGCAAGGTCGCCTTGAGCGAGCTCTGGCTCGTGTCGCGGTAGCGGGCGACCGCGGCGGGTTCGGCGCCGATGCCCTTGAGCACCCGCAGGCCGGACACCAGGTCCGTGGCGACGCCCGAGGCGTGCGCGGACCGTTCCTGTTCGGCTTCGCTGCGGCGCTCCAGCGGCTTGCCGATGAGATGCGCGAGGTACAGCAGCGGAGGTGTGCCCAGGAGCACGAGGAGCCCCAGCGGAAGCGAGATCCGCAGCAGCGCGATGGCGCTGACCAGCACCCCGGCGAGCGCGGCGATCCCGAACGGCAGTGCCGCGTTCACCACCCCGACGCGTTGCGCGTCGCTGGTGCCGATGTTGACCAGCTCGCCTGCGAGCTTGCCCTTGTCGGCGCCGCCACCGGGATGCAGGACCCGTCGGCTGATCGCGATGCGCAGGTCGTGCGCCGCCCGCAGCGACGCGCCCTCGGCCGCGCGCGCGGCGAACCGGTAGCTGTAGGACAGTCCGGCGAAGATCACGCCGAGCACGGCGATCCAGAACACGAGCGTGCCCACGGAACCGCCGTCGACCGCCTGATCGATCACCACACCGATGATCACCGGGACGAGGGCTTCACCGCCCTGGTGCCCAGCGGCGAGCACGGAGGCGAGAGTGACCCGCCGTCGCTGCCCGGAAATCGCCTGCCGCAGGACACTCCGGCTGGTGGTGGCCGTTGCGGTCACCGGCGCCTCCGTTCGTGGTGGGGAAGGTAAGGCTAGTCTAAGTAGGTAGCTCGTTGAGGTGAACTCCCGCGTTCGGTTAGCCTCGCCTCACTCGAAGGAGGTTCCGTGGTCGTCACCGAACGCCCGCCCGCTGCGGCGTCCCCGCCCAGCGCGGCGGCACGGACGTTCCGCGCCGGCGGTCTGGTGGTCGGGCTCGCCCTGCTGGCGCTGGTGTTCCTGCTCAGTATCTGGGTGGGGTCGAAGAGCATCCCGTTCACCTCGACCTGGTCGGTGCTGTGGCACAACGACGGCTCGACCGACGCGGTGATCATCCACGACCTCCGTATCCCGCGTACCCTGCTGGGCGTGGTCGTGGGGGCGGCGCTCGGCCTGGCGGGCGCGGTGATGCAGGCGCTCACCCGGAACCCGCTCGCCGATCCCGGCCTGCTCGGCGTCAACACCGGTGCTTCGGCCGCGGTCGTGTCGGGGATCGCGTTCGTCGGGGTCACCAGCGTGCTCGGCTACATCTGGTTCGCCTTCGCCGGCGCCGCGATCGCCTCGGTCGTGGTGTACGTGCTCGGCTCGGCGGGGCGCAGTGCCACGCCGGACCGGCTCGTGCTCGCCGGTTCGGCCGTCATGGCCGTGCTCCAGGCCTACATCGTCGGGATCCTGCTGCTGATGCCCGAGACGTTCAACCAGTTCCGCTTCTGGAACGTCGGTTCGCTCAGCGGCCGCAAATGGGACGTGTTCCTGCAGATCTCGCCGTTCGTCGCGGTCGGTGTGATCATCGCGCTGCTGCTCGCCCGGCCGCTCAACGTTCTCGCGCTCGGCGACCAGACCGGCAAGGCGCTCGGCGCCCACGTGGGCCGCACCCGGGTGCTGGGCGCGGTCGTGGCGATGCTGCTCTGCGGTGCGGGGACCGCGGCGATCGGACCCGTACTGTTCCTCGGGCTCGCCGTGCCGCACGCCGCGCGCATGCTGGTCGGCCCGGACCAGCGCTGGGTCCTGCCGTATTCGATGCTGCTCGCGCCGATCGCGCTGATCGGCGCCGACGTCGTCGGCCGCGTGCTGAACCCGCCGGAGGAACTGCAGGCGGGCATCGTCGTCGCGTTCCTCGGCGCGCCGGTGTTCATCGCGCTCTGCCGCCGCAGGAAGCTGGCCAGGCTGTGACCGCGATCAAGGAGCACCCACGGATGAGCACCCGCGTCCTGCGCACCCCGGGCGGCGGACTTTCCCTTCGCGTCACCCCGCGAGCCGCGATCGTCGTCGCGCTGCTGGCCATCGCCGTGTTCCTCCTCGGCGCGGTCAGCATGACCACCGGCGACTACCCGTTGTCCGTCGGCGAGGTCGTCCAGACGCTGTTCGGCTTCGGCGACCGGAGCACGGAGTTCATCGTGACCACCCTGCGGTTGCCTCGCCTGCTGACCGCGCTGCTGGTCGGCGGCGCGCTCGCGGTCAGCGGCGCGATCCTGCAGAGCCTGTCCGGGAATCCCTTGGGCAGCCCCGACTTCATCGGCTTCACCGAAGGCGCGGCCGCCGGTGCGCTGCTGACGATCATCGTGGTGCACGGCGGCATGCTCCAGGTGTCCTTGGGAGCGCTGGTCGGCGGGGTCGCGACTGCGGCGTTGATCGCCTTGCTCGCGCTGAAGGGCGGCGTGCACACCTTCCGGCTGATCCTCGTCGGTATCGGGGTGAACGCGATGCTCATCGCGTTCAACTCCTACCTGATCACCAGGGCCTCCTGGCAGGACGGTCTCGCGGCGCAAGCGTGGCTGGTCGGCGGGCTCAACGGGCGCGGCTGGGAGCATGTCGGCCCTGTCGCGATCGCCATCGCCGTCCTGCTTCCGCCCGCTTTCGTCTACGGCAGAAGGCTTTCCCTGCTGGAGATGGGGGACGACTCGGCCAAGGGGCTCGGCGTGCCGGTGCAGCGGAGCCGGGTCGTGCTCCTCGGGGTCAGCGTCGGGCTGTGTTCGATCGCGACGGCGGCCGCCGGTCCGATCGCGTTCCTGGCACTCGCCGCGCCTCAGCTGGCGAAGCGGCTTACGCGGTCTTCGGGGCCGGGCCTCGCCGCGGCCGCGCTGATGGGCATGCTCCTGCTGGTGACCAGCGATCTGATCACCCAGCAGTTCTTGGCGGGCCTGCCCGTCGGTCTCGTCACCGGGGCGATCGGCGGGCTGTACCTGGCCTGGCTGCTGGTGTCCCGGCGCGGGGTCAGCCGAGCTGCGCGCTGACCGGCTCGATCGGCGCGGGCTCGCCGAAGCGGGCCAGCGCGAGCGCCGCCGAAACCGCGAGCACGAACCCGACCGCCGCCACGGCCGCGAACCCCGGTCGCGTGGTGTCGCCCAGTACGAGCACCCCGATCAGAGACGGGAAGACGGTCTCGCCGATCACCATCATCGCGGTCGACGTCGTGACACTGCCGCGCTGCAACGCGGTGGCGTAGAACAACATCGCCAGCGCACCCGCCACACCCAGCGTGTACGTCGCTGGGTCGGTCAGCAGATCCAGCGGGGCGAGGCTGGTGAGCGCGCGCCCGGAAAGGGCGACCACGCCGAAGCACAGGCCGGCGATCAACCCGAGCGCCGGTGTCCGGATCCGGCGCGACGCGCGACCGGCGAACATCCCGGCCGTGCCGAGCACCGCGACCGCACCGATCAGCACGAGCCGGAAACCCAGCCCGGTCGACGCCGAGCCCTCGCTTTCCGCGGACATCCCGAGCAACGCGAGCCCGGCGCAGACGACCGCGACCGCCGTCCACTCGCGACGCCCCAGCCGGACCCCGAGCGTCCGCGCGGCCACCGCCGTCACGGCGAGGCTTCCGGCCAGCGCCGCCTGGACCACGAACAGCGGCAGTACCCGCAGCGCGGCGACCTGGGCGACGAACCCGATGACGTCGAGCGCGAGACCCGCGACGAACTTCCACTGCCGCAGCACCCGCACGAGCAGGCGGGGATCGACGCGATCTTCCGCGCCCGACGTCGCTTTCGCGGCTATCGCCTGCATCACCGAAGCGACGCCGTACGCACAGGCCGCGAAGAACGCGCAAACCAAACCCCACCACATGAACCGTGAGCCTAGCCCCGCAGTGTCCACACGGGGATCTCACGTGATTGGGCACGTAACTCGCGTGATCAAAGGGCGATCTCGCGTGATTGGGCGCGTAACTCACGAGTTACGCCTTCAAGCACGCGAGTTACGCCTTCAGTCACGCGAGATCGCCGTATGTGTACAGTGACCGCATGTCGAACACGGGTTCGAGCGCCGCCGAGCCGGTGGAGCGCGCCTGGCCGAACGGGATCGCCGAGGACGAAGCCGCGCTCCAGTGGGACTTCCTGCGTTTCCTCCGCGCGACAGCGGTGAACAAGGTCGCCGGGCTGACCAGGGACCAGGCGGCCGCGACACCGCTGCCGTCGTCCCCGCGGATGAGCGCGCTGGGGTTGCTCAAGCATCTGACCGCGGTGGAGCGCTGGTGGCTCTCGATCGAAGCGGGCGGCGTGGACCTGCCTTCGCTGTGGGAAGGCTCACCGGATCCGAGCTGGGACCTGACCGAGGACGACGATCCGCGTTCCGTCGTCGAGGCGTACCGCGCCGAGTGGGCCTTGGCGGAATCGTCGCTGGCCGGGGTCTCGCCGGACGATCGCGCGCGCAAGTCGGGCAAGTTCACCGTCCGCTGGGTGCTCGCGCACGTCGTCCAGGAGACCGCCCGGCACGTCGGGCATCTGGACATCCTTCGGGAGCTGGCCGACGGAACGACAGGGGAGTAGCGCCGTAAGGTGTCCGCATGGCTGACAGGCTGTACTTCCGGCAATTGCTCGCTGGCCGTGACTTCGCGGTGGGGGATCCCGTCGCGACGCAGATGGTCAACTTCGCCTATCTGATCGGCGATCGGGAGACGAACGAGGCCGTCGTCGTCGACCCGGCGTACGCGGTCGGTGATCTGCTGGACCTGCTGGAAGCCGACGGCATGCGGCTGACCGGTGTCCTCGCCACGCATCACCACCCCGACCACGTCGGCGGCGAGATGATGGGCTTCTCGCTGCCGGGGATCGCGGAACTGCTGGAACGCGTCCAGGTGCCGATCCACGTCAACGGCGCGGAGGCCGAGTGGGTCCGCCGGATCACCGGCGTCTCCGGAACCGACCTGCGCTCGCACGAACACGACGACGTGCTGGAGGTCGGCGCGGTGCCGATCCGGCTGCTGCACACGCCGGGGCACACTCCGGGCAGCCAGTGCTTCCTGGTCGACGGGAAGCTCGTCTCCGGCGACACTCTGTTCCTCGAAGGCTGCGGCCGGACCGATTTCCCCGGCGGGGACGCGGAGGCGATCTACCGGAGCCTGCAATGGCTGGCCGGACTGGACGGCGATCCGGTCGTCTACCCGGGACACCAGTACTCGGCGGAGCCGTCGGCGAACCTGTCGCGGGTGAAGGACACGAACTTCGTGTTCCGGCCGAAGTCGCTGGACGAATGGCGGCTGATGTTCGGCGGCTGACCGCGTTTAGTCCTCTGAATGCGGGAAGGGCCCACCGCGCCCCGTCTACGCATTCAGAGGACTAAGGGGTCCTAACAGAATGACCTTTGGGGTGTGGTTTGATGCCGTGTCTCGTTGATCTTCGGTGAGAGGTGGGCTGGGTGGGGCAGCGGCGTCC
>NZ_JBWKEC010000044.1:0-48812 GCF_056435645.1 Amycolatopsis sp. NPDC043889
CGCGCGACCGATCGTCTGGATCAGCGACGTGCCACTGCGGAGGAAGCCCTCCTTGTCCGCGTCGAGGATCGCGACCAGCGACACCTCAGGCAGGTTTTCGTCCCCTCATGGTGCGGCTTGGTTCAGCGGCCCCATTTCGTCAGGGCGTGGGCGTCAGTGTCACCGGCGAGACGGACCGGGCACACACCCTTTTCGCCAAGGCGCAAAGGGTGTTGTTGTCCTGCCGCATCAGCACCTCGCGATCATGCGCGCGTGGCGAAGGCACGCAGGGAACCGCGAGCGCTTCCCGCGAGTCCCAGTTGAGAACTGGACGTACAACGACTACAAGGGGATGAATGAAGACCCTGCTCAAGAAGGCGACGATCACTGCCGCGGCGAGCGTGCTGATGCTCGGCCTCACCACGGTGGGCACCGCCTCCGCTGAGGCCGCGGCCATCACCTGCGACACGAAGTCCAGCGGCAAGGACGGCCCCTTCTACCACGGGGAATCGGCCTCCTACGCCTACGACAACCGGTTCAGCAAGAGTCACCCTGTGCCCGCGCTGGCGACCAACATCCCCCAGGGCACGGCGACCTGGTCGAACTGGGACGGGTCGAACGACCTGATCCTGGTCACCTCGTACGAGTCGGGCCACCGCAGCGCGATCATCATCGGGATCGACGCCAAGACCGGCAAGCAGGTCGGCCAGGCGCTGCTCGCTTACTCGCACGTCGGCGGGATCGCCGTATTCGAGAAGCAGGGTTGGGCATTCGTGTCGGGCAAGGGCGACACGATTCGCAAGTACTCGCTGGCGAAGCTGAAGAACGCGATCAAGAAGTCGCTGCCCATTGAGCAGGAAGGCAAGGCGCAGACCGTCTACGCCGCCTCATTCCTTACCAGCCACGGCCCGAGCAACACCCTGTGGGCGGGCAAGTTCGAAGACTCCAAGCGCGGACTGATGCACTCGTACACCGTCGGCGCCGACGGCAAGCTGGGCTACCGGCCGGGGTCGTGGGAGGTGCCGACGAAGACGCAGGGCCTCATCGTCACCAAGGACCTGTTCATCTACAGCACTTCGCACGGCAGGAACAACCGCAGCAACCTCTACGTGGTCCGGCGCGGCGCCGGCGACAAAGACCTGGACACGGCCAAGAAGCACTGCTTCCGCGCGCCGAGCATGTCCGAGGGGCTGACGGTCTACGGCAGCAACGTCTACCTGGCGTTCGAGTCCGGCGCGCACTACTACAGCAAGGCCGCGGACAAGCCGAGGAACATCATCTCGAACCTGCACAAGGCGCAGCTGTCGTCTTTGGAGGCACTCGCGCCCCGGTGAAGCGCCGGCAAGCGGGCGAGGACGGTCAGGTCACCGTCCTCGCCCGCTGCCGAAGCGCAGGAGCGTCAGCGGTGTCCGTGGATGGTGCGGTGGATCCAGCCCTTGTAGGCGGGCACGCTGGTGTAGAGGCCGGGTCCGTTGGCGCAGGGCACGTCGTTGTCACCAGGTCCCGAGGTGACGCCGATCAGCTCCCACCGGCCCCACTTCCCGCGCTGGATCTGCGGGCCACCGGAGTCCCCCATGCACGCCATCGCACCGGGCTTGCGGCTGATCGTGCAGAGCCGGGTCGAGTCCGCGTAGCCGGGCGAGCATTCCGACACCGCTCCCCGGCGAGTGTCGAGCTGCTGGAGTCGTTCGGGGAATACCACTTTGGTGATGTCGGCGGTGTCGACCGTGGTGCCGAAGCCCATCAAGCGGGTCGGTGTGCCGGGGCGGCCGGGGCGGCCGGCGATGCGGATGGGCCGTTCGGAGACGGGCCGGTCCAGGCGCACGAGCGCGATGTCGTTCTTGTTCGGCTGGCCCGGCTGGTAGCCGGGGTGGCGCACCATGCGGTCGATCGTGCGGACGGTGCCGCCGGAGGTCCGTCGCTCGCTGCCGATGCGCACCGT
This sequence comes from Amycolatopsis sp. NPDC043889, assembly GCF_056435645.1. NCBI lineage: Bacteria > Bacillati > Actinomycetota > Actinomycetes > Pseudonocardiales > Pseudonocardiaceae > Amycolatopsis > Amycolatopsis sp. NPDC043889. The sequence goes on from NZ_JBWKEC010000044.1 coordinate 1,922, forward strand.
CCCCTCCGGCTGAGCCGGGTTGTTCCCCGGGTCGACACAGTGCGCCGCGGTCACCACCCATCGCGGGTGGATCAGCACGGCCCCGCAGACACCTTTGGCGTTGTTCAGCTCGGGCACGACCTCCGGGATCGACGCCATGAACTCGTAGCGCTCGGTGGAGTCCTTCCCGTTCACCACGGCATCGGCACTGCCGGGTAGGGCGATCGCGCAGAAAGCTCCCACCAGCGCGACACTGGCGGCACGAATCAGGTGGCTGCGCACGGAACCCGCTCTCGTCATACGTTTCCTTCGTTCGGATGCTCGGATCGATCGCGTCCAGCATCGCGGTCCACCTCGTCCTGGGCCATCGGGTCAGCCCGCTGACTTGTCGTGGTGACTGCTGGACACCGCGTGGTAGGGCTCGCCCTACTCACCGTTGGTTTCGGCCGGGACGGGATCGGTTATCCGAGAGCGTGATCCGTGAGGAAGGAGGTCCGTCATGCCAGGACGGGAAGACCTGCCCAGCACGCTCTTGCGTTCGCCGCGCGAGGCCCAGGACACCTGGGTGGCCGCGCATGATTCGGCGCTCGAAACCTACGGGCCCGGCCGCCGCGCCAGCCAGACCGCGTTCGCCGCCGTGAAGCACTCCTTCGAAAAAGTCGGTGACCATTGGGAGCCGAAGGAGCGCCGCGGGCCGTCCGATGAGCAGGCCGCGGGCGGTGCCGGGCAGCGTACGAAGAGCACCCACGGAGGCGTCGACGCGCGAGCCGGAAAGGAACACCTGTATCAGCGGGCCCGCGAGCTCGGGATTCGCGGGCGTTCCCGCATGTCGAAGAGCGAACTGGTCAAGGCGCTCGAGAAAGCCAGCCGCCGCGAGACCGCTCGCGCCCGGCAGAGCCGGTAACGACCGGCACCGAGGTCGTCACGGGGAGAGGCCGGCTCGTCGTAGGAGCCGGCCTCCTTCCCTTGTGAAGACTCACTCCCGGCCGAGCACGATCGTGGGCTCAAGCTCTAGGGCCGTTTCCTCCAGGGCATCGTTCTCGCCGCGTGGTTCCGGCACGGCCACCCGTTCGGCCGATGACTCGGGATCTTCGTATGCGTGTGTCATGGTTCTCAACTCCGTTGGTGTCGCATCCGGCTGGTGGAGGCCGGCACGAGGCGATTACCCGGTGATCCGGAGATCAATCATCCGGCGGGTCACCACCGCACGCTGAATTCGGCCGCTGCCCCACTGCCGGTTTTCACCAACCGAGCGATCCGGCTCCGCCGTTCCGGCGAAGGATCCTCATGCGGAAGCAAGCTCGCGTCGGTGATGTAGTTCCACGAAGCCCACCACGAACCATCGGGCGCCTGGAACGCGTTGAACGCACCAGGACCCCGCTTGTTGCCCGGCAGGTTCTTCTTGCGGTACTTGTCCGGCAGACCGGGCCGGAATCGCGGCTCACCGTCCGGGTCCGGCTGATAGGAGAAATACGCCCGTTGCTCGGCCATCGGGGTGCACCGGTTGTCGGTCAGCGCGGTTCCGCAGTAGGCGACACCGGTCGCATAGCGGTTCGCGTACCAGTTGTTCCCCGAGTAGAAGAGGTACCAGTCACCGTCGATGCGGACGGCGTTGGGATTCTCGATCGTGAGGACGTCGTCGGACGGACTGTTGTGGTGCGTCCACTCGAGATTCGCGTTGTCAATGAGCTTCTTCGCGTCGGCTTCGGCTATCCGCCGCACGTGGCGAGGCCGGTCGAAGTCCAGTTTCGCCGCTCCCAGAGCGGTGACGCGGTCCTGCGTCCACGCGCCGTTGCGCAAGGTCAGCCAGACCTCGCCTTGTCCCCTGCTCACGTCGGCGTCGATCGCCCACCCGCGATCCGGGCAGAACAGCGGATCGGCGTTGGCGACGAAGCCTCCCGTGGCCCGCAACGAGGTGGCGTAGCCGACGCAGTGTTTCGCCTGGCCGGCGGGCTCGGGGCCGGGAAGCGCCGCGCTGTAGAACACGTAGTAGACGACACGGCCGTCCTCCTGGTGCGCGAACAACGCCGGTGTCCACAGTGGAGAGTCGGGTCTCGCCCAGTATCCCGCGGGGAACGTGACGCCGTCCCAGGCGTCGCCATCGACGGCGCCTCGGCGCTGGAACGATCCGCCACCGAACTCGACTTCGGTGTACGGCAACTTCTTGCCGGGAATGCTCGCGCCGACCGCGACATAGGTGTTCGTCTCCGGCACCCGCATCAGATCCGCCGCTGGGAACCGGAAGTCCAGCGACTCGTCGCGCGGCCCGGTTTCGGCTGTCGCGGACGGCACGGCCGTCAGCAGGCCGACGCCGCATACGAGGGCGATCAGGGCGCGTCGCGTCATCGGGTCACCGTCACCCGAACGCGCACCGGACGGTGGTCACTTCCGTAGCCGCCGAGGGCGTCCACCGCGGACCCGGTCGAGTCCTTCTTCGCCCACACGTGGTCGATGGACCTGGTGCCATGGCTCGGAGCGCTGTAGGAATCGGCCACTCGCCGCAGCCCCACCATCAGGTCCGAACCCGGTTCGGCATTGAAGTCACCCATGACGACGGGCTCGGCCGCACGCGAGGAGAACCAGTCCGCGGTAGTGCGGACCTGCAGATTGTGCAGTTCACGATTGAGGGCGAACCGCTGCGCGGACGGGGTCAGGTGCACGACGCCCACGACCCACTCGAAGCCCGCGCCTCCCACCCGTACCCAGTTGACGTACTTCGGTGGCACCCAGCAGCCACAGTCGCCGGGCTCCGCGGGGCCGGTACCGGGTGTGGACGGGTCCACTTTGGACGCGGGTGAGATCTCGTGCGCGCCGTGGCCGGTGACGGTCATATTGCCGCGCACGAGGATGGCGTTGTGCTTGATCGCGCGGCGGTCCGACTCGTAGATGGCGACGTATCCCGTCGCGGCCGCGGCCTCCTTCACCACCGCCTCGCGGTCGGCGACCTCCTGCAGCCCGATGACGGCGGGGCGTTCGGTCTCGATCAGACGGACGAGGTCGGCCTTGAGACCGCCCGCGTCACCCACGTTGTAGGTGACGACCTTGATCGTGCGTTCGGTCGCCGCCTCGGCGCCGGGCACCGCGACGAGCGTGGCGAACGGCACCAGCAGTGCCAGCGCGAGGGTCTTGCGCCTCGAATGCTTCATGGGATTCCCTCCAGTGTCGATGACGGAGGGAATCGGACCATCGGCGGCGCGCCACGGGCAACGCTCCGCGCGATCCCGTCATCTTCCGGAAAGAATTGGCTGCGGCCTACTCCTGCGAAGGGTTCTCCCAGACGAAGGTGACCTTGTTGCCCGACGGATCCGCGATCTCCGTCAGCTTGACGAAGCCGAAGTCCTGGATCGGGCCGCACCCCACGCCGCGCCCCGCGAGGTCGCCGACGGTCTCGTCGATGTCCTCGACGACGAGGACCACGGTGCTCCTGCCCGCGGCTTCCGGGTCGTGGGCGACCTGGAGCCCGGCGTTCCCGGTGATCTGCCATTCCGCGACGCCTTCCATGGGTTCGGTGTCGGGCCGCCGCCCGATCCACTGCTCGTACCAGGCGACGGCGGCGGCATGGTCGGAAACCGGCAGGACCGCGTAGACATCCTTGAACCTCGGCAAGGGGGCGTCCTTCCACTCGGGATCGCCGACCACTGTAGGCCGGTTTGTCCGAGTTCGCCCCGGCTTTACAAGGTCACCTTTACCCTGCACCGCGTGACCGGCAGACGGACTGTGAGGATGACAGCGCGGCTTTTCGCCGTGCTGGCCGCGCTCACCGCTGTCGCCCTCTTGCAGGGTTCCTTGTGCAGTGACGGAGCGGCGGCGGCCGGCTCGCCCTGTGCTCCCCTGTTCGCCGCCGAAGCCACCCACACCACGACCCCGGCCGACGAATGCGAGCCGGCCGCATCCCTGCTGAGCCCGGCGGACCAGCCCCTTCCGGACAACCACCTCGACGACGTCGCGGGCGTCGGTGTGGCGCTGCTTGCCGTGCTCGTCCTGCTCGTCCGGCATCACCGCCCCGGCGGGACGGGCATACCGCCGTCCTCCCCGGCAAGGCGTTCGACGACCACACCACCACTCGTCCAGCTCTGCGTTTCCCGTACCTGATCCGGCACGCCCACGCCGCTTTCAGTTGCCGGAACCGAGCCAAGGACACAACAGAATGACCAAGAACACCAAGGTTTCCCTGACGGTCGTGGCCGTCGTCGTCGCGGTCGTGGCCGCGTTGCTCGTCGTGACCAATCTGGGTGAGGACCCCCCGAGCGGGCAGGCGATCGACGCTCCCCCGGTGGTACCCGCGTCGATCCTCGTCCGGCCGGACAGCCATCGGCTCTCCGACCCGCCGGGCAGCAAGGTGACCGTCGTGGAGTTCCTCGACCTCGAATGCGAGGCGTGCGGCGCCGCGTTTCCCGGCGTCGAACGCCTCCGAGCCGAGTACGGCGACCGTGTCACCTTCGTGATGCGCTACTTCCCCATCCCGAACCATCAGAACGCCGAACTCGCCGCGCAGGCCGTGGAGGCGGCGGGTGGACAGGGCAAGCTCGAACCGATGTACCGCCTGATGTTCGAGAAGCAGCCGGAGTGGGGTGACCAGCAGGTCTCCCACCGCGAGACCTTCCTCGGGTTCGCCCGCGAACTGGGTCTCGACCTGCAGGCCTTCGAAACCGCGCTCGACGACCCGGTCACCCTCGGCCGGGTGCTCGCCGACCGCACCGACGGCGCGAACATCGGCGTCGAGGGCACGCCGACGTTCTTCGTCAACGGCGTCAAGTTCTCGGGTTCACCGTCCTATCAGGGCCTCAAGGCCGTCATCGACCGGGAACTGGCGAAATGACGCCGTTCGCCGTCCGGGTGACACCGTGGGTGCTGCTGGTCGGCGGCGCGATCGGGCTGCTGGCGTCGTTCGTGCTCACCGTCGAGAAGATCGCGCTGCTCAAGGACTTCTCCTACATCCCGACCTGCAGTGTCAACCCGGTGCTCAGCTGCGGGTCGATCATGAAGACGCCGCAGGCCGAGCTGTTCGGGTTCCCCAATCCGTTGCTGGGGATCGCCGGGTTCGGCGTGGTCGTGACGACCGGGGTCGCGTTGCTCGGCGGAGCAAAGCTCCCTCGCTGGTACTGGCTGGGCCTGCAAGCCGGCGCGGCCCTCGGTGTCGTCTTCGTGCACTGGCTGATGCTGCAGAGCCTGTACGTCATCGGCGCGCTGTGCCCGTACTGCATGGTCGTCTGGGCGGTCACCATCGCCGTCTTCTGGTACACGACCCTGCACAACCTCCACAAAGGACCGGAGGTGAAGGCGGCGATCCGGTACCACAGTGTGGTCCTCGTGGTCTGGTACGCCGCCATCACCGTCGCGGTCCTGCAGGCCTTCTGGAGTTACTGGACGACGCTCGTCTGAAGGCGGCTCCGGTCGAGACCACGCAATCCCCAGGCACAGAGCGCGCCGATCACCGTCAGGGCCAGCCACGGGAATTCCGGGTAGCCTGCCCGGCGCGCGAGGTCGAAGACAGTGCCGGTGAAGAGGTTGCCGAGGAGGATGCCCACGCCGACGACCATGTTGTAGAAGCCGTAGTGCGTGGCGACCAGCCGGTCGCCACGCACTACGGTGTCCATTTCGAACGGGAAGCCCAGCTCGCCGCCAACGACGCGACCTTGGCGCTGGACCCGCCGGGCACGGACCGGAGACCGTGCGTTCGGCGCGCCTCCCGGAACGGGTGCGAGCCGTCGCGGGCGGAGCGCTGGCGTTGTTCGCCGCGCCCGTGCTCACGGTCGGCCTGATGTTCACGGCGGGCCTCGTTTCCTGCTGGTGAAAGAAACGCGTTCGTCACCGATGCGGGCGAACGGGTTCAGCGTGGACACCATCAGGTGATCTGCGATTTCCTGCCTGGGAAGCCCCTTTCCCGAACGGGCGTATGAACGTCGCTGAGCGTCGTTCGCCGGTCAGCGGATCGGGGACGGCAAATCGTGCAATCCCCACTCACACGAGTGAGGAGCCGCCATTCCGCTGAGCCGGAAAGGCGAATTCCCAGCGCTACTCAAATGGCGGCATTCGGCCGGTGTCCCCCTGTCGTAACGTCGATCAAGGAACGCTTCTCCCGCAACGAATTCCGTGAACCCATGGAGGTTTTCGTGATCCGACGTCCTCTGCGCACCCTGACCGTCCTGATCGGCGCGGCGGCAGCCGTCACCGCCTTCGCGGCACCGGCTTCCGCCGCGACATCGGTGCTGAACGAAGCGGCGGGCACGGCCACGGTGGCCGCCGCCCAGCAGGATCTCGGCACCTCGCTCGGCGCCGCGTTCGCCGGGTCCTGGCTGGACGCCACGACCGGTGAACTGATCGTCGGTACCACCGACGCGAGCCGGTCTTCCCGAATCCGCGCCGCGGGCGCGATCCCGAAGGTACTGCGGCACAGCGCCGCCGAACTGCGGCAGATCCAGTCCACATTGGACAGCAGAACCGCGGGCCTGCCCCGCTCGGTCGCCGGCTGGTACGTCGACGTGCCGTCGAACGACGTCGTGGTCAGTGTGGTGGGCGGCGATCCCGCCGGACTGGCGTGGGCCACCTCCGCCGGGGTCCCGGTCCGGGTGGAACACGTGAAGAGCGCGCCGCGGCCGTTGTGGAGCGTGGTCGGCGGGCAAGGCCTGTACTTCAGCGGCGGTGCCTGTTCGGTCGGGTTCACCGCGTACGACGACGACGATCATTACGTGATCACCGCGGGCCACTGCACCGAACTCGGCGGCACCGTGCGCGGCGCCGGGGGCACGATCGGCAAGGTCGCGAGGTCTTCCTTCCCCGGCAACGACTACGGGACGGTCAAGGTGACACACTCCGACGTCTCGACCCCGCCGCGGGTCGACCGGTACGAGGACGGGTCCGACGTGCGGATCGAGGGCGCCGACGTGGTCGGCGTCGGCGGCCGGGTCTGCCGGTCCGGGATCACCACCCACTGGCACTGCGGGCGGGTCGAAGCGCTGGACCAGACGGTGAACTACGGCAACGGGAACATCGTGCGGGGCCTCACCCAGACCGACGCCTGCGCCGAACCGGGCGACTCCGGTGGCTCGTTCGTCAGCCGCCCCTCGTCGGGCTCCGGCACGAAACTCGTGCAGGCGCAGGGCATGACCTCGGGCGGTTCCGGTGACTGCGCCGAGGGCGGCACCACGTTCTTCCAGCCCGTCAAGGAGGTGCTCGACCGCTACGACCTGACGCTCGAAAAGGACTGATCTCCCGTGGCGAGGGGCGGCCGTCCCTTGATCAGGACGGCGAGTTCACCCGCCTCGACGACCAGGGTCTCGATCTCGGCCCAGCGGCGGCGGACTCGCTCGTGATCGGGCACCAACGTGCCGGAAACCATGCCCAGGAACAGGTTAGCGTCCGTTCCGACCTCCGCCAGCCGCAGGAAGGGACGGCGGTCTTCTTCGGTTCCCGCCCCGTGCTCCGCGGCCCACTCACGGGCTCGCATCCCGGCGTCGTGGCAGGCGTCGACGAGGAGGGTCCGGATCTCCTCCGGCCGGTTCCCCGGGCTCGCGGGCGGTTTCCCCATCAGCGGGAAGATGTTCCAGGCCACCGACAGCAGGCAGTCGGCCACTTCGTCCATCGACTCCACGTCCACCGGGCGAGTGTTCCGGCCCGTGCGTCCTGCCAGGCGCAATGACGCGCACGACGGGCAGGGTCGACCCGATCGGGTGGAACTCACCGGCCGGGCCTGGCCGGAGGGTTGCGAAAGTGGCTTTCGCAACCCAGCCCCCTCCAAAACCCAAGGCCCGAATCCACGGAAGCACCTAAGACTCCTTACCGCTCATGAGGCTCGGTTCGGCCGGCTCGTCGAGTTCGCGCACGTCGGTCATCCGCAGACCGGCGATCAGCCCGGACAGTCCCTGGTGACCTTCGGGCCGGAAGGCGAGGATTCCGCTGGCGAAGAACAACAGGTTCGCCAGCGGCTCGAACCCGCCGTTGGCCACCGACGCCAAGGTGAGCAGCGTGAAATAGCCGCCGGAGCCGGCCAGGAACCGCACGACCATCCGCCACAGCGCGGGCTTCCCGCCGTCCGGGCCGGCGGGGCGCAGCAACACGACCCGCTGGCCGAAGCTGGCACCGTTGCCCACGACCGGGATGACGAACAGCAGGAGCAGCGCGGGCAGGAAGGTGCCGATCAGCGCGGTGACCACGGTGTTCGGTTCACCCACGAGCAGGGTCGTCACGATTCCGACCGTGGTGCCGAGCAGGACGACCGACACGACGTCGACGGCCATCCCGAGGAGGCGGCGGCGCGCGGTGACCGGCCGCGGCGTTCCCGGCGGCGCGGACGGCTCGTTGCCCGGCAGCAGCCGCAACAGCGGGGCGAGGCCGAAGCCGACGGCGGCACCGAGGGTGTTGGTCAGCAGGTCGTCGACGTCGGCCAGCCGGTACGGGCACTCGAACAGGAACCAGACCCCGGTCAGCTGGGTGCACTCGATGAACAACGAGACCGCGAAGCCGATCGCGACGGTGGCCGCGAAGCCGCGCCGGAAGAGGTGCCGTACGAACATCCCCAGCGGCACGAACAAGGCGACATTGAACACCGCCTGCTGGACGGCGGGATTGCGCAGGAACGCCCGCAGGCCGGCCCCGGTCTGTTCGCGACGGATGTCGGCGACGAACTGGAACGGGCGCAGTTGCAGGTGACTGGACGCGTGCTCGGCACACCACGCCGCCGTCGTCTCCGGGATGGGGAGCAACGTGTACGTCCACAGGGACATGGCGTAGACCAGGAACCCGAACACCAGCAGGACCCGCCAGAGCCCGAGCTCCCCGCGGCGCCGGTAACTCGCGGCGATGTACGGGACGGCCAGGAGGCCCGCGAGCACGAAACCCGCGAACACCGCGATGACCGCGGAGATGGTCGGATCAGTCACTCGCGGAAGCTAACAACGCGCGCCCCGGCGCACCCGTCACACCACCTGGCCGGGTGACGGAGTCGGCCGGGGCGAGGGTGCGCTGATGCGCGAGCGCGGCGATGGCGAAGGTCAGATGGACGACGACCCAGTTGCGGTCTTCGCGATGGACCCGCTGCAGCAGGTCGAGAGAAGCGTCGCCCGGCGTACGTCCCTGACGGCAGGCGTCGATGAACGCCTGGGTCAGTTCGTCGACGTTCCTCCGGAACTCCGCGAAGGTGTCGGAGGGCTGGGCGTTGGTGCAGAAATCCACGGTCACGTCACAGAGCGTTCCATAGCGCGACACAAAGTTACGAATTGGCGCAGCCCGAATCACTCACGCGAGGTAGGCCTCGCGCGAATCTGTGCTCTGCGTCACGCCGAAGCGAGCCCGGCGGGCATCCGGCGTTCCCGTTCGGCCGCCTTCGCCCGGCGGGTGACCGGGAAGCGCTGATCGAGTTCGACCAGCAGCGGGGTCGCCGCCATCAGTGCCAGAAGGGCGAGCCCGGCGTATGCGCCCAGAGTCGCGATGATCGTCATTTCGGCCTCCTCGGTCCCCGTGCCGCCTGTTCCGGCGGCCTGGAACCAGGATCGCCTCCCCGCCGGGGGCGGCGGATCGGTCATCCGGCGGAGACGCCTCGACCGGTCGGCCTTTTCGGCACTGTCCGATCGGCCGATCCCGGGCGACGGTGCAGCAGGTCGAACCGCGACCACATGGCCTCGGCCGCCTCGATGGACTCGCCGGTGCGGACGGGATCGACGGCGGCGAGTTGCGCGACGATCGCCTGCACCAGGCTCATCCCCGCGGTCAGCGACGGGAAGAAGGTCACGCCCTCGGCGGGCACCATCAGCACCTGTTCGACCGCGGCCGCCAGCGCGGGACTGGCCGCGTCGGTGATGGCGAAGGCACGCGCTCCCCTGGCCTTGGCCTCGTTCGCGGCGAGCACCGTGCTCTCGTACAGCCGCCAGAAGCTGATCGCGATGAGGACGTCTTCGGAAGTCAGTTTCGCCGTGGCGTTGGCGAGTTCGGCGTCGCCCGCCGTGATCGCGTGGACGTCGTATCCGGCGAGCCGGGCGTTGTGCGCGAACGCGATCCCGACCGCGGCGTAGCTGCCGTCGGCGATCACGACCGTGCGGCGCGCCCCGGCGACGGCCTCCGCGACGTTGCGGATCTCGTCCTCGGCGACGCGCCGGTTGAGCAGAGCGAGGCTGTCGAGGTCGCGGCGCAGCGACGCCGAACCCGGCGAGTCGACGTCCCGGTGTTCCTCGGCCACCTGCGGCGCGCTCAGCGACGACATGTACCGCGCCCGCAACTCCTGTTGCAGTGCCGGCCAGCCGGCGAAACCCAGCGCCTGCGCCGTACGGGTGACGGTGGCGACGTTGACCCCGGCGAGCTGGGCGAGCTCGGCCGTCGAGCCGAACGACGCCCGGCGCGGTTGCGAGACCAGCACTTCGAGCACGGCGGCCGCCTTCGGCCGCAGGCCGCGCTCCGGTGCGCGGTCCCGAAGCCACGCCTCGAAACCGTCGTCGGTTCCCGTCCCTGTCACGCGCACCCTCCCTCGACGGCGTCACGGTAACGCATCGTGCCCGGCGAACCACTTGCAACAACCATTGCAGTTTTGCCGAAACGCAGTATACGTTGTCCGCACTCCTCGTCGCCCGAACCACGGAAGGCGTTCCCCATGACGCTTCTGGCACGACTGGACCGGCTCCCGCTCAGCCGTCCCCATTACAAACTCCTGCTCATCGGCGGGCTCGGTTACACCTTCGACGGAATGGACTCCGCCGTCGTCGCCTTCCTCCTTCCGAGCGCGAAAGCCGCCTGGGGCCTCGACAACGGCCAGCTCGGGTTGATCGGTTCGGCGACGCCGTTCGGCTTCCTCTTCGGCGCGATCGCCGCCGGGCTGCTGGGCGACCGCATCGGCCGCAAGAAGGTCATGATGTACGCGCTGGCCTTCTACGCGGTGTTCTCGGTGGTCGCCGCCTTCTCCCCCAACTACGAGGTCTTCCTGGGCGCCCGGGTGCTGGCCGGGGCAGGCGCGGGAGCCGAAAGCGCCATCATCGCGCCGTTCCTGTCGGAGTTCGTCCCCGCCAAACGCCGCGGCTGGTTCGTCGGCGCGCTGGCCGGGTTCTTCTCGTTCGGGTTCGTCGCCGCCGCGCTGATCGGGCGGTTCGTCGTCCCGACGGTGCCGGAGGGCTGGCGGGTCGCGCAGCTGATCACCGCGCTGCCGATCGTCATGCTGCTGTGGTGGCGCCGTTCGCTGCCGGAATCACCGAGGTTCCTGGTCGCGAACGGGCGTCATGCCGAGGCCGAGAAGATCGTCTCGAAGCTGGAGCGGGACGTCGAAAAGGCGACGGGGCAAGCACTTCCCGCCGTCGCGGAGGCCGAGGCCCAGCCCGCGACGGAGACCCCCAAGGTCAATCTCCTCAGCGCGCTGAAGTTCTTGTGGAGCCCGGCGATGGCGCGCCGCACCGCGGTGATCTGGACCGTGTGGTTCGTGATCACGTTCTCCTACTACGGCTTCTTCTCCTGGATCCCGACACTGCTCGTCGAGCGCGGCATCACGGTGACCAAGAGCTTCGAGTTCTCGATCATCATCTACCTGGCGCAGATCCCCGGATACTTCTCCGCCGCGTGGCTGTCGGAACGGCTCGACCGCAAGCACACCATCGCGTTGTACCTCGCGGGCTCCGCGGTGAGCGCGTTCTGGCTGAGCCAGATGGACGCGCCGTGGTCGATCACCCTCGCCGGGGCGGTGCTGTCGTTCTTCCTCAACGGCACCTACGCCGGCGTCTACTCCTACACCCCCGAGGTGTTCCCGACCTGGATCCGCGCCAGCGGGACCGGGCTGTCCAGCGCGTTCGGCCGGGTGGGCAGCATCCTCGCCCCGACGATCATCGGCCTGTCCGCGGCGAGCCTCGGCTTCGCCGGCGTCTTCGGCCTCACCACCGCCGTCCTGGCGGCCGGGGTGGTGTGCGTGGTCGTGTTCGGCCTGTCCACCGCCGGCCGTTCCCTGGAAGAACTGACCGAACACGGCGCGCCCGTGAAGACCGCCAAGGAGATGACCAAGTGACCGTGTCACTGTCCACTGTGGAGGACAAGACCCGAGCCACGATCGGCGTACGGCTGTTCACCGTACTGGCGTGGGTGCCCGAACGGCGGGCACTGCGACGGGTGCACAGCAGCCACCCCGTCGAGTACCCGATCGGCGGCGAGAAGACCGTCGAGGTAGCGGCCGGGTGGCTGGATCGGTGCATCACGGGACAGGAGCCCTACTTCGGACCGGACAGCGCGGCGGTGCGGGAGATCTTCGCCGACCACGAACTCATCGACCGGCTCGGCTGCGGCGCGGTGATCAACGTGCCGGTGGTGGACGGCGGCCGCACGCTCGGCGTCCTCAACCTCCTCGACGCAGAAGGCAGCTACGACGACGATTCCGTCGCGGCGGCCCGTTCACTGGCACCGTTGGCGGTCCCGGCCCTGCGCGAACTCCTGGAGGAGAACCGATGAACGGATCGCTGCTGCTGCGCGACGCCCGCCTGCTCGACCCGGTCAAGGGCGAGTACACCGAGGGAGACCTCCGGTGCGCCGACGGCCGGATCGTCGAGATCGGTGACGGGCTCACCGCGGACGACGCGCGGACCGAGGACCTGCGCGGTGCGTTCGTGCTGCCCGGACTGATCGACGCCCACGTGCACGTCACCGCGTCGACCGCGGATCTGGGGTCGCTGCCCGCGTCGTCACCGTCGTACGTGGCCGCGCACAGTGCCCGCACCATGAGCCGCATGCTGGACCGGGGCTTCACGACGGTCCGTGACGCCTCCGGCGCCGACTACGGCCTCGCCGACGCGCAGGCCGAGGGCCTGTTCCGCGGCCCGCGCCTGCTGTTCTGCGGACGCGCGCTGAGCCAGACCGGCGGGCACGGCGACAGCCGGACGCGCGGCGCCAACGCCAGCGACGATCACCCGTGCTGCGCCGGCCTCGGCCGGGTCGCCGACGGGGTCGACGCGGTCCGCGCCGCGGCGCGCGACGAGCTGCGCAAGGGGGCGCACCACATCAAGGTGATGGCCTCCGGCGGTGTCGCCTCCCCCACCGACCGGATCGACTCGACGCAGTACTCCGCCGAGGAGCTGCGCGCCATCGTCGAAGAGGCGGAGGCGGCCAACCGTTACGTCGCCGCGCACGCCTATACCGCCCGCGCGGTGAACCGCGCGCTGGAACTGGGCGTGCGGTCGATCGAGCACGGCAACCTGATCGACGACCTCAGTGTCGAACTGTTCCTCCGGCACGACGCGTATCTCGTGCCCACCCTGGTCACCTACTGGGCACTGAAGGAGGAAGGGCGCGAGCACGGGCTGCCGGAATCCAGCTGGCGCAAGGTCGACGAGGTGCTCGGCGCGGGCATGGCCGCCCTCGAGCGGGCGGCCAGGGGCGGCGTGAAACTCGTGTACGGCAGCGACCTCCTCGGCGGGATGCACCGGCACCAGAACCACGAGTTCCGGCTGCGCGGCGAGGTCCAGTCCGCGCTGGAGGTGGTCCGCTCCGCGACGTCGACGGCGGCCGACCTGCTGAACCTGACCGGCGAGATCGGCACGCTGGCTCCAGGCGCGCACGCGGACCTGCTCGTCGTCGACCGGGATCCGCTGGAGGACATCGGCGTCCTGGCCGAGCCGGAGAAATTCCGGCACGTCGTGCAGGGCGGGACCGTCGTCTCCCCCTGACTCGTGAGTGGAGTGGCCGGTTCCCTTTGAGGGGTAAGGCGAGGTGGCGGGTTGCGAAAGCCGGCCCAGGCGGTAGTGAAGGCCTCCTTACCTACTCTGAAGGTAGGGAAGGAGGCCTTCGCTACCCCCGGCGCCCACTCACGAGTCACGAGAAGCGCTGCGGGACGTCCCACGGGTTGTCGTCCCGCAGCGGTTCCGGCAGGAGGTGCGACGGCCAGTCCTGATAGGACACCGGCCGGAGGAAGCGTTCCACCGCCGCCGTCCCGACGGACGTCGAGGCCGGTGACGTCGTCGCCGGGAACGGTCCGCCGTGCTGCATCGCCGAGGTCACCGCGACCCCGGTCGGCCAGCCGCCCCACAGGATCCGCCCGCTGCGGTCGGCCAGTACCGGGCGCAGTGCCTCGACGTCGGGGGCCTCTTCGGGGAGGGCGTGCACGGTCGTCGTGAGCTGACCGGGCAGAGCCGCCAGCACCGGCTGGACGTCGGAAAGTCGCGAGTATCGCACCACCACGCCCAGCGGGCCGAAGCACTCTTCAGCCGCTTCCGGTACGAAGTCCTCCAGCGCGACTTCGAGCAGTCGGGCGCCTGGTCCCCGGACGACCTCACGCATCCCGGGGATGGCGGCCAGCCGTGCCGCGCCGGTAGGGAAACCCGACGCGATGCGGTCGTTCAGGAACGGCGCGGCCGGGACCTCGCGCAACCGTTCGGCGACGAGATCCCCGAACGGGCTTTCCGACGGCACGAACACCAGACCGGGATTCGTGCAGAACTGGCCGTTGCCCAGCGTCAGCGAACCGGCGTAGCCCGCCGCCAGTTCCTCCGCCCGCGAGCGTGCCGCGCCGGGCAGGACGATCACCGGGTTGACGCTGCCGAGTTCGCCGTGGAACGGGATCGGGACCGGCCGCTCGGCCGCGATCCGCGCCAGCGCGAGCCCACCCGACACCGACCCGGTGAACGCGGCGGCCGCGATCGCCGGATGACGCAGTGCCTCCACGCCCGCGGCTTCTCCTTCGACAAGGCCCAGGAGCGCACCCCGGCGGCCGAGGGCTTCCACGACGACCGAAGCCGTCCTGCGGGACAACTCCGGATGGCCGGGGTGGCCCTTGACCACCACCGGGCATCCGGCCACCCACGCCGACGCGGTGTCCCCGCCCGCCACGCTGAACGCGAACGGGAAGTTGCTCGCGGCGAACACCAGGACCGGACCGACAGCGGTGCGATACCGGCGCAGCTCCGGCCGGGGTCCTGGCGGCCACGACGGGTCGGCTCGGTCGATCCGGACGTCGTAGTACGAGCCGCTTTCGGCCGCGAGCAGTCGCAGCTGGAACGTCGTGCGGGCCAGCTCGCCGGTCAGCCGTTTCGTCCCCAGCCGGGTCTCGGCGTCGGCTATCTCGATCAAGGACGGACCGGCCTCGTCCAGGGCGTCGGCCACGCCGGTGAGCACCGCCGTGCGCGTCTTCGGGTCGGTCGCGGCCCATTCAGCGGCGATCTCCGCCGCCCTCTCGATCTGCTTCATGCTTCCTTCCTCTCCGGGTTCTCCACCGAGTTCCGGAATCCGAACACGGCGTACACCACCAGTCCGAGCACCATCCAGGCCGAGGTCAGCGCGTCCAGGTTCGCGATCAGCGGCACGGACGGGACCCACGGAGTGCGCAACGACCGCGGCAGATCCGGCCTGGTGCGCCGCAGCACCACCACCGCGATCGACACGACAAAGCCACTTTCGCGACACGGGGGCCGCAGCTACGGCTTCCGAACCGTCTCGATGTCGCCAGGGACCACGCCGCCGGGTGGTGAAGGGCCCCTTCGCTACTCTCAGGGTAGGCAAGGAGGCCTTCACGGACCGGCGCGCGCCGCCAACCTCAGAGGACGAAGCCCGCGGGGAACGGGTCGTCCGGGTCGAGCAGATAGGTGGCGTTGCCGGTGATCCAGGCACGGCCGGAGAACTCCGGCACCACGGCGGGAACGCCGCCGACGGTGGTCTCGGCGACGAGTTCCCCGGTGAAGGTGGTGCCGATGAACGAGCTGTTCTCGAACGGCGTGTGCAGCGGCAGTTCGCCGCGAGCGTGAAGCTGGGCCATCCGCGCCGAAGTGCCGGTGCCGCAAGGCGACCGGTCGAACCAGCCCGGGTGGATCGCCATCGCGTTCCGCGAAGCGCGAGCATCCGACCCCGGCGCGAGGAACTGGACGTGCTTGCAGCCGCCGATCAGCGGATCGGCGGGATGCTTCGGCGGACGCTGGTCATTGATCGCCGCCATGATGTCCAGCCCGGCGGCGAGGATCCGGTCCTTCGCCGCCCGGTCGAACGGGATGTCCAGTTGGGACAGTTCGAGGATGGCATAGAAGTTGCCGCCGTAGGCGAGGTCGTAACGCACCTCGCCGAGGCCGGGCACTTCGACCACGGCGTCTCGCTCGGCGAGGAAGGACGCGATGTTGCGGAGCTTGACGCGGACCGTGCGGCCGTCCCGGACTTCGACCTCGGCGTGCACGAGCCCGGCCGGGGTGTCCAGCCGTACCACGGTCTTCGGTTCGGTCACCTCGACCATGCCGGTCTCCACCAGCACGGTCGCCACGCCGATCGTGCCGTGCCCGCACATCGGCAGGCAGCCGGACACCTCGATGTACACCACGCCCCAGTCTGCGTCCGGCCTGGCGGGCGGCTGCAGGATCGCGCCGCTCATCGCCGAGTGACCGCGCGGCTCGTTCATCAGGAACTGCCGCAGGTGGTCCAGGTGCTCCATGAAGTACCGGCGGCGTTCGGCCATCGTGTCGCCGGGGATGACGCCGACCCCACCGGTCACCACCCGGGTCGGCATGCCCTCGGTATGCGAGTCGACGGCGGTGATCGACCGGATCGACCGCACCTACTCCACCCCCAGCGAGGCGAGCGCGCGGCGCATGTCGGCGGTGACCTGCTCGCGGTGTTCCTCGGTCAGCGGCCCCCGCGGCGGACGGCACGGCCCACCGTAACGGCCGACGAGGTCCATTCCGAGTTTGATGGCCTGGACGAACTCGGTGCGCGAGTCCCAGCGGAAGGCGGCCACCAGCGGCTCGTAAAGCGCCCTGGCCTCTTCGAGTTTTCCGGACCGCGCCAGGTCGAACAGGCGCACCGACTCGGCGGGGAACACGTTGGGGAACCCGGCGAACCAGCCTGTCGCGCCCATCAGCAGGCTTTCCAGCACGACGTCGTCGGCGCCGCTGATCACGTCCAGTCCCGGTGCCCGCTCGCGGATCTCCAGCACCCGCCGGACGTCGCCGGAGAACTCCTTGACCGCGACCACGTTGTCGATCCGCGCGATCTCGGCGAGCAGGGCGGGCGTGAGGTCGACCTTGGTGTCGATGGGGTTGTTGTAGACCATCACCGGCAGCCCGACCGACGCCACCGCTTCGAAATGCGCGAGCACCTCGCCGCGGTTCGCGCGGTACATCGTGGGCGGCAGGCACAGCAGGCCGTCGGCACCGTCCTCGGCGGCGACCTCGGCCCAGTACTTGGCCTGGTGCGCTCCGGGGCCGTGCACGCCGACGACGACGATCCCGTCCTCACCGACGGTTTCGATCGCGGTGCGGGCGACGCGACGGCGTTCCTCGTCGGTCAGCGACGAGTATTCGCCGAGCGAGCCGTTCGGGCCGACGCCCCGGCAGCCGTTGTCGACCAGCCACCGGCAGTGCGCGGCGTAGGCGTCGTAGTCCACGGCCAGCCCGGCGGGGGCCGACGCGTCCGCCCGGTACGGGAGGGCGGTCGCGACGACGACGCCGCCGAGGTCGGGGGTGCTCATTCAGGTTCTCCTTCGGTTCGGGCGGCGAGTTCGCCCAGCCGGATCGGCTGGACGATCGGGCGGTGGTGCCGTTCGATGCCACCGCGGAGTTCGGACACGGTCGGACCACAGATGCGGCCCTGGCATGGGCCGAGGCCGGCCCGGGTGCCGAGTTTCAGTGCGTGCGGGCCGGAGCAGACCGTGTCTTCGGCCGCGCGCGTCAGTTCGCCGTACGTCGTTTCCTCACAGCGGCAGACGATCGTGTCTTCGCGCAGCCAGCTTCGCCAGGCCGCACCGATCGGGTGAGCCGTGGCGAGGCGTTCGGCGAACGCGAGGGCCCGGTCGCGGGCGCGGATCAGCTCCGGCGACGGCTCGCCCCCGGCGGCGACGCACCCGGCCACCGCTCCCTCGGCCGCGGCGGTGACCGCGCCGCCGATCCCGGTGATCTCTCCCGCGGCGAAGACATCGTCCACTGTGGTCCGTTGCGCGGCGTCGACCCGCACGAACCCGTCAACCAGGGCACAGCCGGCGGCGACGGCCAGTTCCGGCTGCGGGACGAAGCCGTGGCCGACGCAGACCGCGTCGACCGCGTAGGTCCGCTCGGTGCCGGGGACGATCGACCAGTCGGCGCGGACCCGCGCGGTCACGACCTCGCGGACGCGGTCCACGCCGCGAGCCTCGATCACGGCCCGCCCCAGCCGGTACGGGACCCGGTGCCGGGCCAGCGTCGCGGCGTATCGAGCCAACTCGCCGGCCTTCCCGGCGTGGGCGGCCAGGCGCCACGGACGGGACGCCCATCCTTTCCGGACGGTCGAGAACGGGTTCGCCTCCAGCACCGCGACCACCTCGGCCCCGACGCCCAGCAACGATTCCGCGACCGGCAGCAGGAACGGCCCGGCCCCGGCGACGAGGACCCGCTCGCCGATCGCGACCCGCTCCCCCTTCGCCAACGCCTGTGCCGCGCCCGCGGTGTACACGCCGGGCAGTTCCCAGCCGGGGAACGGCAGGGTGCGGTCGTGCGCGCCGGTCGCCAGGATCAGCGCGTCCGGGACGAGGGTCAGCCGCCGCCGTCCACCTCCGTCGGACTGTCCCCGCAGGACGTGCACCGTCTTCTCCGCGCGGTCGAACGCCCAGACGGTGGAGCCGGGCCACCAGTGACATCGCGGATGCGCGAGTACCCGGCGGCGCCGGTCGAATTCCGCCCGCCCGTGCTGGACCCGCTCCGGGTACCGCGCCGCGTACGCCTCGGGGAGCATCCGGTGGTACTGGCCGCCGGGAGTGTCCGCCTGGTCCAGCACCGTGACCTGGGCACCGGCCCGCAGCGCGTGCTCGGCCGCCGCGAGCCCGGCGGGCCCGGCGCCGACGATCACCACGTTCACGCGTTCTCCTCCCGGGACTGGGTGCGGATTTCGTCCCCGTCGGCCGCCGGGCGGCGGCACGCGCGGACGTCGGGCACGTCGTTCACCGTGAGCAGGCAGTCGAAACACGCGCCGATACCGCAGAACACACCGCGCGGAGCCCCGGAACGCGTTCTCCGCCAGGAGGTCCATCCCGCGGCGAGCAGCATCCCCGCCACGCTCTGGCCCGCGATCCCGGTCACGGGTTCGCCGTCGACGGTGATCCGGATCGGCCGGTCGGTCCGGCCCACCGGGTCGCGGTCGCGCGGCAGGAGCCACCCGCTCATGCCGCCACCACGGCCGGACGGTCCACAGTGAACTCCTCGACCGGCATCGCCGGCTCCGCTCCGGTGAGCAGTTCGCGCAGCAACCGCGCGGTGCCGACGCTCAGCCCGATCCCGGCGCCCTCGTGCCCGGTGGCGTGCCAGAGATTCCCCAGCCGCGGATCCTCGCCGAGCACCGGGAGGTGATCATCGACGTAGGGCCGGAATCCGCCGTACGCGCGCATGATCGCGACGTCGGCGAGCGCCGGGAACAGGCGCAGTGCCTTGACCGCGATGGCACTCAGCACGTCCGGGCGGATCGCGTCGTCGAAATCCACCCGGCGGCGTGACGAGCCGATCAGCACGGTGCCGCCCCAGGTCGACTCGACGACGGCGGAGGTCTGCAACTCACTCGAATCGGCACCGACCGCGCCGACGTAATCGGCGTCGTAGACCTTGTGCCGGACGACGCCGGGCATCGGAGTGGTCACCAGTACCTCGCCCCGGCGAGGGCGGACCGCGATCGCGGCGCCGAGACGCGCCGACACCTGACCGGCCCAGGGGCCCGCGGCGTTCACGACGACGTCCGCCTCGACGACCTCACCGGGCACGCGCACGCCGGTGATCCGTCCGTTGTGGACGGTCGCGCCGACGACCTCGGTGTCGGAGCGCAGCCGCGCGCCGTGGCGCAGCGCGGAGCCCAGCAGGGCCAGCGCCGCTCCAGCGGGCTGGACTTGCGCGTCCTCCGGGTAGTGGAACGCTGCGGCCACCTCACGGGTCAGAGCGGGCTCCGCTTCGGCGAGTTCCTTGGGGGACAACGGTTCCGCGCGAACGCCGGTCTGCGACGCGGCGAAGGCGGTGAGAGCGTGGGCTCCGTCGTCCGTGGTGGCGACGACGATGCCGCCCTTGGGGTCGTATTCGATCGCCGAAGCTGCGCGCACGTCCTCGTCGGCGATCTCGGCGACCACCTGGGGCCACAACGCGGTCGAAAGCTTCGCGAGGTCGAGTTCCGGGCCGGGACCCTTGTCGGAGACGAGGATGTTGCCCTCGCCGTGCGAAGTGGTTCCCCCGGCGGGACGGCCGCGATCCACGACCACGACGTCGAAGCCCGCCCGGCTCAGCTCACGGGCGCACGCGGCGCCGACGATGCCCGCGCCGAGAACGACCACGCGCGTTCGGTTCATCGACCCTCCAGTGTTCGGTAAAGCGAACGATCGGAGAGTAGGTTCCGCCCCGGACGGGTGTCAATACTTCGGGCGCGGTCAGCCCTTCAGCACCGGATGCGGCCTTCCGTCGAGCCGCTCGTCGGCGCGATACTGCAGCAGCAGGACCGAATGCACCGGCCCCGCCGAAGCGGTGTAGCAATGCGGCTCGCGGGCGTCGAAGGCGACGTAGTCCCCCGGGCCGACCTCGACGGTCCGGCCCGCCACCTCGACCAGCAGCGATCCGGTCTGCACGATGGTGTGCTCGACCCCGACGTGCCCCTGCGAACGCTGTGGCGCGTCCCCGCGCACCACCTGGTCGTACACCTCGAAGACGCCGTCACCGGTCTCGATCCGCCGCAGCGGCCGGAGATCCACTCCCTCACCGCTGAGCACCTCGACGTCGGCACCGCGCACCACGGTGAGCGCGCCGCCCGCCCGATGGTCGAGCAGGTCGGAGATCGCCACTTCCAGCACCCTGGACAGGCTGAAGACGGTCTCGATGGTCGGATTGCCGCCGCCGGACTCCAATTGCGACAGCGTCGCCTTGCCGATGCCTGACCGCCGCGAGAGCTCCGACAGCGAGATGCCCCTCGCCGCCCTGGCCGCGCGCAGGTTGACCGCCAGCATGTCCCGGATCGAGGGCGTCTCGTCCTCCACCGCTGCTCCCTGTCGTTCGTCAAACCGTACGACCGGATGGGCGAATCGTTCGCTTTGCCGATCGAGTTCGCGGACATCATGACACGCCCCGTGGCGGGGAGGGCATAGCCGCGGCCGATGGGACGGCGCGATGGTGGGCGGCGCCGGCCGCGATGAAACTCCTTCACCAACCGGTGTGTCACCGTCGACACAGGGTCACGGGCGCACCGTCGTTTCCCTCCAGCGAGGAGATTCCCGTGCAGCTGATCCGCAGATCCGCCAGCCGACGACTTCGAGCGTTCGGCGCGGTGCTCATCACGACACTCGGGCTGACCGCGGCCGTGTCCACCGCGCCGGCGACGGCGGCCACGAACGCCTGTCTCACCGGCACGCTCGCCTTCGACCATCTCGACGCCGAAGCGGGTACCAGCAAGCCCCTGCGCACGCAGGTTGCCCGGAACGCGAACTGGGAACTGTGGGGCCGCACCGGTTCCGGCACGACGACCCGGCTCGTGGCGGGTATCACCGGCGCGTCCGACGGCCGGTTCACCGCCTGCCACACCGCGTCACTCACCGAGGCGTACGTGCGGTTCCGGTCGAGCAGCACCTCGATGTGGCGGGTCGTCAAGGCGGCGAACAACACCACCGACTACACGTTCGACTCGGCACACCGCACGAACGTGTCCGGCACCCAGGACCTCGGCACGGTGAAGGTGCCGTCGACGCTGCAACGGGCGTGGAAGGTCGTGGACACCCTCAACGTCTTGTACTGGAAACGCGCCAACCCGGCTTCGTCGTGCTGGACGGCCCGGCAGTCCGACGGGCGCTGCGACCGGATCACCTTCATCTGGGATCCGAAGGTCGCCGAGGGCGGCTACTGGGACTATCCGAACACGAACTACATCTTCCTCGGCGCGACGATGCCCGACTCGAAGCACCTCATCCTCCACGAGGCCGGGCATTGGCTGCAGTGGCAGCTCTACGGTCGTGATTTCCCCGTGGTCGACGGCTGCAACCCGCACTACATCGAGAAACACAGCTCGGAATCGTGCGCGTGGACCGAAGGCTTCGCCGACGCCGTCGCGGCCTACGCGCTCGGCGACTACCGCTACGTCTACGACAACGGCACCTCGTACAGCTTCGAAAACGACGCTTCGACGCCTGGCTGGGACGACGGCGACACCGTGCAGGGCAGGGTCGGCTCGTCGCTGCTGGACCTGTGGGCGCCGGACGGGCCGGACGGCGGGAACTGGAACCGCACGATCGCGCTGATGACCCGCCACTTCAGCCAGGACTTCCGTGAGTACTTCACCGAAGACCGGCCCGCGGCGGGTCTGTCCACGACCGGCGCCGCCGAGCGGATCCTCGCCGGGCACACCATCCGGTACTGACGGTAGGTGAGGGGCAAGTCAAAGGTGGCGTGACCGAGCCTCTGCGGTGAAGGACCCTTCGCTGGGTCAAGGCAGAGAAGGCGGCCTTCGCGGCGTGGTTCCGGACTGGCCACGAGAGCCGGCCGTGCGTTGAGTGTCCACAAGGGACACATTTGAGCGGCGAAAAGTCTGATTAGTAGCTATATGTGCGGTTTTCGAGAGGAGTCGTGAGTGGCAATGATGGTTAGAACGCACATTGCCACTCACGACCCTCGCGCAAAGTACCCAAAACGGATACTACTGCCCGACCGGCGTCCCTTGTGGATGGTCAAGAGCTTGCCGGCCTCCCTGGCGCCCTACTTCACCACTGACTCGGCTCACGCCACCTTTGCCTTACCCCTCGTCCGTCCTTCAGCCCCTGGCTGCCTGGACCCAGGCGGTGATCTCGTCGGCGGTGGAAGGGAAACCGCCGGAGAGCAGGTCGCACCCCGATCCGGTGACCACGACGTCGTCCTCGATCCGGACGCCGAGGCCGCGCAGCTCCGGCGGCACGGTGCGGTCGCCGGCGTGGAAGTACAGACCGGGCTCCACCGCCAGCGCCATCCCCTCGGCGAGCGTGCCCTCGCGGTACGTGGACGGATGGGCGGCGGCGCAGTCGTGGACGTCCAGCCCGAGGAAATGGCCGGTACCGCAGACGATGTACCGGCGGTGCTGCTGCCCGTCCGGCGACAGCGCTTCGTCCACCGACACCGGGAGCAGGCCCCAATCGTGCAACCCCTCCGCGAGCACGCGCAGAGCCGTCGCCTGGAACGCGCCGTAGTCCTGGCCGGGTCGGACCTCGCCCAACGCCGCGACATGCGCCTTGTGCACCAGGTCGTAGACGTCGCGCTGCGCCACGGTGAACTCCCCGCCGACCGGGAAGGTCCGGGTGATGTCCGCCGTGTACAAGGAATCCACCTCGACGCCGGCGTCGAGCAGCAGGAGACTGTCCTCGGTGACCTGCCCGTCGCAGCGCGTCCAGTGCAATATCGGCGCGTGCGGCCCGGCCGCCACGATGGAGGTGTAGCCGGGTCCGGTCCCCTCGGTGCGGGCACGGCGGTCGAAGGTGCCCTGAAGCCAGCGTTCCCCGCCCCCGCGGACCGCCTCGGGAAGCGCGGCCAGCACGTCGGCGAACCCGAGGGCCGTGGCGTCGACGGCGGCGCGCAACTGGCCGATCTCCCAGTCGTCCTTGATCCGGCGGAGCTCCGCGAGGACGGTCCGGAGCCGTTCGCTGTGGCCGAAGCCGTACGCGTCGAGCGCGGGATCGACCCCGGCGCCGACCAGGAAGCTCGGGTTCCGTCCGCGCAAGCCGTGCGGGAGGTCCTCCAGCGGACGGCACTCGATGCCGAGCGCACGCTCGTACGCGGCCGGTCCGGCGGCGGAGCCGACCCACAGCGGGCTGGTGTCGGCGTCGCCCACGAAGTCGGGCTCGTGCGCCTCGGCCGGTCGCGGGACGTACAGCGTGGCGTGGTGGCTGTCCCCTGCCGGGGTCATCACGAGGATCGCGCCCTCACGCCGGCACCCGGTGAGCCAGACGAAGTCGCTGTCGGCGCGGAAGCCGTGGAAGGTGTCGTTGGACCGCACCACGGCACGGCCCGCCGCGAGCGCGATCCGCTGACCGGGCAGTTCCGCCGACAGCCTGCCGCGATGGGCCGCGGCCGCCTCGGCGGTACCCGCCGGCACCTCGACGACGTCGTCGGCCGGCTCCCAGCCGTCGCTGATCCAGTTCCGGAACCCCTTGGCGGCCAGCAGCGCGCGCAGATCCGGCCGGGTTCGGTCGCCGGTCATCGGCTCCCCCTTTCAGGTAATCACGGTTCTGGCCGCACCTTCGCACCGCGAACGGCCGGGCCGTAATGACCGGCGGCGATAGACTCCGCCTATGGCCCTGGAGATCCGGCACCTGCGGGCGATCTGCGCCATCGCCGAAGCGGGCAGCCTCTCGCAGGCGGCCGCCGCACTGGGCATGTCCCAGCCGTCGCTGACCTCACTGCTCCAGCGGCTCGAACGGCAGATCGGCGCGCCGCTGTTCGTCCGCAGCCACACCGGCGTGACCCCGACCCAGGTCGGCGAGCAGACGTTGCGCCGGGCGTTGACCCTGCTCGTGGAGTTCGACCGGTTCGAGAGCGATCTCCTCGGCGCGCTCGGCGACGGTCCGGTCCGGCTCGGATCGTCCCAAATGGACTGTCTGCCCACCTTCGTCGAACGGCTGGACGACGCGCTGCCGGGGCTGGACGTGACCGTCCACGTGGAACCCTCCAGCGCGGTGCTGGCTCAGGCCCTGGCCCGCGCGACGCTCGACATCGCCGTCATCGCCATGTCCGACGACCAGGAAGTGCCGCTGGCGAAACACCTCGGGCACCGGGTGCTGTTCTCGTGGGTGCCCGTGTTCATCGGGCTTCCCGCCCAGCACCGGCTCGCCGGCGGGCTCGAAGTGGACCTCGCCGAGCTCGCCGACGAAGCGTGGATCGGGCCGCCCGGCCCCGAGGACGGCTCGCTGACGTCGCTGCGCGCGGCGACGCATCGCGCCGGGTTCACGCCGCGGATCCGGTTCGAATGCCCCAACGGCGGCGGACGGCACCTGATCGCCGCCGGGCAGGCGGTGCAACTCGTCGAACCCACCGCGCCCGAACTGCCCGGCATGGTCGTCCGACCGCTGAAGGGCGACCCCATGCGGATGCGGCTCGTGCTTGCGTGGCGCAAGGAACGGCTGACGTGGGACCAGGCGGAAAACGTGTACCGCGCGGTGATGACGTCGTACACGCGGCACGCCATGGCATCGACCCCGTTCCGGACCTGGTGGGAGCGGCGGCGGAGTTCCCGGTCTTGGGACGGGCTGGTGGACTTCTTCCGCGTGGACGGTGCGTGAGCGGGTCACGGGACCAGGCGAGAGAGTGTTGCGAAGGTCACTTCGCAACGCGTGCCGGAGGATCCCGCCCTGGCTGAGCCCGCCACCAGGAAACGGCCGCTTTCGAACAGCCTGTAACCCGATCCCGCCTCGCCGCGATTGACCCCGTATCGAGCGAACGGAGACGGGGGGATGATGCCGCAACGGCTGTGGCTGGGTCTGGCGGTCGTCTACGCGTGCACCGCCGTGGTCCAGCTCTACCTTCTCGCCAGCACCGGCGCCGTCTGGGCCGGGACACTCACCGCCGCCGGCTTCGCGGCGGCACTTCTGTGTGTTCTCGCCGCCTGGAAGTCCTCGAAACGAGAACGGGGCGACACCAGGGAAATCGATTCGCACCGCCCCTGACGGCCGGATACGGACAGCCCACGTCTCGCCGAAAACCGTTGCGGTGTCGTGGAGTTCGTCGACGGCGCGGGTCAGCGCACGGTGCCGCTCGGACCAGACAGGATGCCGGGAGTCGCCGTCCGCTCATGGCCGCGCTCGACCTGATGGGACGCCGATGGACCTGCGGTGATCTGGGAACTCCGCCAGGGCGACGTCGGCTTCCGCGAGCCGCGGCGCCGCTGCGAACTCATGTCTTCGAGCGTGCTCGCCACCCGCCTCGGCGAGACCGGCGGGGAAGGCTACCGCCTGACACCTTTGGGCGAACGGCTCCTCGACGCGTCGCACCCGCTCGAAAATGGGGTCTCGCCTGGGAAAACGCACTTCGCGAGTGACCATGCACGGCCATGTATCCCGCCGTTCACCCCAGACGGCCTTGCCAGGTGCGGTGAACGGCGTACGGTGAGAAGCACGTGAGGTTGAGTCCACCAGCCCGCACGAACGACCCGCATGTCCGCGGCCCAGCACCTTGTCACAGGGCGACGCGGCGGCGAGTTGACTTGCGCAGCCGTTGTGCAGGCTTACCCGTTGTCGTCTCGTCCCGGCTATCCGGGAGACAGCATCATGACCGAACGTATTCCTTTCACGCGGAGCAGCCGCGACGGCCCCGCCTTCAGCGCCGCTGCCCGGCCCGCCGTTCCGCCGCCGCGTCCTTCGGCCGAGAACCTGTTGCGGGTAAAGCGGATCCGGTGGAACGAAGACCTGCTCGTAGTCGCCGCGGCCGGGGAGATCGATCTCGCCACCGCGGGACGGCTGGAGCGCGCGCTTCGGGGCAGGCTCCCGGCCGCGACGGTGCTCGACCTCACCGAGGTCGGCTTCCTCGGCGTCGCCGGGTTACGGATCATCGAATCCGCCGCGGCCCGCGCCCGCTCCGAACACCGCACGACCGGGGTGGTCACGGACGCCCGGCCGGTACTGCGCCTGCTGCACCTGTTCGGCGTCGACAGCCATATCCCCGTGTACCGGCACCTCGACCACGCACTCCTCGAAGTGCCGAACCGCTGAGCCGCCTGCCGCTCAGGATCCGGCGAGCGGCAGGAGCGTGGAGAGTCCAGTCTTCGAGGCCAGCCGCCGGATCGTGGGCGACGGCAGGAAACTCAGGTCGACCCCCTGGGTACTGCACCGGTCGTTGATCCTGACCAGGGTCGCCAAACCGGTGGAATCGCAGAACTCCACACCTTCGAGATCGACGACGAGCCTGCCCGGCGCGGGCTCCAGCGCGTTCTCGAACGTCTCCTTGAGATCTTCGGAGGTCGTCAGATCGATCTCCCCCGCCACCGCGATGACGACCTCGGCGCCATCCGGCCTGGCGACGGTCACCGAGAACGGAACTTCCAGGTTTTCGCCGTCTCCGCTCGTCACCGTCATCCACCCCTCGCGATCGGTACCCGAATACTCCGAACATATCGGATGACAGCGCCCGCTCGCGCGACACTCGTGTCCCGATCCCCGGCGGTGCCTTAGCCTTGTCGATGGATCAGGCGGTCGTGGACCGCGGCGGACGACGAGGAGAAGCTTCGTGATACCGATCGACGAGCCGGTGCGCGACGGCACCGACGAGCTGGTCCTCGAGGTCGCCGCCGTCGCCGCCCAGGCAGCCGCGCTACGGGACGTCCTGGCGAAATGGGCACTCGAACGGGGTCTTCCCCGGGAACTGGCCGAAGATCTCAAGCTCACCGCCTACGAAGCGATGACGAACGTCGTCAAGCACGCTTACCCCGACGGCACCGACGACAACGTCATGAAGGTGACCGCCGCCCACGGCGACGGTCACCTCAGGATCAGCGTCGCCGACGAGGGCCGCTGGCGCGACGGAGGCCGCCCGGACGGCGGACGCGGCCTGCCGATCATCCGCGCCTTCGCGCCGGAGGCGACGGTGACGAGCACGCCGACCGGGACCATCGTCCGGCTCGCCTGGCCTTGCCCTTCCGCCTGACACGGGTGTCAGGCGGAAGGGCAAGGTGACGAGCGTCTTCACGAACGTCGCACCGCGTGCGCGGCCCAGCGCCCGTTGATGCGGTGGACCTCGACGTCCCGTTCGTAACAGGCGGAGAGCCCTTCGCCGGTGAGGACCTCGTCGATCGGCCCCGCGCCGGTG
Source organism: Amycolatopsis sp. NPDC043889 (assembly GCF_056435645.1). Taxonomy (NCBI): domain Bacteria; kingdom Bacillati; phylum Actinomycetota; class Actinomycetes; order Pseudonocardiales; family Pseudonocardiaceae; genus Amycolatopsis; species Amycolatopsis sp. NPDC043889. The sequence continues at coordinate 29,569 of NZ_JBWKEC010000044.1, forward strand.
ACCTTGCCGCGGCGCACCATCAGCGCGTGCGTGACCGTCGCGAGCTCCGGCTGGGCCAAAGTCAGGTTTTCCAGCGCCATCAGGAGATCCTCGCGGCCGGGCAGGTCGAGACCGGCGAACGGCTCGTCCAGCAGGAGCAGCAGCGGGTCGGCCATGAGGGCCCTGGCGAGCCGGACCCGGGCGCGTTCGCCCTGCGAGCAGACGCGCACCGGCCGGTCGCGCAGTTCGGTGCAGCCGACCAGTTCGAGCAGTTTCGACGCCCTGTCCCGGACCGCGTCGTCGTAGCGATCCCACAGCGGCAGCACGCTTCCGCTGAACCCGGTGAGCACCACGGTGTGCGCGTCGTGGTTCTCCGCGTCCGGCAGCCGCTGGTTCGCGCCGACGAAGCCGATATGCGTCCGCACGTCACGCAGGTCGACCGCGCCCATGCGATGGCCGAGCACGACGGCCGTCCCCGCGCTGGGGAACCGCTGGGTCGCGGCCACCGAAAGAATGGTCGACTTCCCGGCCCCGTTGCGGCCGAGGACGACCCAGCGCCGGCCGTAGTCCACCCGCCAGTCGACGTCCGACACCAGCGGCACGCGACCCACGTGGACCTCGACCCCCGGACAGCTCCACCGCCGGTCCGTCGAGGTTCGGCTGCACGAAGACGGGCTTGTTCACGCGGTTCATGATCGCAGGACACGTGCCAGGCGCCCGCCTGGGTCCGATCATCGGATGACGTCGTAGACCAGCTTCTGGACGCCGTTGCCGTAGGCCTCGCTCTCGACGAGCTTGAGGTTCTGCTTGTCCTTGTCGGTGTCGCCGAACATCTTCTTGCCCGCGCCGAGCAGGACCGGGAACAGCAGCAGGTGGTAGCGGTCGATCAGCCCGGCGTCGGTGAGGTTCCGGTTCAGTTCCGCGCTGCCGTGGATGATGATCGGCCCGCCCTCGGTCTCCTTGAGCTTCGCGACGTCGTCGAGCGAACGCAGGATCGTGGTCTCGCCCCAGTTGTCGACGAGGTCCTCGTCCCGCAGGGTGGTCGAGACGACGTACTTCGGCATCGCGTTGTACTCGGCGAACTCCTCGGTCATGCCTGGCCACACCGGCGCGAACGCCTGGTAACTGACCCGGCCCATCATCATCGCGGTCGCCTCGCCCTGCTCACGCCCCTTGAGCTCGTAGGCGGCTTCGTCGAACTCGATACCGTCGAAGGTCCAGCCGGAGTTGCGGTAGCCCGGCTCCCCGCCGGGCCCTTCGACGACGCCGTCGAGCGAGACGAACGCGGTGGCGATCAGGGTGCGCATCTGGTTTCTCCTTGGGTTGTTTCAACCTGCTTCCGACACTGCGTCGACCGGGGAACGCCGGATTCGACACCGCGCCAGAAAAATTTTCAGCCGTCCGCGTCGCGCACGAGCAAGGCGATCTGCACCCGGTTCTCGACGCCGAGTTTCGCGAGCATGCTGCTCGTGTGCGCCTTCACCGTGGCGACGGTGATGTCCAGTCTCCGCGCGACATCGGTGTTGGACAGGCCCTCGGCGATGGCGTTCGCGGTCTCGCGTTCGCGGTCGGTCAGCGTCGCCAGCAACCCGCGGGCGGTTTCCCGGGACGCCCGGCGCGCGTCGGACGAGTGCGGCCCGGTGGCCGCGGCGATCAGCCGGGACGTCGCGGCGGGCGAGAGCGCGGGTTCGCCGGTCGCGACCGTCCGGATCGCCGCGAGCATCCGGGGCGGCGGCGTGTCCTTGAGGAGGAACCCGAGCGCGCCGACGCGCAGCGCGCCCAGCACCATTTCGTCGGAGTCGAACGTCGTGAGCACCAGGACGCGGGGCGGTTCCGGGAGCCGGAGAATCTCCTCGGTCGCGCTGAGGCCGTCGCGCCCGGGCATCCGGACGTCCATCAGGACGACGTCGGGCCGCTGCTCCCCCACCACGGTCACCGCCGCGTCGCCGTCGGCGGCCTCGCCGACCACGACGAGGTCGGGTTCGCCGTCGACGATGAGCCGCAGCGCCATCCGCACCAGGTGTTCGTCGTCGACGAGCACGACCCGCACCCGCTCGTTGCCCATTCACTCGCTCCCTTCGCGGACCGGCCACGGCAACCGCGCGGCGAGGACGAACCCGCCGCCAGGTTCCGCGTGGTGGTCCAGCTCGCCGCCTGCCAGTCCGACCCGCTCGGAGAGGCCGAGCAGCCCGAAACCCGAGGCGGGCGGCCCCGCGACCGCCCGCGCCGCGCCGGAATCCCGGATCGTCGCCCGCACGCCGTCCCCCGCTTCCCCCTCGACGGTGACGGCCACTCTCGCACCCGGCGCGTGTTTGCCCGCGTTGGTCAGGCCTTCCTGGACGACCCGGTAGACGGTCCTCGCGATCGCGTCGGGCGGCTCGCCCGAGATCGTGGTCGTCAAGGTGACGTCCAGTCCCAGCGCCCGCGCGTCCGCGACCAGCGCCGACAGGTCGGCGAGCGAAGGCTGCGGGGGCTCCACCTCATCCGGGCTGGCCCGTAGCACGCCGAGGACGTCCCGCAGCTCTTCCAGCGCCTGATGGGAGCCGTCGGCGATCCCGCGGGCCAGTTCCGCGACCTGGTCGGCGGGCAGATCCGGACGATGCCCGAGCACCCCGGCCTGCATCGCGACCAGCGAGACGCGGTGCGCAAGGACGTCGTGCATCTCGCGGGCGATCCGGTGCCGCTCCATGATCCGCGCCTCGGCCGCCCGCGCGGCCTGCTCCCGCTCCACGCTTTCGACCCGTTCGCGCAGGGAGCGGACCTCCTCCCGGCGCGCTCCGATCGCGGCGCCCACGGCCACCACGATGCCCACCATCAAGGTGGGGAGGCTGATCACCAGCCACAGCGGTCCGGGCACCTCGCGCTGCGGGTACAGGTCGGCGGTCAGCACCGCCGTGATCACCGACAACACCGCCGCGACCGCCGTTTCGGCCGGTCGCCGCCGGGCGGCCAGCGAGCAGAGCGCCAGCAACGACGCGCCGCCCGCCAATACCGAGACCGTCGACGCGAGGATGACCGCGATCGTGATCACGACCGGGAAGCGGCGGCGCCACAGCAGGGCGGTCAGGCAGGCGAGCGCGATCAGCGGATCACCGGTGATCATCCAGTCGACCCTCGACCCCGTCGCGCCCACCGGAACTTGCGACGCCGTGACGAGCCAGAGCAGCACGCCCAGTCCGGCCGCGGCGAGCAGGCGCCAGGCCTGTCCCCACGGACTGAGGGGCGGCTGGGCGCCGGCGTCGATGATCACGGGCCCATCATGGTCGACCCGCTCGCGGCGGCGCAGCCGGACACAGGACGACCCGGGGCTCGACTTTGGTCGGACGCGAAGTGCGACGCGCTGCCGATGTGCGCCCGGCCCCGCGGCGGCGATGCTGGGTCCCGACCGTGAACCAGGAGGTAGGAAGCATGACCAAGGGCGGCTATCTGGGGCTGCAGATCGTCGGGATGGTGGCCATCGCCGTCTTCGCGCAGGCCGCCATCCGCAGCCTGTTCGATCATTCCGCGACCCAGTTGTGGGGCGCGTTCGACTGGGTACCCGGTGACTGGAGCGGCAGGTTGATCGTGTTCCTGCTGCTCGTGGCCGCGGGAACGGTACTGGCGGGCTGGGCCCATGATCGCGGGAAGCAAGCTTCCCGCTAGGAGGACGCCGGTCCGCTAGTATCCGCAGCCGGGCGATTTCCGTCTACATCGGACGGAACTCGCGAGTCTGGTCGATGGCGGGAGAATGCATGGCGGACGGAGTTGGCTCACTCGCGGGGTGGTCTGCCGATCCCACCGAAGTGACCAGCTACGTGGGCCGCGATGCCGAAACCGGTGAAGCGCGGCGCCTGCTGGAGGCGTCGTCGCTGGTCACGCTGACCGGGCCGGGCGGCGTGGGCAAGACGCGGCTGGCGTGGCGGGTCGCCGCGGCCCACCGCGAGGCGACCGCCGACGAGGTCGCGTTCGTGTCGCTGGCCGAGCTGCGGGAACCGGCGTTGCTCGTGCCGACCGTGGCGAACGTCCTCGGCTTCGGCGACCGCTCGGCGAAACCGGCCATCGAGGTGGTCGTCGAGGCGCTTCAGGCGAGCCGGTTGCTGCTGGTGCTGGACAACTGTGAGCATCTGGTCGACAGCTGCGCCTGGTTCGCCGACACCGTCGTCCGGGCCTGCCCCCAGGTGACCGTGCTGGCCACGAGCAGGCAGTCCCTCGGCGTGGCGGGCGAACGTGTCCTGCCGGTGCCGCCGCTGGCGATCCCGGAACAGGGCGAGTCCTTCGAGCGCGTGATGAACGACGAATCCGTGCGGCTGTTCGTGGACCGCGCGACCGCGGTCGCGCCGTCGTTCCGGCTCACCGAAGAGGACACCGAACCGCTGATCCGGCTGTGCCGCAGGCTCGACGGGCTGCCGCTGGCCATCGAGCTGGCCGCCGTCCGCGCGCGGGCGCTGTCCGTGCGTCAGCTGGCCGACCGCCTCGACCGGCAGTTCTCCGTGCTCACGAAGGACCGGCGAGGGCGGCCGGAGCGGCACGAAACCATGCGGGCCCTGATCGACTGGAGCCACGACCTGTGCACCGGGCCCGAACGGCTGCTGTGGGCGCGTGCGTCGGTGTTCTCCGGCAGCTTCGACCTCGACGCCGCCGAACAGGTCTGTTCCGGCGGCGAACTGCCGCGCGAACGGGTCCTCGAAGTCGTCGACGGGCTGCTCGACAAGTCCATCCTGCTGCGCGAGGAATACCCCGGCGGCGTGCGGTACCGCATGCTGGAATCGGTGCGCGAGTACGGCGTCGACAGGCTCACAGAGACGGGCGGGACGGTGGAGTTCCGGAAACGGCACCGGGACTGGTTCGCCGAGCTCGCCGGCCGGTACGCCACCGAATGGCTGGAGACCGATCAGCTCGGCTGGATCGGACGGCTGCGGCGCGAACACGCGAACCTTCGCGTCGCCCTCGACTACTGCACCGGCGACCCCGAAGACGCGATCATCGGGCTGCGGATGCTGCGCGACGTCAAGGAGTTCTGGATCGTCCGCGGCCTGAACACCGAAGGCCGGATCTGGGTCCGCCGTCTCGACGAAGCCGCGGCGCCCGGTGTTCCCGAGCGGGCACACGTGCTGTGGCTCTCCGGTTTCCTCGCCCTGGTGCAGGGAGACCTGCCCGCTCATCGGTGCATGCTGGAGAGGGCGGCCGCCGAAGCCGAGACCAGCGGCGACGAGCTCGCCGCCGCGTACGTGCTCCACGTCCGCGCCTACGCCGCGCTGATCGGCAACGACATGGCCGAGGCGTCACGCCTGTTCGGCACGGCCATCGACCTGTTCCGCGCCCACGGCGACGAAGGCGCGGACCTCTGGGCGAGCTACAACCACGGGCTGGCCATCTGGCTGAACGGCGACATCGACCGCGGCCGGGCGGTGCTCGCGGAAGCCGTCGAGCGCTGCGAGCGGCGGGGCGAGGTCTTCTGGCGGGGCTGGGCACTGTGGTCGCGTGCCGCCGCCGAGTACCTCCAGGGTGACCTCGCGGTGGCGAGCCGCTGCTGCGAGCAGGTCCTGCGCCTGCACGCCCGGGTGGACGACCGCGTCGTCGTCGGGTTCACGCTCACCGTGCTGGCCGGCTGCGCCGCCCGCACCGGACGGCCCAACCGGGCCGCGATCCTGCAGGGTGCCGCGATGGACGTCTGGCGCACGGTGGGCGCCTGGCCGACGCGGTACGAGGCGTTCACCGAGCCGTTGCAGGCCGACACCGAGGCCGTGACGGCCGCGCTGGGCTGGGAAGTCGCGATCAAGGAGTTCACCGACGGCGCCGCGATGCCCATCGCCGACGCCATCGGGTACGCCCTCGAAGAACGGTCCCCCGAACTGCGGAGGCAGGCCGCAGGGGTGCTCACGAAACGCGAGACCGAGATCGCGCACGTGATCGCCGAGGGGCTGACGAACCAGGAGATCGCCGACCGGCTCGGCATCGCCCGGCGGACGGTGGACACCCATATCGACCACATCCTCACCAAACTCGGCTACTCCAACCGCGTCCAGGTCGCCACGTGGGTGACCCGGTCCGCGGAATCCGCCTGACGCTCAGGCCACCCTCATCGGAGTCGCCTGCCGACCCGGTTCGGGCGTGAGCAGCTCAGCGCGCAAGGCGATCCTCAGGTCCAGCCGCGCCTCCGGGTCGTCGAGCCGGGCGCCGAACAGGACGCGGAGGCGGCGCAGGCGGTTGCGGACGGTCTGCGGGTGGACGCCGAGGTTGTCCGCGATCTCGGGTGCCCCGCCGCGGGCCGACAGCATGGCGTCGAGGGTTTCGGCGAGTTTGGCGCGCTCGTTCGCGGGCAGGCCGTCGATCGGGGCGAGGCTGCGCGTGACGAGCGCGGTGGTCAGCACCTCGTCGGCGAAAAGCCAGTGCGTGGTCAGGTGGTCCGACCAGCGCACGAGCGGGCCGTCCTCGATCACCTCACGCCGGACCAGCTCGAGGGTCCGGCGCGCCCACCGCAGGGACACCGCGGCTTCGGCGGGCGCGACCGCGGGCCCGACCGCCGCCCGCGTCCCCGCCGGCACGCCACCGATCTCGACGTCGTCCGGCACGAGCAGGTGCGGGTACTCGCTGGTGAGGTCGGCCAGCACCTCCGGGCCGAACGAGGCGCGGACCGCGCCGGGCTCCGCGGCGACGGCCACCACCCGGGCGGGCGGCACCCAGCCCGCCTCCGCCGCGAGGCCCGCCCATTTCGACGGCGGGCGGCCGCTCAAGATCTCCTTCAGCAGGTCTTGCCGCAGTTCGGCGACCGAAGGAGTGCGCGCCGCGCGGTAGGCGGCGGTGGACAGCCGGATCAGGACGTCCGCGCAGCGGAGCAGGGCCTCCACCCCGGTGTCCATCAGGGCCGACCCGGCCCCGGGCTGCCGCGACAGCGAGGCCAGCGCGGGCAGGGCGCACCGGCCCGCGGAGTGGTAGGCGCGGGAGAGCCGGTCCAGGTCCTTGCCCGCCGCGTACTCGGCGACGCCGACCTGGCGGAAGGCGTCCGCACCGGCCGCGATGCCCAGGTTCATCCCGTCGTGTTCCAGTACCGAGGCGACGAACTCCGTGGCGCGCGCGTCGAACAGCGGCGCGTGCTCCGGCAGCGAATGCCGGATCCCGTCGACGACCACGCGGGCGATCACGAGGGCGGCGGTGCGGGCTGGGGCATGGGACGCGGTCAGGGTCATCATCGACCTCCGGAGCAGCGGGAATCGTCGGGCCGCCGAGTCTGCTACTCCGGAGTAGCGGGGCACATCGGGTGAATTACGTACTCGCGTCTCTCCGGCCTACGCATCACCCGTTCGTGAAGCGCGTGAAGGCCCCCTTCCCTCGGCTCAGCCGAGGGAAGGGGGCCTTCACGCGCAGTGGCTCCTACTCGCAAACGGCTCCGTGCGCGGCACTGCGGACGACCTTGGCGTACTTGCCGAGCACTCCGCGGGTGTACGCCGGCGGCTTGGGGGCCCAGCCTTCCTTCCGCGCCTCGAGGTCGTCGATCTCGACTTCGAGTGTCCGGTTCGCGACGTCGAGGGTGATCGGGTCGCCGTCCCGTACGAACGCGATCGGCCCGGCGTCGACGGCTTCCGGGGCGATGTGGCCGACGCACAGCCCGGTCGTGCCGCCGCTGAACCGGCCGTCGGTGATGAGCAGGACGTCCTTCCCGAGTCCGGCGCCCTTGATCGCGCCGGTGATGGCGAGCATCTCCCGCATCCCCGGCCCGCCCTTGGGCCCTTCGTACCGGATGACGACGACGTCCCCGGCGACGATCCGGCCTTCCGCGAGCGCGTCGAGAGCGGCTCGCTCGCCGTCGAACACCCGCGCGGTGCCGGTGAACGTCGATTCGTCGAAGCCCGCCGACTTCACGACCGCGCCTTCGGGTGCCAGCGATCCCTTGAGGATGGTCAGCCCGCCGGTCTTGTGGATCGGCCGGTCGAGCGGGCGGATGATCTCGCCGTCGACCCCGGCGGGGGCGATGCCTTCGAGGTTCTCGGCCATGGTCCTGCCCGTCACGGTGAGCACGTCGCCGTGCATGAGCCCGGCGTCGAGCAGCGCCTTCATCACCACGGGGATGCCGCCGACCTTGTCGACGTCGTTCATCACGTACTTCCCGAACGGCTTGAGGTCGCCGAGGTGCGGGACCTTGTCCCCGATCCGGTTGAAGTCGTCGATGCGCAGGTCGACCTCCGCCTCGCGCGCGATCGCGAGCAGGTGGAGGACGGCGTTGGTCGAACCGCCCAGCGCCATCACGACGGCGATGGCGTTCTCGAACGCTTCCATGGTCATGATCTGGCGCGCGGTGATGCCCAGGCGGAGCATCCCGACGACGGCCTCCCCCGACCGGTGGGCGAACCCGTCACGACGCCTGTCGACGGCGGGCGGAGCGGCCGACCCTGGCAGCGACATGCCGAGCGCCTCGGCGACCGACGCCATCGTGTTGGCGGTGTACATCCCGCCGCAGGCACCTTCGCCGGGACAGATCGCGCGTTCGATCCTGTCCACTTCGGCGCGGCTGATCTTCCCCGCCAGGCAAGCGCCGACAGCTTCGAACGCGTCGATGATCGTGACGTCCTGGCCGTCCACCTGGCCGGGCATGATCGAGCCCGCGTAAAGGAAAACGGAAGCGAGATCGAGCCGCGCCGCCGCCATGAGCATGCCCGGCAGGGATTTGTCGCAGCCCGCCAGCAGCACGGAGCCGTCCAGCCGCTCGGCCATCATCACGTCTCGACCGAATCCGCGATCACCTCGCGGGACACCAGCGAGAAGTGCATGCCCTCGTGGCCCATGGAAATGCCGTCGGACACCGAGATCGTGCCGAACTCCAGCGGATAGCCGCCTGCCGCGTGCACGCCGTTCTTGACCGCCTTGGCCAGCCGGTCGAGCGACAGGTTGCACGGCGTGATCTCGTTCCACGAGGACGCCACGCCGATCTGCGGTTTGGCGAAGTCGTCGTCGCCCATCCCGACCGCGCGGAGCATGCCGCGGGCCGCCGCACGCTCCAGGCCGTCGGTCACGTCGCGCGAACGAGGTTTCAAATCCGGCTGGTCTTGCGGCATCGGGACACCTTTCTTCGTGGCGGGACACCGGGCACGCTGCCAACCCGGCGCGCCCGGCGCAACTCACCGCTCCGTGTTCGCTCCACGGTGCAGCGCCACCCGCGTGATCGCGTGATGCTCCACGCCGAGCACCTCGACGGTCCAGCCGGACACCGTCACCCGGTCGCCCGGCTTCTCCGGGATCCGGCCGAGGATCACGAGGATCAGTCCCGCGATCGTCGCGTACTCCCCCGGCGGGGCGTCGCGCAGCTCGACGCCGACGTCGACGAGGTCGTGCACCGGGAAGGTGCCGGGCAGGACCAGGGAACCGTCCGTACCGTCGCGGACGGCCAGCACGTCGCGGTCGGTCTCGTCGTAGATCTCGCCGACGATCTCCTCCAGCAGGTCCTCCAGTGTGACCATGCCCGCGACGGCGCCGTGTTCGTCGACGACGAGCGCCATCTGCTCCCGCTCGGCCTTGAACCTCCGCAGCGCGTCCGAGACCCGCAGCGAATCGGGGAACACGACCGCCGGCCGGACGGCCTCGGCGAGGTCTTCGTGCTCGCCGAGCAGATCACGCAGCCGCACGACACCGACGACGTCGTCCAGGTGGCCGCCGCGGGCGACCGGTGCCCGGGAATGGCCGGACTCGGCCAGCTGCCTCCGCGCCGACTCGATGTCCTGCTCGGCCGCGAGCGTCAGCACCGCCCGGCGAGGGACGAGCACCTCCCGCAGCCGTCGCTCGTGGATCTCCAAGGCGCCGTTGATGATCATGCGCTGCTCGGTGTTCAGGCCGCGTTGCGCCGAGACCAGTTCCCTCAGTTCCTCGGGCGACATCTGATCCGGATCGGCTTCCCCCCGGCCGCCCAGCACCCGCACGACGAAGTTCGTCGACACGCTCAGCGCCCACACCACAGGTCTCGAGATCGCCGACAACAGATTCAGCGGACGCGCCACCAGCAACGCCCACCGCAACGCGTTCCGCATGGCGAGCCGTTTCGGCGCCAGTTCCCCGAGTACCAGGGTCAGGAAGGTGAGGACCATCGTCACCAGCGCGACGGCCACCACCCCGGCCGCGTCGCCGAGGAAATCCAGCAACGGCACCAGGGGTTGCGCGAGCGACACCGCCGCCGTCGCCGAAGCGAGGAAACCGGCGAGCGTGATGCCGATCTGGATCGTCGCCAGGAAACGGTTCGGGTCGCGCGCCAGCCGCACCAGCGTGCGGCCGGCCGCGCGACCGTCACGCTCCAACGCCCGCAACTGCCCCTCGCGCAACGAGATCAGCGCCATCTCACTGCCCGCGAACACCGCGTTGAGCACCACCAGCACCGCGACCAGCGCGATGTCGAACCCGTAGCCGCCCACAAGCACTCCCCGGCCCGCCCGAAGTGCAGAACATTACCGAGCGGACAGCGCGTCCGCAGAGATCGGAGCCGCTGGCTACTGACACGTCGTTCCGATACCTTCGAAGGGAACCCGCACGGACGGAGTCCTGATGTTCGCACTCAAGACCGCTCCCGCACGGACCTTCCGGCACAAGGCGGAGGCGATCGCCAAACCGGTCACCCGCTGGGGCATCGGTCACGCCATCCCCCGGGTCGCCCTGCGGGCCGCGGCACGCCGGGGCGACCTCCAGGGCAGGCTGTCCGTCGAGGCGAGCGGCGGAGCGGATCTGAACGGGCTGTTCGACGAAATCCGCTCGCACGGCGCCATCGCCACCACCCGGGTCGGCCATGTCAGCACCCGGCATTCGGCGTGCAAAGAGGTGCTGACCAGCGACGCGTTCAAGACCGTGCGGTTCGTCCCGGACAACCCGCTGCTCAACAAGCTGGTCGCGTGGTCGGCGTCCGGCCTCATCCATCCGATCGAGCCGCCGTCGCTGCTCGCCAGCGAACCGCCCGACCACACGCGCTACCGGAAGCTGGTCACCCGCGTCTTCACCGCCCGTGCGGTCGAGCAGCTGCGCGAGCGCACCCAGGCGATCACCGACGAACTGCTCGACGGCCTCGATCCGGCGAACCCCGTCGATCTCATCGAGCACTACTGCGGGCTCTTGCCGGTCACCGTGATCAGCCAGATCCTCGGCGTCCCCCCGGAGGAACGCGACAAGGTGCTCGCGCTGGGCGGCGCGGCGGCCCCGAGCCTCGACCTCGGCCTGCCGTGGCGGACCTTCCGCACGGTGGAGGCGACGCTGGCCGAGTTCGACTCATGGCTCACCGCGCATCTGGAGAAACTGCGGAAGAACCCCGGCGACAACCTGCTCAGCAAGCTGATCGCCGCGCGCGAGGACGGGGTGGGCCTGACCGAGCGGGAACTCAAGGCCACCGCCGGACTGGTCCTGGCGGCCGGCTTCGAAACGACCGTCAACCTCCTCGGCAACGGCATCGCCCTGCTCACCCGGCACCCGGGCGAACTCGCGAAACTGCGGGCGGATCCGGACCTGTGGAGCAACGCCGTCGACGAGATCCTCCGCTACGACCCGCCGGTTCTGCTGACCGGCAGGCTGTCCGCGCGGGACACCGAGATCGGCGGTGCCCGCATCGAGCGCGGCGCGATCGTCACCACCGTGCTCGCGGGCGCCAACCGGGACCCGGAGATCTTCGACGACCCCGCCACCTTCGACGTCGAGCGGGCGAACGCGCGGGATCACGTGTCGTTCGGCGCGGGGCGGCACTACTGTCTCGGCGCTTCGCTGGCGAGGATGGAAGGCGAGATCGGGCTGCGATCGATCTTCGAGCGCTTCCCGGACCTGCGGCTGCTCGACGGTGCGCGACGGCGGGAGACCCGGATCCTGCGCGGCTTCGAAACGCTCCCCGCCGCGCTCGCGTAAGCGGATCGTTTCGTTCACCCTCTCCGCCGCCCCACCACCGGGACCGCCAGCAGCACCAGTGCTCCGCCGATCCACAGCACACTGACGGTGGCGATGGCGTCGACGGCCAAGCCACCGAAGAGCGCGCCGAGGGCGATGGACAGATTGAACGCCGACACGTACAGCGAGGAAGCCGCCTCGGTCGCATCCGGCGCGGCGGCGAGGATCCAGGTCTGGAAGGTGACGGGGACGGCGCCGTAGCCCAGCCCCCAGAGGACGAGGATCGCGGCGGCCGAGAAGGTGTCGTTGTCGGTCACGGCGAACACGGCCATGGCCGTCGCGAGAACCACGCCGATCCCGCACACGGTCTGCCGCAGGTACCGGTCGATCAGCGCGCCGGCGAGGAAGTTCCCGCAGATGCCCGCGACTCCGAAGATCAGCAGCACCACACCGATCATGCCGTCCGCGACGCCGTCTTCCTGCAGGATCGGCCGCACGAAGGTGTAGGCGACGAAGTGACCGGTGATGACCAGGAAGGTCATCGCGATACCAGCGCGGACCGCGGCGTGCGAACGGAACACCCGCGGCAGATCCGCGAAGGCGATCGTCTGGTCCGGCTCCACCTTCGGCATCAGGAAGACCATGCAGGCCAAGGAAATCAGACCGAGGATGCCCACGGCCGCGAAGGCCGTCCGCCAGCCGCCGAGGTCGCCGATCAGCGTGCCGGCGGGCACGCCCAGCACGGACGCCGTCTCGACACCGCCGAAGATGACGGCGGTGGCGCGCGCGACGTGGTGTTTCGGCACCAGGCGCAGCGCGATACCGCCGGCGAGGGCCCAGAAACCGCCGACGCTGATCCCGATCAGGAAGCGGGCGACGAGAACGAGCGCGAAGCCGGTGGCGAACGCGGAAGCCAGGTTGGCCGCGCCCACGAGACCGACCAGCACCGCCAGCACCAGCCGCCGATCGGTCTTGCCGATGGCCACGGTCACCAATGGCGCCGAAATCGCGGCGACCAGACCGGGCACGGTGACCATCAGCCCCGCCGTTCCCGGGGAGATGTCCAAGGCCGAACCGATCGGCGTGAGCAGGCCGACGGGCAGCAGTTCGGAGGTCATCAGGGCGAAGATGCCCAGTGTCACGGCCAGGACGGCGAGCCAGCCCTTGACCGGTGAGTGGCTCCTGGGCAGGGTTTCGGCGGCGGTCACGAGTGAGCCTTTCGAGAGCAGGGGCGATGGCCGCGCGCGAGCGGCCATCGCCCTTGGTGTGCGGGGAGAGGTTTATTCGGTGCCTGGTGTCTTGCGAGTGGTCACGTTCATCCGGTTCCAGGCGTTGACCGTGAAGATCAGCGCGATGAGCTGGGCGAGCTCCGCGTCCTCGAAGTGCAGAGCCGCCTGGTCGTACACCGCGTCCGAAACCCCTTGTGGCAGCAAGGTCACGGCTTCGGTGAGGGCGAGCGCCGCACGCTCCTTCGCGGTGTAGAGGCTGGACTCTTCCCAAGCGTTCAGCTGGTTGACGCGCTCTTCGGTTTCGCCAGCCTTGCGCGCGTCGTTGGTGTGGTAGTCGATGCAGTACGCGCACCTGTTGATCTGGGACGCGCGAATCTGCACGAGTTCGAGGAGGACCGGATCCAGACCGGCGCGGGCCGCGGCGTCCAGAGCCAGCACGGCTTTGAAGACCCGCGGGGCCACGCGGGAGAAATCCATCCGCTCGGGAATGTGAACTGTGGTCATGCCAAGGACACTAGAAGCGCAAGTGACCCACGGTATGGTGCATTCTCGTGGAGATTTCATGGGTCAATTACCGTCGGCTCGCGGCGTCGTGATGGACCGGGGCAGCGATCTGCATCTGGAGCTCGCCGGCAGTGGGAGCGTGCGGTTCCGGCTGATGCGAGCCTTGCGTGAAGCGATCCGGTCCGAACGGCTCGCGCCCGGCACCCGGCTGCCGCCCTATCGCGCCCTCGCCGCCGACCTGGGCATCGCTCGCAACACCGTCGCCGACGCGTACGCGGAGCTGGCCGAAGAAGGCTGGCTCATCGCCCGCCAAGGTTCGGGCACGCGCGTCGCGCATCGCGCCACGCCGCTGGAACCCGGCCGATCACGGGGTCCGGCGCGCCCGGCCTCACGGCGCGTGGTCCACGACCTGATGCCCAGTTCCCCGGACGCCTCCGCCTTCCCACGTTCGGCCTGGGCGGCTTCGGCCCGGCGGGCGCTCGCGACCGCTCCCAACGAAGCCTTCGGCGCCGGCGATCCCCGCGGCAGGCCGGAGTTGCGGACGGCTCTGGTGGAGTACCTGGCGCGGACCAGGGGCGTACGCACGGAACCGGACCGGATCGTGGTCTGCTCCGGATTCGCGCACGGGCTGAGCCTGGTGCGCCGGGTCCTGCGCGGCCCTGTCGCCGTGGAGTCGTACGGACTCGAGTTCCACCGCTCGCTGCTCGAAGAGGCCGGGCTGAAAACGGTGCCGTTGACGGTGGACGCCCACGGAGCACGCGTCGAGGAGCTCGACGGCACCGGCGCGGACGCCGTCCTGCTGACCCCCGCCCACCAGTACCCGATGGGAGGTGCCCTGCTTCCGGAGCGCCGAGCCGCGGTCATCGACTGGGCACGCGCGACCGGCGGCCTGCTCCTCGAGGACGACTACGACGGCGAGTTCCGCTACGACCGCGAGCCGGTCGGCGCCGTACAAGGTCTCGACCCCGATCACGTCGTCTATTTCGGTTCGGCGAGCAAGAGCCTCTCCCCCGCGCTCCGGCTCGGCTGGCTGGCCGTACCCGGCTGGTTGGCGGACGAGGTCGCCGCCGCCAAGGGACCGCGGGAGATCTGGTCGGGCGTCGTCGATCAGCTCACCCTCGCCGACTTCCTCACCAGCGGCGCCTACGACCGGCATCTGCGCCGGATGAGGAAGGTCTATCGGCACCGTCGCGACCTGCTCACGACCACACTCGCCGACCGCGCCCCGCACATCACGGTCAGTGGAATCGCCGCGGGGCTGCACGCCGTGCTCGAACTGCCCGCGGGTACCGAGGAAGCCGCGCTGCGCGCCGCACGGCGTCAGGGGCTCGCTCTCGACGGCCTCGCCGCGTATCCGCATCCGGACAGCGCGATGCCCCGGCGCGAGGGCTTGGTCATCGGGTACGGCACCCCACCCGAACACGCCTTCGGTGCCGCGCTGGACGCCCTCTGCCTTGCCTTGCCTGACCGGTGAAGACCACCGTATGTCCACAAAGGACGAACAAATCCCTTCGCGGGTGATTGGCCGACCACGGGTCCGTCTCGGCGCGGACCCGCTTCGGCAAGCGGGCATTTTTACCGGACCACCGACGGAAACCGGCCAGTAACCTCACGCCCGTGGAGACGGACCGCGAGGGCAAGGAAGCACCGGAGCTGCCTGCCTTCACCGTCATCGGGTGCCTCCTGGGCTTCTTCATGACCATCCTGGTCCTGATCGGCCCGGGCCTGCTCTGGATCAGCAGCTACTTCGAACCCGGCGACGACGACCGCCTGGTGGTCATCGCCATGGGCGTCGTGTTCACGCTCGGCGGTCTGGGCACCGTCGGCTCGCACCTCAGGCAGAACGCCAAGGCTCGCGAGGCCCACCGCGGGCTCGACCGGTCCGGGGTCCGCGCGAACGCCGAAGTCGTTTCCAGGAAACGGATCTGGGTCGGCGAAGTGAGCACACCCGCGGACGACGTCGACCTCGTCGTCACCGGCCCGGGAGTGACTCCGTTCAGTGCGCGCGTCCTCACCGAAGACGTCGGCCGCTACGAAACGGGCACGGTGGTACCCGTCGACGTGGACCCGAGGACCCTCCTGTTCCGCCTCGCCGACTGACCTCGCCGCGATCATTGCCCGGCAGCATCGTATCGCTTATCGTATATGAAATTCACCCCCCGATGCTGCGAGGTGACCCCGTGACCACCGCCACCGCCGACCCGACCACCACCACGGTCGCGCGAGATTTCACCGATTTCCGCACGGTGGTGTCGCAGTCCTTCGTGCCGCTGCACGTGACGAGCGAGCACCGGGACCACTTCCGCGGTCGCATCCGCTCGTGCGGCGCGGACGACGTCCAGCTGACCGAGGTGACCGCGTCCGCGCACGTGGTCGAACGGACGCCCGAGCTCATCGCCAGGGCGGACAGGCACTACTACAAGCTGAGCCTGATCCTGTCCGGCACCGGGCTCCTGGTCCAGGACAACCGCGAGGCGATGCTGCGCCCCGGGGACGTGGCGTTGTACGACACGCACCGGCCGTACACCTTGGCGTTCGAGGAGGATTTCCGCACGCTCGTGGTGATGTTCCCGCAGCGGCTCATCGATCTCCCCCGTGACCTGGTCGGCCAGCTGACCGCGGTACCCATGTCGGGCAAGCGGGGCATGGGCAACGTGGTGGTGCCCTTCCTCGCGCAACTCGGCAGCAACCTCGACCAGCTCGGCGGGCCGGCCGGCGTCCGGCTCGCGCATACGGCGGTCGATCTGCTCGCCACGCTGTTCGCCAGCGAACTGGACCTCGCCCGCGCGACCGCCGGGCCGCACCACGAGCTGATGCGCCGCGTACTCGCCTACATCGACTCGAATCTCTCCTCCACCGACCTCGGCCCGGCGCAGATCGCGGCCGAGCACTACATCTCCACCCGGCATCTGCACGGCCTCTTCCACGAACAGGGCACGACCGTCTCGGGCTGGATCCGCACCCGGCGGCTCGAACACTGCCGCCGCGAATTGCTCGACCCCGTGCACCTTTCCCGGCCCGTCGCGGCCATCGCGGCGAAGTGGGGTTTCGTCGACGCGCCGCATTTCAGCCGGGTGTTCAAGACGGAATTCGGCTGCTCGCCGAGCGAACTGCGCCGAGGCTTGACCGTGAGCGACCGGTTGTTGCCGCCCAGCGCGTGACAGCTGGCCTCGCCGGTGCGGTCGCCTCGACGATGACCGCATGCCCGAAGCACCCGAGGAACAGTGGCGCACCTATGACGAGTTCGCCGCCGGAATAGCCACCTACCGCCTGCCGAACGCGGACCTGTCGGGACGCGAGCTCACCGTCACCCTCGACGACGGAAAGACGCTCGCGCTGCGATTCGAGGACGCTGAAACCGTCACCTGCAACGGCATCAAGGATCCGTACGACGCGGTCGCCGTCCGGGAAGACGTTTTCTTCGTCAATCTCCCACACACCAGCGTGGAAGGTGAGGCGCTCACCGTCGTCTTTTCCACGACGACGCATCGCGCGCTCGCCGTGCGCTCGGTCATCGGCGCCGAGGACGTCGAAGGCGTTCCCCGTGTCTCGCAGACGTTCTGGTCCGGCACGACCGACGCGGGCACACCGACCGGCGAGGTACCGGGTCCGTCGCGCGACCTGATCGGCAAGCGCAACATCTACCGCTACAGCCCCGAACACCTCTACGAGCATGTGTACGTGTCCTCGCAACGCTACGCCTGGCAATGCCTCGAAGGTGTGCAGCGCGGTCACGGGGACATGGACCTGTCGACGGTGTGGAAGTTCCAGGACGGGCTCTACCTGTTCTGTTTCCGCGAATTCCGCATCGCCGTGGCCAGCGTGTGGTTGCACGATCTCGGCTACGCGCTGAAGACCACCGGCGTCTTCCTCGGCCTGACCGGCGACGGCCGGTCGGAACATTCCCGCGCGGGCGGGCACATCTACCCACTCGGCGCCGTCGCCTATCCCGACGCGCAACCGGTCTAAGGAGCCTCAGTGTCCAATCTAGACATCATCGCCGCGCACTACGCCGCGAGCGACCGGGGCGATCTGGCGGGCATGCTGGCCCCGCTCGATCCCGGGACCACTTGGACGGAGGCAGCCGGTTTCCCCTACGCCGGCACCTACACCGGCCCCGAAGAAGTCCGGGACAACGTCTTCGGCGCGATCGCGAAGGACTGGGACGGCTACACCTTCACCCTCGGCGACCTTTTCGACGCCGGTGACACGGTGATCGGCATCGGGACCTACGAGGGCAAGCACCGCGGGACCGGTCGCTCGTTCACCGCCCGCGTCGCGCACGTGTGGAAGTTCGCCGACGGCAAGGTCACTTCGTTCGAGCAGATCGTCGACTCGGTCCCCGTGGCCGACGCTATGAACGCTTCGGAGAACCGGTGAAACCCGCGCGGCGCCTCGTCGCCCTCGCCGCGGCCGTCCTGCTCGCCACAGCAGGCTGCGCCGGTTCCGACAGCGGTTCGAGCGGGCCGATCGTTGTCGGTTCGGTCAACGCGCTGAGCGGCGCGGCCACGTTCCCCGAGGCCTCCCAGGCGGCCAAGGCGGTCTTCGACGCGGCCAACGCGAGCGGCGGCGTGAACGGCAGACAGATCCAGTACAAGGCCCTCGACGACAAGGGTGACCCGGCGGCGGCGGCCGCCGCGGCCCGCGAGGTCGTCGGCCGGGACGAGGCGGTGGCGCTCGTCGGCTCGTCCAGCCTCATCGAGTGCGAGATCAACAACAAGTACTACGAACAGCAGAAGATCCTGTCCATGCAGGGTATCGGCGTGGACCCGGCCTGTTTCTCCAGCCCGAACATCGCCCCGGTCAACGTCGGCCCGTACCACGACATGACGCTGACCCTGCTCTACGGCTCGGAAACCCTGAAGCTGAACGACATCTGCGCGCTGCTGGAGATCGCGGGCAACACGCTGCCGTCGTACCAGGCGGCGATCGACGAGTGGTCGGCCATCACCGGCAAGAAGCTCAAGTACCTCGACGCGACCGTGCCCTACGGCGGTTCCGACTACACCTCGTACATCGTCAAGGCGCGCAACGCAGGGTGCAAGGCGATCACGGTGAACCCGGTCGAGCCGGATTCCATCGGGCAGCTCAAGGCCGCCGCGGCGCAGGGCTGGAACGACGTCACGTGGCTGCTGCTCACCAGCGTCTACAGCGAGAACTACGCCAAGGCCATCACCAACGCCGGCGCCGGAGTGTACGTGCCCGCGGAGTTCTACCCGTTCACCGACGCGACCAGCCCGCAGAACAAGGACTGGCGCGAACTGATGACCAAGAACAACATCCCGCTGACCTCGTTCAGCCAGGGCGGCTACCTGGCGGCGAAGTACTTCCTCGACGTCATCCGCGGGATCCAAGGTGACATCACCCGCGAATCGGTGACCAAGGCACTGCGCGAGATGAAGCCGATCACCGATCCGATGGTCGGCACCCCGTACGTCTTCGGACCGGGGCAGACCCACCACGACAACACCGCGGGCTGGCCGATCAAGCTCGCCTCCGGCACCAACAAATGGGAGCTCGTCGCCGACGACTGGCTGCGGATCCCCAAGAAGTAACGGGAGGCGGGTGCGTGGTGGGTCACCTGGGTCGTGGGGGGGGGTTTTGGGTTTTCCCCCCAAACCCCCCCCCCACCCCCCCCCCCCCCCCCCCCCCCCCCCCCCCCCCCCCCCCAACAAAAAAACCCTTGCAGGGGGAGCGTTCAGGCTTTGTCCCTGT
>NZ_JBWKEC010000045.1:0-47366 GCF_056435645.1 Amycolatopsis sp. NPDC043889
GCTTCATCGTTCGACTTGCATGTGTTAAGCACGCCGCCAGCGTTCGTCCTGAGCCAGGATCAAACTCTCCAACAATGTCAAATTTGATCGAGGCATAAAAGTAATGCTCTCAAAGGAACCCCAAACGAGGTTCAAAAAACATAAGCTCTACTGGCTTAGTTCACTAGCACACTGTTGAGTTCTCAAGCAACACGCTTTGTTTCAAAGCGATATTCACAAGCTTTTGGTCGAGCATGCCGAAACCTACGCTGTTAGCCGTAGGGGGTCGGCGGCCGCTCGTGGGCCGACGCTGAACATTACCTGGTCCGGTTCGCGGTGTCAACCCGCTCGGCCCTGGCGCCTGGCCTCGGGGCTTTCGGCCCCGGTGGCCCGGTGTTCCTGGCGACGAAGAGAAGATTACATGCCCCGGAACCCCCTGAAAACAGGGGGGTCACTTAACGACATCGCCGCAGGTCAGCCGGTATGAACCCCCGTCATCCGACGGTCTTCAGGTAGTGGGGCGGCTTGCGGGCGGGCGCGACGCGTTCGAAGTCGGCTGCGTAGGCGAGCACTCGGGCGTCCGTCCACTGCCCCGCCATGAACGAGACACCGACCGGGAGCTCGCCGACGAATCCGGCGGGCACCGTCACCGCGGGGTAGCCCGAGACCGCGGCCGGCGTCGATGACGGGATCACGTCGTTGTCGCCGGTCTTGCAGTCGGTCTTCCAGGCGGGCGGGTTCGTGGGCGCGGCGATCGCGTCGAGGCGGTGCTTGGCGAGGGTCTCGTCGATCGAGCGTTTCGCCAGATCGGTGAGCTCGCGGCGCATGGCCTGGTAGCCGGGATCGGACGGGCCGGGTGCGGCGAGCGCCTGTTCGAAGAGTTCCTGCCCTGCGAAGCACGTCTGCTCCAGCGGGTCGGAGCGGTTGTAGTCGATGAGCGCGGCGAGGTCGCGCGGGCCTTCGGGGCGCGTGGCCAGATAGCGATCGATGTCCCGGTGGAACTCGGTGAGCAGCGCCGGGAACTCCAGTTCACCGAGCCTGGCCTGGTACGGCGGCGTCACCTCGACGACTTCGGCACCGGCCTTGACCAGCGAATTCCTGGTCATCGTCATGACGGCGTCGACATCCGGGCCGAGGACGGGCAGGCGCCAGAGACCGATCCGGGAACCCTTCAGCACGCCGGGCCGGAGGTGCGCGGCGTAGTCGGCCGGCTGATTCGGCGGGTACGCGCCGGTGGCCGGGTCGCTCGGGTCACGGCCCTGCAGAGCGGACAGGGTGAGCGCGACGTCGACGACGTGCCTGGCCATCGGGCCGGCGGTGTCCTGTTCGGCCGAGATCGGCACCACGCCGGTGCGGCTGACCAGGCCGAGGCTCGGTTTGTGGCCCACCGTCGCGGTCATCCCGGCCGGGCAGACGATCGAGCCGTCGGTCTCACTGCCGATGGCGACCTGGGCGAGTGACGCGGCGACACCCGCGGCGGATCCGGCGGACGACCCACACGGGTTGCGGTCGAGCACATACGGGTTGTTCGTCTGCCCGCCGACGCCCGACCACCCGGAAGTCGGTTTGGCGGCGCGGAAGTTCGCCCACTCGGACAAGTTCGCCTTGCCGAGGACGACCGCGCCCGCGTCACGCAGACGGCGGATCAGGGTCGCGTCCTTCGCGGGCTTGCCGCGCAGCGCGCGCGACCCCGCCGTCGTCTGCATGGAGCGGGTGTCGACGTTGTCCTTCACCAAGACGGGGATGCCGTCCAGCGGTCCGCGGGTCTTGCCGGCGCGACGCCGGACGTCGCTCTCCGCGGCTTGCGCGACCGCGGCCGGATTGACCGCGATGACCGCGTTCACCTTCCGGTCGAGCTTGTGGATGCGATCGAGATAAGCCGAGGTCAGACCGACCGCGGTCAGCCGTCCGGAGGACATCCGGGCCTGGAGCGCGGGAATGTCGGCGACGTCGAGATCGAGCGGTTTTCCGGCGGCGGAGGCCGCTGGTGCGGCACCTGCCGCGATGGTCGCGGCGACCAACGTCGTCAGAACTCCGAACACCGGCCGCCGCACCATCAGGTCTCCTTCGTCTAGAGAACCGGAAGCAGGGTCCGCAGCTCGTACGGGGTCACCGCGCTGCGGTAGTTATCCCATTCAACACGTTTGTTACGAAGGAAGAAGTCGTAAACGTGCTCTCCGAGTGCTTCGGGCAGAAGTTCCGATTTTTCCATCTCCGCCAGCGCCTCCCCGAGGTTCTGCGGGAGCTGGGCATACCCGGCCGCGCGGCGCTCGGCGTCCGACAGCTGCCAGATGTTGTCCTCGGCGGGGGGCGGGAGCTCGTACCCCTTCTCGATGCCCTTGAGACCGGCGGCCAGGATGACCGAGTACGCCAGATAGGGGTTGCACGCGGAGTCGAGCGTGCGGATCTCCACGCGGCGTGACGACGCCTTGCCCGGCGAGTACATCGGCACCCTGACCAGCGCGGAGCGGTTGGCACGGCCCCACGAAACGGTCGTCGGGGCCTCGCTGCCACTGATCAGCCGCTTGTAGGAGTTCACCCACTGGTTGGTGACCGCGGAGATCTCCTTCGCGTGGTGCAACAGTCCCGCCACGAAAGCTTTACCGGTCGCCGACAACTCGTACGGGTCTTCGGCGTCGTAGAAGGCGTTGCGGTCACCCTCGAACAGGCTCACGTGGGTGTGCATCCCGGAACCCGGCTGGTCGGTGAACGGCTTCGGCATGAAAGTCGCGCGGACGCCCTGCGTGAGCGCGACCTCCTTGACGACGTAGCGGAAGGTCATCACGTTGTCGGCCATGGTCAGCGCGTCGGCGTACCGGAGGTCGATCTCCTGCTGACCGGGCGCCCCCTCGTGGTGGCTGAACTCGACCGAGATCCCCATCGCCTCGAGCGTCTCGATGGCGTGGCGGCGGAAGTGCGTCGCCGTGGCGTGGCTGGCCTGGTCGAAGTAGCCGCCGTTGTCCGCGGGCTCGGGCTCGCTCCCGTCGTCCGGCAGGCTGGCGAGCAGGAAGAACTCGATCTCGGGGTGGACGTAGCAGGTGAAACCCGCTTCGCCCGCCTTCGAGAGCTGCCTGCGCAGGACGTGCCGGGGATCTGCCCAGGACGGGGAGCCGTCCGGCATCGCGATGTCGCAGAACATGCGCGCCGAGTACGGGCCGCCGTCCGGGGTCTCCCACGGGAGGACCTGGAACGTGGCCGGGTCGGGCTTCGCGACCATGTCGGACTCGTAGACCCGGGCGAATCCTTCGATGGCCGATCCGTCGAAGCCGATCCCCTCGCTGAAGGCGCCCTCGAGTTCGGCGGGCGCCACCGCGACGGACTTGAGAAACCCCAGCACATCCGTGAACCAGAGCCTGACGAAACGGATGTCGCGCTCTTCCAAGGTACGGAGCACGAACTCCTGCTGGCGATCCATGGCCGCACCCTAACGAGAACGTGTTAACGACATGTTTCGCGACGCGCCGATCGACCGGAAGTGGTGGATCACCCCACGAGCACCGGTTCGGGTTTGGCCGCCTTGGTGATCGCCAGCGAAGCGACCGAAGCGATCACGGCGAGGCTCGCCGCGATGTACCACGCGAGCGCGTAGCTGCCCGATGAATCGCGGATCGCGCCCGCGCCGAAGGCCGCGAGACCGGCCCCGAGCTGGTGGCTGGCGAAGACCCAGCCGAAGACGATCGGCCCGGCGGCGCCGTATTGCCGGACACAGAGCGCGACCGTGGGCGGAACCGTCGCCACCCAGTCGAGGCCGTAGAAGATGATGAACGCCCACATGCTCGGTTCCACCGTTCCGCTCAGCAGTTGCGGGAGCAGGGCGAGCGAAACGCCGCGAAGGGCGTAGTAGACGCCGAGGAGGATCCGCGGATCGACGCGGTCGGTGAGCCAGCCGGAGGCGATCGTGCCGACGACGTCGAAGATCCCGACGAGGGCGAGCAGTCCGGCGGCAGTCGTCTGCGGCATGCCGTGGTCGTGCGCAGCAGGCACGAAGTGGGTGCTGACCAGGCCGTTCGTCGTTGCGCCGCAGATCGCGAAGCCGACGGCGAGCAGCCAGAACGTCCTCGTGCGCGCCGCCGATCCGAGTACCGACAGCGCGCGGCGAACGGAACCGCCCGTGCGGGCGACAGGAGCGGCTTCGCCAGGCTGCGCGCCATAAGCGGTCGTTCCGACGTCGGACGGGTGATCGCGAACCACCAGGAGAACGACGGGCACGACGGCCAGTGCGGCGATGGCGATGACGAGCGATGCCGTCCGCCAGCCCTCGTCGACGGCGAGGTTCGCCACGATCGGGAGGAAGATCAGCTGGCCGGTGGCGCCTGCCGCGGTGAGGACCCCGGTGACGACGCCGCGACTGCGGACGAACCAGCGGGCGGCGACCGTCGCGGCGAAACTCATCGCCATCGAGCCGGTGCCTACGCCGACCAGGACGCCCCAGCAGAGGATGAGCTGCCAGCTCGCGTTCATGAACACCGTGCCGCCCGCGCCGATCGCGACGACGAACAACGCCGTCGAGGCGACACGTCGCATGCCGAAGCGCTCCATGAGAGCTGCGGCGAAGGGTGAGAAGAGGCCGTAGAGGACGAGGTTCACGGAGACGGCCGACGCGATCGTCGCGCGCGACCAGCCGAACTCGTTGTGAAGCGGGTCGATGAGCACGCCGGGAGCCGCGCGGAAACCGGCGGCGGCGAGCAGGGCGATGAATGCGGCGGCGGCGACGAACCACGCGCGGTGGAGCCGGGTCTCGGATTGCACGGGTACAGCGTCATGGGCGGCGGCGCCCGGCGAAACCGGCCGGAAGGACACTGTGCGAAAGATTCGGGCCAAGCCATAGGCTTTGCTCATGCGCTGCCGTCACCTCGTGCCGGCGCTGCTGCTCACGATCGGGCTCATCGGCGGCTGCGCGGGGTCTCCCCCGCTGCCGCCTGCCCAGGACTACGTGAGCGCGGCGGCCGAGTCCCTCGTCTCGTTGCGCAGCGTGCGGTTCACTCTCGGGGTGAACGGCGTCGTCACCGGCCTGCCGGTGCGCGGGCTCGACGGCGACGTCAGCCTGGATGGTGGCGCGGTCGGTAATGCCGATCTGCAGGACGACTTCGAACGAGTGAAGGTCAAGTACCGGCTGTCGGGCTCGGAGATCACCCTCAGCGGGCCTCGCGGGGAGCGCGTGATTCCGGCTTCGGAGCCGTACACGCCTGAAGCGATGCTCGGGCCTGAAGGCGGGCTTCGACGGCTGCTGACCGGGGCGACCGAGCTGCGGGGTGAGCGGCGGGAGCGGGTGCAGGACACCGAGTCGTTCCGGATCGCGGCGAAGGTGCCGGCAGCGGTGATCGGCGGGATCGTGCCGGAGATCAAGTCGGACGTGTTCGTGAAGCTGTGGATTTCGCAGGACGAGCCGCGGCGGCTGGTGCGGGTGTGGCTGCAGGTGCCGCCGACGAGGCCGGAGGAGTTCGCGGTGATGCTGGAACTGGCGTTGACCAGGCATAACGCGGTGGTCGTCGGGGCAGGGCGGTAGCAAAGGTCCCTTGCTCCCCCGCTAGGAGCAGCGGGTGTCCGGAGCGGGTAGTGCGCCGTCGATCAGGTAGGCGATGCCGGCCTTGTCGACGCACTCGTTCCCGTCGAGGAACACGGTGTGCTGCGCTCCCTCGAACGTGAGCAATGCTCCCTTGAGGTCCCGCGCGAGGTTCACCCCGGACGCGTACGGGGTCGCGGGGTCGTCCGTGGTCGAGATGACCAAGGGCTTCGGCAAGCCGTCGACGTCCGGCTTGTGCACCTCCGAAGTGGCGGGCACGGGCCACACAGAACAGATGTCGAGCTCGCTCATGTCCGGGGTGCCGCCGGCGAGGAACGGCGCGCCATGGAGCATCCGCTGGTGGGCGCCTTCGATGACACGCCTGTCGGCGATCCGCGTGCTGTCGACGCAGCGGACCGCGAAATACACGTCGAGGATGCCGGTGTACCGGCCGTCCGTCTCGCGGCCGTAGTAGTTGTCCGCGAGCGCGACCAGGGTTTTGCCGCTCCCCCGTTTCAGCTCGGCGAGCCCGTCGTTGAGGAACTTCCACGCGTCCTGCGAGTACAGCGCGGCACTGGTCCCGGTGATGGCGTCCTCGAACGACAGCTTGCGGGACCCCGCGGGCACCGGTTCGGTGATCAGAGGCCGCACCAGGTCCTGGAACGCCTTCGTCACCGCGCCCGCGTCCCGGCCGAGCGCGCACTCCGCGCGAGCGGCGCACCACTTGCCGAATTCGGCGAACGTGTTCTGGAAGCCGGCCATCTGCGTGACCAGCGACTCGGCGGTGTCGAGTTCGGGGTCGACCGCGCCGTCGAGGAGCAGCGCCCGAACCTTGTCCGGATAGGCCTCGGCGTAGGCGGTCCCGATCTGCGTTCCGTAGGAAAAGCCCAGGTAGCTGAGCTTCTCGTCGCCGAGGGCCGAACGCAGGACGTCGAGATCGCGGACGACGTCCCTGGTCCCGATATTGGCGAGCAGCTCTTTGCCGTGCTTCGTGCGCTCGGCGCACTTCGCGGCGTACGTCTTGGCGTCGGAGAGTTGCTTCGCGATCCCGCTGGGTGTCGAGTCGCTTTCCGAATCCTCCGCACGGTCCGCGTCGCGTTCGGCATCGGTGAGGCAGACGAGTTTCGGTTCGCTGGTCCCCACCCCACGCGGATCGAAGCCGACGATGTCGAAACGTTCGGCCAGCGCCGCCGCGGGCCGGGACTTCGCGATCCGCGCCGCGGCCGAGACGCCTGAGCCACCGGGGCCACCCGGGTTGAGCACGAGCGAGCCGATCCGCCGGCCGGTGTTCTTCGTCTTGTGCCGGAGGACGCCGATCGAGATCGTCTCGCGGTCCGGCTTCAGGTAGTCGAGCGGCACGGTGAGCTTCGCGCAGTCGAACGCCTTGTCTGTGAAGGACGCGCACGCTTCCCACGCGAGCTTCTGCTCGGCGAACTTCTCGAGCGCCTTCGGGTCCGGAGTGGGTGACGCCGTGGTGGTCGGGGACGCCGGCGGCGCCGACTGTGGCTGCTGTGTCGTGCACGAGGCGACGAGCACGGCAGCAACGAGCACGGCCGGGACGCGGCGAAGGCTCATCTCGCGATCTTCGCAGCGTCCCGGCCGCTCAGGGGCCTTAGCGCCGAACTCGTTACTTGGCGGCGCAGCGCGTGCCCTCGTCCGGCAGGGCGCCGTTCACCAGGTAATCGATGCCGATCTGGTCGACGCACGACACGCCCTGGAGGAACACGGTGTGCTGGTTGCCCTCGAACGTGAGCAAAGCTCCCTTGATCGCTTTCGCCAGGTTGACGCCCGCCTGGTAGGGGGTCGCGGGGTCGTTCGTCGTCGAGATGACCAGCGTCTTCGGCAGCCCTTCGACGTTCGGCTGGTGCGGCTCGGACGTGTTCGGCACCGGCCAGAAGGCGCAGGCGTCACGCGCGGAACCGTCCGGCTTGCCGTCGTCGAGGAACGGCGCCGCCTCCGCGTACCGCTTCTGCGCGTCGAGGATCTTCGCCGGATCGGTGACCCGCGGGTCGTCGACGCAGCGAATCGCGACGAACGCGTCCTGCGTCGTCCCGTAGCGGCCGTCGGCGCCGCGTTCGTTGTAGAGATCGGCCAGTTTCTCCAGGCCGTCGCCGCGCTGGCGCTTCAGGTCGTTGAGCGCGGTGTTCAGCGGTTCCCAGAGATCTTCCTGGTAGAGGGCCTGTATCACGCCTGTCGTCGCGTCCTCGTACGACAGTTTTCGGCCATCGCTGACCGGCACCGGGAAATCGATCAGCGGGCGCACCAGATCCTGGAACGCCTTCGTCACGCCGGCGGCGTCGCGCCCGAGGGCACAGTCCTCACGCGCGGCGCACCAGTTCGAGAACTCCCCGAACGCCTTGCCGAAGCCCTGCCCCTGCGCGACCAGCGACTCCACCGCGTCCTGCTCCGGGTCGACGGCTCCGTCGAGCACCAAGGCGCGTACGTTCGCCGGGAACGCCTCGGCGTAGGCGGACCCGATCCGCGTCCCGTAGGAGTAGCCGAGGTAACTCAGCTTCGGCTCGCCGAGGACCGAGCGCAGGATGTCCATGTCCTTGACGACGTCACGCGTGCCCAGGTTCGCGAGCATCGCGGCGCCGTGTTCGGTCCGCTCGGCGCACTTCGCCGCGAAATCCTGGGACTCGGTCTCCTGCTTTTTCACTCCCTCGGGTGAGCCGTCGGTCTCGCTGTCGTCCGCGCGGTCCGCGTCGCGTTCGGCGTCGGTCAGGCAGCGGACCTGCGGCTGGCTCGCGCCGATGCCGCGCGGGTCGAAACCGACCACGTCGAAGCGTTTGCCCAGCTCGTTCGTCGCCGTCCGGGAGGCGAGACCGGCCGCGGCCTGCATCCCGGAGGCGCCGGGTCCGCCCGGGTTGACCACGAGCGCCCCAATCCTTTCGTCGGTATCCAGCGCCTTCCGGCGCAGCAGGCCGAGCGTGATCGAGTCGCCTTCGGGCTTCGCGTAGTCGAGCGGGACGGTGAGCCGGGCGCACTGTGCGTCCTTCACTCGAAACGCCGCTTTCGCGTCATCAGATGTCGCGTAGGGTGCACAGTCGGCCCAGGTCAGGCTCTGTCCGTAGAACTTCTCGAGTCCGGCGGGCACCGGTCCGGTCGGAGCGTGCGACTCGGTGGCCGGAGGCGGCGGCTGGGTTCTACCCTCTCCCGACGAGCACGCGACGACGGTGACGGCAAACAGGCCGGACAGCGTGATCGCGGCGAATCGACGGGCACGGGACCTGGCGCTGACATGAGTGGACACGGTTGGATCGTGCCATCGGCCGTGGAACTCGGCCGCACCACCACTGCGTTGGTGGTACGGGTGCGGACGGCAGTAGAACAGACGGGAGCACAGGGGTGGCAGCACTGATCAGCCGGGTGGGCAAGAAGCTGCGCCGGATCATCCAGCGGCCGGGCAGCGTCGAGCTGACCCGCTACGAAGCGCTGCTGCCGGCCATCGAGAAGCTCGAGCCCGAGTTGGAGAAGCTTTCCGACGAGGAGCTGACAGAGCGGGCCGGCAAGCTTCGGGACGCGGCTTCCTTCGGCAACGACCAGCTGATCGAGGTCTGCGCGCTCGGTCGCGAGGCCGCGCGGCGGGCGCTCGGCGAGCGTGCCTTCGACGTCCAGCTGCTGGGCACGATGGGCCTGCTCAGCGGGCATATCGTGCAGATGGAGACCGGTGAGGGCAAGACGCTGGCGGGCGCGCTGGCGGGCGCCGGGTACGCCCTGCGAGGGAAGCACGTCCACGTCGTCACGGTGAACGACTACCTCGCCCGCCGCGACGCGGAGTGGATGGGCCCGATCTACGACTTGCTCGGTGTCTCCGTCGGCTGGGTCGAGCCCACGCACTCCCGCGACGAGCGCCGCGAGGCGTACGCGAAGGAGGTCACGTACGGCGCCGTCAGCGAGATCGGCTTCGACGTGCTGCGCGACCGGCTGGTGACCCGCGAGGAGGACCTGGTCCAGCGCGAGCCGGAAGTCGCGATCGTCGACGAGGCGGACTCCGTGCTGGTCGACGAGGCCCGCGTGCCGCTGGTGATGGCGGGGTCGATCGACCACACCGACGCCGACGAAGAGGTCGCGAACATCGTCCGGCGGCTGCGGCTCGGGCTGCACTACGAGACCGACGCCGACGGCCGCAACGCCTGGCTGACCAAGGCGGGCGCTTCGGTGGTCGAGAAGGCCCTCGGCGACGACATCAACCTCTACGACGAGACGGGTTCGGACAGGCTGCCCGCGGTGAACGTGGCGCTGCACGCGCACGCGCTGCTCACCCGCGACGTCGACTACCTCGTGCGCGACGGGAAGGTGCAGCTCATCAACGCCGCGCGCGGCCGCGTCGCCGAACTGCAGCGCTGGCCGGACGGCCTCCAGGCCGCCGTCGAGGCGAAAGAGCAGGTCAAGGCGACCGACCGCGGCGAGATCCTCGACTCGATCACCGTGCAGGCCCTGCTCGCGCGGTACCCGGAGGTCGCGGGGATGACCGGTACCGCGGTCGCGGTCGCCGAGCAGCTGCGCGAGTTCTACAAGCTCGAGGTCGCGGTCATCCCGCCGAACACGCCGAACATCCGTGAGGACCAGGAGGACCGGATCTTCGGATCGCCGTCGCAGAAGCTGCGCGCGATCGAAGAGGAGATCCGGCGGGTGCACGAGACCGGGCGGCCGATCCTCGTCGGCACCCAGGACGTCGCCGAATCCGAAGAGCTGGCCGAGAAGCTGGCGAAGGTCGACCTCGAATGCGTCGTGCTCAACGCGCGAAACGACGCCGAGGAAGCCGCGATCATCGCCGACGCCGGCAAGAAGGGCGCGGTCACCGTCTCAACGCAGATGGCGGGCCGGGGTACCGACATCCGGCTGGGCGGCAAGGACGGCGAAGGCCGCGACGAGGTCGTCGAGCTGGGCGGCCTGCACGTGATCGGCACCGCGCGCTACCCGTCGAGCAGGCTGGACGGCCAGCTGCGCGGCCGGTCCGGGCGACAGGGCGACCCGGGCAGCGCGGTGTTCTTCGCCAGTCTGAACGACGAGCTCGTGCTGTCGAACGCGCCGGACATCCCCGAGGGCATCAGCTCAGACGTGGGCAGCGGCGAGATCGTCGACCCGGCGGCGCTGCGGCAGATCAACCACGCGCAGCGTGTCGCCGAGGGCGTCGACCTGGAGATCCACCGGAACACGTGGCGCTACACGCGGCTGATCGAGCGGCAGCGCGGCGAGCTGCTGGAGCACCGGGACAAGGTGCTGCGGACAGCGCACGCCGCGGAGGTGCTGGAGAAGGCGCACCCGGAGAAGTTCAAGGAGCTTTCGGAGGCCGTCGACGACGAGGCCCGCGTCGAGCAGCTGTGCCGTGAGGTGCTGCTGTTCCACATCGACCAGCTGTGGTCCGACCACCTGGCGTTCCTGACCGACGTGCGAGAGAGCATCCACCTGCGGGCGCTGGCGCGGGAGACGCCGATCGACGAGTTCCACCGCGCGGCGATCCCCGAGTTCCACAAGATCATCCCGGAGGCGGCCGAGCGGGCGGCGAAGACGCTCGAGGAAGCCGAGATCACCGAGAACGGGATCGACCTCGGCGACGCGGGCGTGCGGCGGGCGAACACGACGTGGACCTACCTGGTGCACGACAACCCGTTCGACTCCGACTTCGAGCAGACCATCAAGAAGGTGCGGAGCATGATCAAGCGCAAGTAGCGCGCGGGGAGCGGGGGACCTTTGCTGTCACTCTCTTTTGGAGAGCGACAGCAAAGGTCCCCCGCTCTCTTTCCGCACCGGCCGGACCCAGGTGGGCGATTCGGCACATCCGGTCGTCCCCGCGGACGCCAGTGGGTGAGAATGTCGGCATGCCGCAACTGCGCATCGCACTGGCCCAGGTCAACACCACCGTCGGGGACCTCGAAGGCAACGCCGAGCTCACCGTCGAGTGGACTCGCAAAGCCGCCGAAGCAGGCGCCCACGTCGTCGTCTTCCCGGAGATGTCCCTCACCGGCTACCCCGTCGAGGACCTCTCCCTCCGCCCGACCTTCGCCTCCGCATCGAAGCAGATGGTCGAAGCGCTCGCCAAGCGGCTCGAAGACGCCGGATGCGGCGAGGTCCTCACCTACATCGGGTACCTCGATCTGGACGAGGCCGGCCCGCGTGACGCGGCGGCCGCGCTGTACCGCGGCGAAGTGGTCGCCCGCCAGTTCAAGCACCACCTGCCCAACTACGGCGTCTTCGACGAGCACCGCTGGTTCAAGCCGGGCCACGACCTCGAGGTCGTCCGCTTCCACGGCGTCGACGTCGGCATGGTGATCTGCGAGGACGTCTGGCAGGACGGCGGCCCGATCTCCGCACTCGGCAAGGCCGGAGTGGACCTCGTGGTCGCTCCCAACGCTTCGCCCTACGAGCGGGCGAAGGACGACATCCGCCTGCCGCTGATCGCGCGCCGCGCGGCCGAGGCCGGGGCGCCGCTGGTGTACACGAACCAGGTCGGCGGCCAGGACGACCTCGTCTTCGACGGCGACTCGATCGTGGTCGGCGCGGACGGACGACTGCTGGCTCGCGCTCCGCAGTTCGTCGAGCACTTGCTCGTCGTCGACACGGACCTCGTCGCCGGCGGGCACACCGCCGAAGGCGAGTTCGAAGGCCTGCGGGTGAAGCGCCGAGTGCTCAGCGAGGAGCCGGTTCCGGCGTACACCCCGCGCACCGAGTCCGCGATCAGCGAGCCGCTGTCGGACGAAGCCGAGGTGTGGCACGCGTTGGTCGTCGGCCTGCGCGACTACGTGCACAAGAACGGCTTCTCGTCGGTGACGTTCGGCTTCTCGGGTGGCATCGACTCCGCGGTCGTGGCGGCGCTGGCCGCCGACGCGCTGGGCGGCGACAACGTCTATGGCGTTTCGATGCCTTCGGAGTACTCCTCGGAGCACTCGAAGGGCGACGCCGAAGACCTCGCCCGCCGGATCGGCGCGCACTATCGCGTCGAGCCGATCGCGGACATGGTCAAGGTCTACGTGGAGCAGCTTCAGCTGACCGGCCTCGCCGAGGAGAACATCCAGGCCCGCGTTCGCGGCATGTTGCTGATGGCCCTGTCCAACCAGGACGGTCACCTGGTACTCGCCACCGGCAACAAGACCGAGCTCGCCGTCGGCTACTCGACGATCTACGGCGACGCCGTCGGAGCCTTCGCGCCGATCAAGGACCTGTTCAAGACGCACGTCTGGCACCTGGCCAAGTGGCGCAACGCCGAAGCCGAAAAGAACGGCGAAACCCCGCCGATCCCGGAGAACTCGATCACCAAACCGCCGTCGGCCGAGCTGCGGCCCGGTCAGCTGGACAGCGACTCGCTGCCCGACTACCTGATGCTCGACGACATCCTCGACGACTACATCGAGGGCGACCGCGGCTATGTCGACCTGGTCGACGCGGGCTTCGAGCCGGAGACCATCGACCGTGTGGTGCGGATGGTCGACAAGGCCGAATACAAGCGCCGCCAGTACCCGCCGGGCACCAAGATCACCTTCAAGGCGTTCGGGCGGGACCGGCGGCTGCCGATGACCAACGGCTGGCGAGAGGGCACCGTCGTGACCCCCTCAGTTCAGCGCGACCTGCTTCCCCGCTGAGTTCGTCAGCACGGCCACCAGGCCGGGCTTCTTGTCACGCCGGACGAGCATGTCCATCCCGAGCGCGCGGACCGCGGATTCGACCGCGGCGGGCTCGGGGTGGACGCCGGTGACCATGAGCAGCGGGATCGACGGGAGTCCCCGCGTCGTCGGATGCGGGGTGCTCCCCCAGTCGATGAGGAAGGGCGCGAGCCCATCGAGACCGCCTGCGCCGGTGAGACGCCAGGTCAGCAGTTCGCCGTCGTCGGTGGTCCGCGACATCTCGGACGCTTCGCCCGGGTCGTAACCGCGTCGGCGTGCTTCCGCGATCGCCTCGTCGATGCCGTCCGCACGCGCGGCCCAGGTGATCAGGGCGGGAGCGGTCAGCTCGTTGATGCCGAACGGACGCGGCCCGATGTGCTCGGGTTGATCCGGGTCGGGGCCGACCACCTCGAGGTAGGCACCGGCGCCCAGGTCGGCCAGGTAGTTGGCCGTACCGAACCCGACATGCTTTCCGCCGCGTACCGGCGTGACACCGGTCAGCTCGGCGACGCGCGCGACGGCCTCTTCGAGATCCGGCCCGGCGTAGACGAGGTGGTCAAGCACGAGGTCGCTCATGTGCATACTCCTACCGCAGCCACGGCTTCGGCGGCACCGCGGCATGGCCGTCGATCCGAAACTGTCGTACCGCTCTCGTACCCTGGACATATGACGGCACCGGGCTACTCCGTGTTCGGCACCGCGATCGGCCACTGCGGCATCGCGTGGAGCGAACGCGGGGTCGTCGCGGTCCAGCTCCCCGAGGGCAGTGAAGAGAAGACGAGGGCGCGACTGACCGCGCGCCTTCCCGAGGCGACCGAATCCACACCGCCGGGCGAGATCCAGCGCGCGATCGACGGGATCGTCTCGTTGATGGACGGCAAGCGCACGGACCTCGCCGGCGTCGGCCTCGACTACGAAGGAGTACCGGACTTCCACCACCGGGTCTACGAATTCATCCGCACCATCCCCGCGGGCAAGACGCTGACCTACGGCGACATCGCGAACATCCTCGGTATGCCCGGCGGCGCGCAGGCCGTGGGGCAGGCCATGGGCCGGAACCCGTTCCCGATCATCGTGCCGTGCCACCGCGTGCTCGCCGCGGGTGGCAAGGACGGCGGCTTCTCCGCGCGCGGAGGGGTCGCCACCAAGCGCCGGATGCTGGTCATCGAAGGCGCTTTGGCGGACGAACCGACGTTGTTCTAGCTGTTTTGAGCCGGTGACCAGGGCTTGAGCCAGGGCGTTTCCGGCCAGCCTTCCGCGGCGGCCATCAGCGGGATCGCCGTCGCGCCGTCGATGTGCTCGCGGATGATGTCGGCGTGCCCGGCGTGGCGCGCGGTCTCTTCGATGAGGTGGAGCAGCACCCAGCGGACCGACCACGCGTCGACATCCTGCGGGTACCAGGGCACGCCCTTCGGCACCGGGACCGGCTGGCCGAGGTCGGCGATGCCGGCGATGACGTCCGAAGTGCGGCGAGCGACCTCGTCGTAGCGCGCGAGGACGCTTTCGACCGTCTCTTCCGTCGTCATCACGTACCCGGCTTCGTACTCCTTCATCGCTTCGTCCATCGACTTCGAGGGCTTCTGGAGAAGGATGTCGATCCAGCCGTCTTCCGTGAAAGCGGTGTGCTTGATCAGGCCGCCGACGCTCAGTGAGCTTCTGGTCGGGACGGCTCTGGCCTGTTCTTCGGTGAGGCCGTGCGCCGCGATCCGCAGAACGTGGCGCTGCTGCTCAAGGTAGGCGAGGAGACCTTCGCGTTCGTCGGCGACCGGGGGAACGTTTCCAGCCATGGCGGCTCCTTCCGTTGGGAAGGGGATCATGACATCCGGCACCGGCTTCTTGCGGCGATTCGGCCCGGAAGAGAGCAAGGGACCTCTGCTACCACTTCTCTCGACGTTGAGAGAAGTGGTAGCAAAGGTCCCTTGCTCCCCCGCTACCCCTGCGGCCGGACGAACGGGAACAGCACCGTCTGCCTGATCGACGCCCCGGTCAGCATCATCAGCAGCCGGTCGACGCCGATGCCGAGCCCGCCGGTCGGCGGCATGCCGTGTTCGAGCGCGAGCAGGAAGTCCTCGTCCAGCTCCATCGCCTCGACGTCCCCGCTCGCCGCGCGCAGCGACTGGGCCTCCAGCCGCCGCCGCTGTTCGAGCGGGTCGGTCAGCTCTGTGTAGGCCGTGCCGACCTCGGAGCCGAACGCGATCAGGTCCCAGCGCTCGGCCAGCCGCGGGTCCACGCGATGTTGCCGGGTCAGCGGCGAGACGTCGGTCGGGTAGTCGGTGTAGAACGTCGGCAGCACGGTCGCGCCTTCGACCAGGTGCTCGTGGGCCTTCAGCACGAGGTCGCCGTGCCCGGCCTCCTCGTTCACCGGCACTCCCGCCGCGCGGCAGAACCGCTGCAGTTCGGCGACCGAGGTGCTCGCGTCGATCTTCTCTCCCAGCGCCGCCGAGACGGCTTCGTGCACCGGGATCACCGGCCAGTCACCGGAGATGTCGTACTCGACGACCGTCCCGTCCGGCCCCGGACGGCGAACGACCTGCGCGCCGTACGCGGCTTCCGCGGCGCACTGCACTAGTTCCCGCGTCAGCGTCCGCATCGTGTTGTAGTCGGCGTACGCCTGGTACGCCTCCAGCATGGTGAATTCGGGGTTGTGCGTCGCGTCGACGCCTTCGTTGCGGAAGTTCCGGTTCAGTTCGAAAACGCGCTCGACGCCGGCCACGCACAGCCGCTTCAGGTACAGCTCGGGCGCGATCCGCAGGTACATCCGCATGTCGTAGGCGTTGATATGCGTGATGAACGGGCGGGCGTTGGCGCCGCCGTGGACCGTCTGCAGCATCGGCGTCTCGACTTCGAGGTAATCGCCCTGGTGCAGCCTTTCCCGCACGGCACGCACCACGGTCGAGCGCATTCGCAGCATCGCCGTCGAATCCGGGTTCACCGCGAGGTCCAGGTAACGCTGCCGCACCCGCGTCTCGGGGTCGGTGAGGCCCTTTCGCTTGTCCGGCAACGGATGCAGGCTCTTCGCTGTGACGGTCCATTCGTCGACGAGCACGGAAAGCTCACCGCGCCGCGACGTCACGACCTGCCCGCTCACACCGACGTGGTCGCCGAGGTCGACACCTCGCCGCCAGCCCCCGGGATCGAGCACGGAAGCATCGAGCATCAGCTGGATCTCACCGCTGAAATCCTTGACCCGGGCGAAACACAGCCCGCCGAGATTACGCATCGCGAGCACCCGGCCCGCGACCCGGACCCGATGACCGGTTTGGGTGTCCGGGCTCAGATCACCGAACTTCGAGACGACGTCGCCGAGCAGGTCCTCCCGGGCGAAACCGACCGGATAGGGGTCGATCCCGGCTTCCCGCAAGCGATCCAGCTTCGCCATCCGCACCCGGACCTGGTCGGGGCGTCGCACCTGTTTCGGCGCGGGAGTGGCGGCGTTCGCTTCGATGTTGTGGACCTCGGCGACGAATTCGTCGGTGACGGTCTCCAGTTTCAGCGCTCGCCCCGACCGTCCTGTCGGGACGAATCCTTCGAGCGCGCCTGCGACGATGCCGACCCTCGGCAGCCGTCGAGCCGAGGAATAGCACAGGAAACGCGGCTCCCAGTCGGGACCGTACTTGGCGTTGGACCGGTAGAGCGATTCCAACTGGAAGAAGCGCGACGCCATGCTGAGGACACCGCGCCATGCGCGCAGCACCGGGCCCGCGCCGATCCGCTCACCCTCGGAGAAGACCGCGCGGAACATCGCGAAGTTCAGCGAAATCCGTTGTGCGCCAAGGTGTGAGCTCGCCGCGACGACCTCCGCGACCATGAATTCGTTGAGGCCGTTTTCGGCGTCGCGGTCGCGTCGCATCAGGTCGAGGGACAGGCCGCGACGGCCCCACGGCACGAACGACAGCATGCCACGAAGTTCGCCCTTGGCGTCGTACGCCTCCACCATCACGCTGCGACCATCGCTCGGATCGCCGAGCCTGCCGAGCGCCATCGAGAACCCGCGCTCGGTTTCCGCCCCGCGCCACTGCTGCGCGTGCAGCAGGAGCTTGGCCATTTCCTCGGCCGGGATTTCGCTGTGCCGCCGGACTTTCGTGGTGTATCCCGCCCGTTCGATCCGTTTGACCGCTTGGCGGACCGAGCGTCGTTCCGGCCCGGCGAGGCTGAAGTCACGGACGTCGAGGACGGCTTCGTCACCGATTTCCAGCGCACGCAGGCCCGCGTCCGCGTAGACCTTCGCACCGCGTTCACTCGCGCCGAGCACGCCGGGAGTCCAGCCGTAGGTGCGCGCTTCGTTCAGCCAGGCGCGGACGGCGTCGGGCCAGGCGTCGGGGTCGCCGATGGGGTCCGCGCTCGCGACGCTGGTGCCCGCGAGCACGCGGTAGGCCACGGCGGCACGGCCGTTGAGCGAGAAGACGACGCTCTTCTCGCGCCTGGTGGCGAAATAACCCAAAGAGTCGTCTTCGCCGTGTTCGGCAAGAAGGCGACGTACGCGCAGTTCTTCCTCGTCTGTCCTCAAGCGACGACTACGTACACCGCGGAAGAGCGTGTACAACGCGGCCGTCGCGACGGCTGTCGCGCTGAGATCGAGCACGAGGTCGAGCCAGGCCGGTCCTTCACCGATACCGACCCGGCGGAGCTGGATGTTCTCACCGGTCGTGTGGTTGACGACCCAGGCGAAGCGCGCCCAGGTGTCGGCGAGACGACCGGGAAAGGCTTCGCTCAAGCCCCAGCCGACGAGAATGACCGCGGCCAGGCCACCGAACAGGACGGTGAGTCCGTCGCGCCACGCGCCGGGCGCGAGCCGGGCCGGGAACGCCGGACGCAGAATCCAGAGGAACGCGATCATGCCGAGGGAGATCAGGTCGGCGATGGCCAGCACCCACACCTGGTGCGGGATGTGCCGAACCTGCCACGGACCGAGTTTCAGCAGCTCAGGCCACCACAGCAGCGCGGCCTGGAACGCCAGCGTCACCGCCAGTCCACCGACCTGGAACAGCAGCAGTGTGTAAAGCGCGGCGCGTTTGCGGCGGCGGAGCGCGGCGCCGAGGACGACGAGCAGCAGGACGATCACGAGGCTCGCGTTCGTCGGGATGCTCAAGGCCGAGAAGGCGATGTCACCCGTCCTGAGCACCGGCCCCTTCACACCGCCGGCGAGCAGGAGGATCACCGAGAACACGGCCGCGAGTTGCACGAGAGTGGCGACGATCCCGCCCGCCCTCGCCTTCCACGGCGTGACTCGGCCCACTGGGTTTGCCATTCTGGTCCTTCGCGGTACACACAGGAGATCGACAGCTGTACTTACTTGACGTCACACAACCCCGTGTGGTTGTCAACGATCATCATCCTCTGGTCTGAATTTCCTCATTCGCGGGTGTGACGGCGCTGTGTGAAGCTGGTCGCAGGGCCTTGGGACGGTCAAATCGGCATGTCACGCTTGGCCTGTTCAGCTCCACGACCCGGGGACCTCTTCGAGGCCTCGAGGGAAGGACGGTCGACAAGGATGTCTGCCACCGAAAAGGATTCCGGCGAGCTCGCGGCTCCGTACGGGACCGGCGCGGCACCCCAGGCCACATCTGGGAAGAAGGTCCGTGTACATCACCTTCGTGACATGAAAGAGCGCGGCGAAACCTGGCCGATGCTCACCGCCTACGACATGTACACCGCCGCACTGTTCGACGAAGTGGGCATTCCCGTGCTGCTCGTCGGGGATTCAGCGGCGAACAACGTCTTCGGCTACGACACTTCGCTTCCGGTGACCGTGGACGAACTGCTCCCGTTGGTCCGGGCGGTGACCCGATCGGTGAAGCGGGCGCTGGTCGTGGCTGATCTGCCGTTCGGCTCGTATCAGCTCTCACCGCAGCAGGCACTGGAAACCTCGGTGCGGTTCATGAAGGAAGGCCGCGCGCACGCGGTGAAACTCGAAGGCGGACGGAAATTCGCTCCGCATGTCGAGGCACTGACTTCGGCCGGTGTCCCGGTGATGGGACATATCGGATTCACTCCGCAGAGTGAACACAATCTGGGCGGCTATCGAGTCCAGGGACGCGGCGAAGCGGCCGAAGCGCTGCTCGCCGACGCAGTCGCCCTGGAGGAAGCCGGCGCCTTCGCGGTCGTCATGGAGATGGTGCCCGCCGAAGCGGCGAAGCGGATCACACACGAACTGAAGATCCCGACCGTCGGCATCGGCGCCGGGCCGGACTGCGACGCGCAGGTGCTCGTCTGGCAGGACATGGCCGGGCTTCGACGCGGCAAGACCCCTCGCTTCGTGAAGAAGTATGCCGACCTCGCCGGCGTGCTGACGGGAGCCGCGTCGGCGTTCGCGGAGGACGTCCGGCGAGGCGAGTTCCCGGCTCCGGAGCACTCATTCCACGACTAACACGCCTCTGAACTGCAGAAAGAGATCAAGGGACCTTTGCTATCACTTCTCTCAACGTTGAGGAAGGCGATAGCAGAGGTCCCTTGCTCTCCTCGCGGCTGGCTGTGTGGGTTTCTGGTCATCTAACGCCCCAAAATCCACACAGTCAGTCAGCGCCACTACGCGGAGTACAGGGCGTGTGGAAACAGGGACGCTCAACGTCCCTATTTCCACACACCCCGTCCGCCGGAAGGCGGTAGCAAAGGTCCCTTGCTCTTTTTTCGGGTGGGCCACGCAGGCCGACCCTCCTTTAGTTGTTCACATACATGAACTTGAATCATGTCCTTGACGCACGTTCGTAAAGAGGCTTAACGTCTAGCCCGTCGCCGCCACGACCGAGCTTCGATACCTCGACGAGGAGGACCACGGATGCGTGTTCGTGAGCGGGTTCTGGCCATTGCGACCGGTGCCGCCCTGCTGTCGACGCTGGCGGCGTACCCGGCACAGGCCGCGACGGTCCGCGTAGGGACTTCGGAGCAATTGACGGCGGCGCTCGCTTCGGTCACTCCGGGTACCGTCATCGAACTCGCGGCAGACACGACCTTCACGGGCAACTTCAAGGCGGCGAAGAGCGGCACGTCCAGCAGCCGTATCACCCTGAAGGGGCCGCGAAGCGCGGTCATCAAGGCCTCGGCCGGGCGCACGCTGGAGCTGACGGGCAGCTACTGGAACCTGACCGGCTTCACCCTCACCGGTGGCCAGAAGGGCCTGATGGCGACAGGCGTCAAGAACACCGTCGTCGACGGCATCAAGGTCACCGGCGTCGGCCACGAGGGTATCCATTTCCAGTACACGAGCACCGACAACGTCGTGAAGAACTCAGAGGTGACCGACACCGGCCGCGAGTACGCGGGCTACGGCGAAGGCATCTACTTCGGTTCCGCGAAGGGCAACTGGCCCGGCGGCACGCCCGACCGGAGCGACCGCAACAAGGCGTTGAACAACAAGATCGGCCCGAACGTGCGGGCCGAGTCGATCGACATCAAGGAAGGCACCACCGGCGGCGAACTGCGCGGCAACGTCTTCGACGGGACCGGGCAGAGCGGCGAGCACTTCGCCGACAGCTGGGTGGACATGAAGGGCAACAATTACGTGATCGCGGACAACCGGGGCAGCAAGGTCTTCGTGCACGACGCGACCTACGGCGGCTTCGAGGTCCATGTCCAGCTCGACGGCTGGGGCCGCGGCAACACCTTCTCCGGCAACACCGCGGACGTGCAGTCCTCCTACGCGTACGGCTTCTATCTCGTGAAGGCGGCGACCGGGAACAAGGTCTGCGCGAGCAACAAGGTGACCGGTGCCGGGAAGGGATTCGCGAACGTGGCCGCCACGGCGGGCTGCTGACGCGACCGAAGACCGGGGGCCCGCTCAGCCCGGCGGCGGGGGCGGGCCCCCACCCTTCGCACACTCGCCGATTCGGGCAGAGTGTCCTTATGGAAGACCTGTACCCGCCGATCCATGTGCGCGCCGAGGGCATGCTCGACGTCGGCGACGGGCACCGGATCTACTGCCAGGAAGCCGGGAACCCGGACGGCAAACCCGTGGTCGTCCTGCACGGAGGCCCTGGTAGCGGCACCTCCCCGATGGCCCGGCGGCATTTCGACCCCGAGGCCTACCGGATCATCCTGTTCGACCAGCGCGGCGCCGGCCGTAGCACCCCGCACATCGGCACGCCGGACGTCGACCTGTCGGTCAACACCCTCTGGCACCTCGTCTCGGACATGGAAAAGCTGCGCGAACGGCTGAATCTCGACCAGTGGCAGCTCTTCGGCGGCTCGTGGGGCGTGACCCTCGCCCTCGCCTACGCCGAAACCCACCCGAGCCGCGTCAGCGAGATCATCCTGCGCGGCGTCTTCACCGTCCGCCGCAGTGAACTCGACTGGATCTACAACGGCGGCGCCGCGAATCTCTTCCCCCGCGAGTGGGAAGCGTTCCTCGCCCCGATCTCCGAAGACCGCCGCGACGACCCGCTGTCTGCGTACCGCGAGCTCGTCTATCACCACGATCGGGCGATCCGGGAACGCGCCGCCATCGCGTGGAGCGCCTGGGAAGGCGCGATCGTCTGCCTGCGCCCGGATCCGGCCTTCCGCAATCAGTACGCGTCGCCGGAGTTCGCGGTCACGTTCGCCCGGCTGGCCCTGCACTACTTCTGCCATGGGGCGTGGCTTGAGGAAGGACAGCTGATCCGGGAAGCCGGGAAGCTTGCCGGGATTCCGGGTGTGATCGTGCAGGGGCGTTACGACGCGGTGTGTCCTCCAGTGACGGCTTACGAGCTACACCGGGCTTGGCCGGACTCGAAGCTGGAACTGGTGGAGGCGGCCGGGCACGCGGTGACGGATCCGGGGATGCTGGCGGCGCTCCGGGCCGCGACGGATTCCTTTCGCTAAGCGACTACAACCGGCCGCCCGAAGCCGTGTCGCCGGACAGCCGTTGCGCCAGATACACCGGCACGGTCGAGGCCAGGATCAGCACCGCCGCCACGACGTTGACGATCGGCGCCTGGTTCGGCCGGAACAGGTTGTTCAGGATCCAGATCGGCAGCGTCTCCAGCCCGGTCCCGAGAGTGAACGTCGTGACGATGATCTCGTCGAAGGACAGGGCGAACGCCAGCAGGCCGCCGGCCAGCAGGGCCGAACGCAGCATCGGGAAGGTCACCAGCCGGAACGTCGTGAGCCCGTCGGCGCCGAGGTCCATCGACGCCTCTTCGAGGTTGCCGCCCATCCGCCGCAGGCGGGCGACGACGTTGTTGAACACCACCACGATGCAGAACGTCGCGTGCGCGACGATCGCGGTGAACAGGCCGAGATCGATGCCGAGAATGGTGCGGAAGGCGTTGTTCAGCGCGATACCGGTGACGATACCGGGCAGCGCGATCGGCAGGATGATCAGCAGCGACACCTGGTTACGGCCGAAGAAGCGGTACTTCTGCAGCGCGAAGGCCGCCATCGTGCCGAGTACCAAGGCGATCGCGGTCGCGGCGAGTCCTGCTTGGACACTCGTGCCGAGCGCGTTCAGCGCGCCTTCGTTCTCCGCGGCCCGGCCCCACCATTCGAGGGTGAAACTGGACGGCGGCCAGCCGAAGGTGGTGTCGGCGTTGAACGAATTGAGCAGGACCACCAGCAGCGGGAAGTAGATCACCGCCAGGCCGAGCACCAGCGCCGCGAGCAGCAGGTATTTGGTCGTCCGGGAAAGCCGCATCGCGCGCTCCTACAGGTTGTCCAGCGCGCCCGTGCGGCGCACGGCGGCGAGGTAGG
The DNA here is from genome assembly GCF_056435645.1 of Amycolatopsis sp. NPDC043889. NCBI lineage: Bacteria > Bacillati > Actinomycetota > Actinomycetes > Pseudonocardiales > Pseudonocardiaceae > Amycolatopsis > Amycolatopsis sp. NPDC043889. The sequence goes on from NZ_JBWKEC010000045.1 coordinate 22,747, forward strand.
CGAGCATGATCACCACGGGTACGGTCGCGACGGTCGCCGCGAACGGCAGGTTGTTGGCCGCGCCGATGTTGTCGTAGACGACGTTGCCGAGCATCTGCGACGTGCCGCCGACGATCTTCACCGCGATGTAGTCGCCCAGCGACAACGAGAACGTGAAGATCGAGCCGGCGACGACGGCCGGGAAGGTCACCGGCAGCACCACCGAGCGGAACGTCCTGAACGGCCGGGCGCCGAGGTCGCCCGAGGCGTCCACCAGCGAGTTCGGCAGCCGTTCCAGGCCCGCGTAAATCGGCAGGATCATGTACGGCAGCCAGAGATACGACAGGGTGATCACGGTCGCGAGAACGCCGTAACCGGGGGTGTCGAGGCCGAACGGGTTCAGCAGCCAGTGCAGGACCCCGTTGCCGGACAACATGGTCCGCCACGCGTAGGCCTTCACCAGGTAGCTCGCCCACAGCGGGGTCATGACGGCGATCACCAGGAGCCGCCGCGCCCTCGGCGAGGCGAATTTGGCCATGTAGAACGCCATCGGGAAGGCGATGATCGCGGTGACCACCGTGACGAGCGCGGCGATCCCGACCGTCCGGAAAGTGATCGTGCGGTACACCGCGTCACTGAAGAGAGTGACGAAGTTGTTCAGCGACCACTCGGTCACGACCTGGCCGGTGAAGACGTCGGTACTCCAGAACGCGGTCACGAACAACGCGGCCAGTGCGCCGAGGTAGGCGAGGCCGAGCCACAGCATCGGCGCGGAGAGCAGAATTCCCAGTCGCAGCCTGGGTTTGCGGTACAGGAAGGCGGAGGCTTTCCGCCTCGGCGAATCGAGGGTGGTCGTCATCTTTTTCCACCTAGGAATGGGACCGGGAGCGGCCGGCGTGGGGGGCCCACCGGCCGCTCCCGGGGTTCGGGAGGTCAGCCCTTGATTTCGGTCCAGGCGCGGGTCCACTCGCCGTAGTCCTTGCACTTGATGTCGGTGCGGCCGTCGAGGCACTGCGCGATCGGCGTCGTCCAGTACTGGATCTTCGAGGCGTACGCGGCGTCACCGGCGTGGAAGGTCTCGCAGTGCGCCTTGTTCTTGGTTTCGGCACACGCCTTCGGGTTCGAGGGCGATTCACCGAAGTACTCGGCGACCTGAGCGTTCGCCTTCGGGCTGACGATGTGGTTCAGCCACTTGTAGGAGCAAGTCTTGTGCGGCGACTTCGCGCCCACCATCCAGGTGTCCGACCAGCCGGTCGCGCCTTCGGACGGCAGCACGGACTCGACCGGCGCACCCTCGCTCTTGGTCAGGTTCACCGTCACCTGCCAGGCGGTGCCGACGACGGCGTCGCCGCTCTTGAGCGCCTGGCTTTCCTTCAGGTAGTCCGACCAGTACTCCGCCACCATCGGCCGCTGCTGCTTGAGCAGGTCGACCGCGGCCTGGAACTGCTTGTCGTCCAAGGCGTACGGGTTCTTGATGCCGAGTTCGGGTTTGTGCGTCTGCAGGTACAGCGCGGCGTCGGCGATGTAGATCGGCGAGTCGTAGGCGGTGATCTTGCCCTTGTACGGGCTGTTCGCGTCGAACATGACGGACCACGATGTCGGCGCCGGGGTCACCTTGTCGGTGCGCCAGGTGAGCAGGTTCGCGCCCCAGCCGTGCGGCACGCCGTAGGAGACGTTGTTGACGCTGTTCCACGGGCGATTCTTGAGGAAGTCGAAGACGTCTGCGTAGTTCGGCACGAGCGCGGTGTTCACCGGTTCGACGTCTCCGGACGCGATGAGCCGCAGCGAAGCGTCACCGGAGGCGGAGATGACGTCGTATTGTCCGGTCTTCATCAGGCTCACGGCCTCGTCGGAGGTGCCGAACGCCTTGACGTTGACCTTGCAGCCGGTCTCCTTCTCGAAGCCGGTGACCCAGTCGACGGCCGGGTCGTTGGAACCGTTCTCCGCATAGCCGGGCCAGGCCAGCACGTTGACCTGGCCTTCCGGCTGGCCGAGCTGCGCGAGCGCGTCGAGCTTCGGCGGGATGAAGCCCTGTCCGCCGGGCGCGGCGGCGGTCGAACTGGATCCGGAGGTTCCGCAGGCGGCCACGAGCAGGCCGGCGCCGAGCAGGCCGGCGAGCGCGAGTTTCCTGTTCTTCATTGAACAACCTTTCGGTACAGGGGGAGAACTAACCGGCTTCGGGGACGCGGAAGCTGTGTTCGTGCGGCCAGCTCAGGCGGACCCGGCCGCCTTCGAAGTCCGCGGGTTCGGCGGTGTTCTGCCGGACCACGGAGAGCTGGCCTCCGGCGTCGAGCGTGACCTCGTAGCGCACGGTCGCGCCGGCGTAGACGGTGTCGGTGACGGTGCCGGTGGCGCTGGTCTCGCCGACCTCGGCGGATTTCGAGAGATCGGCGTCGATGCGGATCTTCTCGGGGCGGATGCTGAACACACCGGGTTTGCCGACGATGTTCTCGGCGCCGCCGCCGCTGAGCAGGTTCGAGGTGCCGACGAAGCCGGCGACGAACGCGGACGCAGGCCGTTCGTAGACCTCGACCGGTGAGCCGACCTGTTCGATGCGGCCGGCGTTGAACACCGCGATGCGGTCGCTCATCGTCAACGCCTCGTCCTGGTCGTGGGTGACGAAGATGAAGGTGATGCCGACGTCGCGCTGGATCTGTTTCAGCTCGGTCTGCATGGTGTGGCGCAGTTTCAGGTCGAGGGCGCCGAGTGGTTCGTCGAGCAGGAGCACCTTCGGCCGGTTGACCAGTGCCCTGGCGAGCGCGACGCGCTGACGCTGGCCGCCGGAGAGCTGGTCGGGTTTGCGCTCGCCGAACTCGCCGAGACGGACGGTCTCGAGAGCCTCCTTCGCGCGCTGACGTCGCTCCGCGCGGGGGACGCGCTTCACCCGGAGGCCGTACTCGACGTTCTGCTGCACGGTCATGTGCGGGAAGAGCGCGTAGTCCTGGAAGACGGTGTTGACGTCACGGTCGAAGGGCGCGAGACGGCTGACGTCGCGGCCGTGCAGTTCGATCGTGCCCGCGGTCGGGAGCTCGAAGCCGGCGATCATGCGGAGCACGGTCGTCTTGCCTGAGCCGGACGGGCCGAGCATCGAGAAGAACTCGCCGGGCGAGATGTCGAGGTCGACGCCGTCGACCGCGTGGACCTGGCCGAACTCCTTGCGCAGCCCGCGCAGCCGGATGGCCGGAATCGCGCCTCCACCTGCGGAAGTGATAGCAAAGGTCCCTTGCTCCCCCTTGGCGGAGGTGGGCGCTTGATGAGGCATGGCGTGCCTTTCGGTGGTCGTCACAGCGCGCTCATCACGTGCTTGACGCGGGTGTAGTCCTCGAGGCCGTAGAGCGAGAGGTCCTTGCCGTAGCCGGACTTCTTGAAGCCGCCGTGCGGCATTTCGGCGACCAGCGGGATATGCGTGTTGATCCACACGCAGCCGAAGTCGAGCTTCCCGGCCAACCGCATCGCCCGCTGGTGGTCGGTGGTCCACACCGACGACGCGAGCGCGTACTCGACGCCGTTGGCCGCGGCCAACGCTTCGGTTTCGGTCTCGAAGCGCTGCACGGTGATGACCGGACCGAAGATCTCCGTCTGGCTGATCTCGTCGTCCTGACGGACCCCGGAGATCACCGTCGGCTCGTAGAAGTAACCCTCGTCCCCATGCCGCTTACCTCCACAGTGGACTATCGCGTGCTCGGGCAGCCGGTCGACGAAGCCGGCGACCCGGTCGAGCTGGGCGGCGTTGTTGAGCGGTCCGTAGCTGACCGACCTGTCGTCGGGCTTGCCGGTGGTGGTCGCCTGCGCTTGCCTGGTGAGAGCCGCGACGAAGGTGTCGTGGACTTCGTCGGCGACCAGGACCCGCGTCGCCGCGGTGCAGTCCTGGCCCGCGTTGAAGTACCCGGCCGCGGCGATGCCTTCAGCGGCCGCTTCGATGTCGGCGTCGGCGAAGACCACTACGGGCGCTTTACCGCCGAGCTCGAGGTGTACGCGCTTCACGTCCTTCGCGGCCGAAGCGGCGACCTCGATCCCTGCCCGCACGGAGCCGGTGATGGACACCATCGCGGGGATCTCGTGCTCGACGAGCGCGCGCCCGGTGTCGCGGTCGCCGCAGATCACGTTGAGCACGCCGGACGGCAGGAATTCGGCGCAGATCTCGGCGAAGAGCAGGGTCGACGCAGGCGTCGTGTCGGCCGGTTTGAGCACGACGGTGTTCCCGGCGGCGAGCGCGGGGGCGATCTTCCAGACCGCCATGAGGAGCGGATAGTTCCACGGCGTAACCTGCGCGCACACGCCGATCGGTTCTCGGCGGACGAAAGAGGTATGCCCTTCCATGTACTCGCCCGCCGACCGTCCTTCGAGGACACGCGCGGCCCCCGCGAAGAACCGCAACTGGTCGACGATCATCGGCAGTTCTTCGGCCGCGGTGAGCGCGATCGGCTTGCCGGTGTTCGCCGATTCGACGAGCACGATCTCTTCCGCGCGTGCTTCGACGGCGTCCGCGATCTTCAGCAGCGCGAGCTGGCGCTGTGCGGGTGTGGTCTCGCGCCAGGTTTCGAAAGCGGCGGCCGCGACCTTGAGCGCGCGGTCGACGTCTTCGGGGCCGGCGACGGCGGCGGTGCGATACGGGCGGCCGGTGACGGGATCGACGACGTCGGCGACCTGGCCCGACGCGGATCCGGTGTACTCACCGCCGATGAAGTGCTTCAACTGCTGCACGAGAGCTCCTGGCTACTGGGCCTGGGGGCGTGAGGCGATAGCAAAGGTCCCTTGCTCCCTTTTGGGGGGCGAGGGAGCTAAAACATATAAGTCCAGATGTTAAATGACAAGACGGTGGGGCAAGATTGCTTCCATCGGGTAGCGGTACGGGCGAAGGGCCACCATGCGTAAGGGGATGTCGCACAGCGCGCGATCAGCGATGTTCGCGCCGCTCGACCAGATCGGCCGGGCGGAAGCGGTCACCGCGCGGCTGGTCGACGCCATCACGCTCGGGCTGCTGGCCGATTCGGAACAGCTGCCGAGCGAAGCCGAGCTGGCCGCCCAGTTCGGCGTCTCCACCGTGACGGTTCGCGAAGCGCTCGTGGCCTTGCGACAGCAGGGCCTTGTCGAGACGCGACGCGGCCGAGGCGGCGGAAGCTTCGTGAAGACTCCTGTCAACCCTTCGGCCGCTTCGTGGCGAGAGCGCCTTCGCACGGTCTCGCTGTCCGAGCTTCGCGACGTCGGCGATCACTACCTCGCCATCGCGGGCGCCGCGGCCAAACTCGCCGCCGAGCGGAGTTCGCCCGAAGACATCGAGCGGCTCGAACTTGCGACCGAGGACATCCGCACGGCCACCGGCGCGGAAGCGTCGCGCGCCGAGCGCCAGTTCCATCTCGAAGTCGCCGCCGCCGCCCAATCGCCACGGCTGACCAGGGAAGAAGTGCAGTTGCAGAGCGAACGCGGGGGATTGTTGTGGCTGCCGCTCGAGCCGCACGGCACCCGCGAGAACGCCTACGCCGAACACCGCGCGATCGCCGCCGCCATCGCGCAGGGAGACGGCGAGCTGGCCAGAAAGCTCACCGAGGAGCACATCCTCGAAGCGATAGACCGGCTGGCGGACGTGCATTTAGACCTTCTGGCCCCTTAAGCTGCGGCATCCGCGCATCCGAGGTGAGCATCGTGAACGACACACCGTCCGCCGGTTCCGAGGTCGTCGAACAGGTATCCACCCTGGTCGAGGACGTCTTCGGCAGGCTGAAGCCGCTATTGGCAGGCGCCGAGGGGCTCCTGGCCGCGCCCACCGATGCCACCGCCGAAGACCTGGCTCGCCTCCGGCCGCAGGTCTTCGACGTCCTCGGCGGCCTGGTCGTCGGCGCCGGGTTCATCAGTGCGCCGAACGCGCTGGCCGATCAGGAATTCGGCTTCGAATGGTGGACCGAAACCGGTGACGCCGAGCCGGTGCAACTGGTCATCAGCCTCGATCCGGACAGCGAGAACTTCCTGGATTACACCCGGCAATCGTGGTTCACCGTCCCGCGTGACACCGGCCGCCGCCACATCAACGGCCCGTACGTCGACTACCTCTGCACCGACGAGTACACGCTGACCTTCACGGTTCCCGTCCAGCGTGACGGGTCGTTCGCGGGGGTCGTCGGCGCGGACATCTACGTGCGCGAGGTCGAGCGCCTGCTGCAGCTGAAACTGCGTGCGCTCGGCGGCCGCTCGGCGCTGGTCAACGCGCAGGGCCGGGTGATCGTCTCGAACAACGCGCGCCAGGCGACCGGATCGCTGGTCCGCGAGGTCGACGTCCCGGCGTGGTGGTCCGCCGGCGCGGAACCGGTCACGACGGAGACCGGCACCCACCTGCGGCGCTGCGGCGACTCGCCGATCGCCCTGGTCAGGTCCGAGCGCTGACCTGTAGCGCCAGCCAGAATTCGGCTCGCACCCCGGGGGAATCGAGATCACGGCCGGTCAGTTCGGCGACCTTGCGCATACGGTTGCGCAAGGTGTGCCGGTGGACGCCGAGCCGCGCGGACGCCAGATCCCAATGACCGTGGTGTTCGAGCCAGCAGGTCAGTGAGGAGACCAGTTCGCCGCGGCCAGTTTCGTCATGCTGCCGCAGCGGCGCCAGGAGGCTGTCCGCGAACGCTTGTGCCGCTTGGGGGTCGACCATCTCCAGGAAGCCTCGCCCGGCGTGCTCCGCGAACCGGACCAACGGCGAGCGCTCGGCCTTCGCCGCTTCCGCCGCCTGTTTCGCCTGCCGGAGCCCGGCCGGGAAATCCACTGTGGACATCGGATCGGACAGCCCGGCGTGCAGCCCGCCGATCCGGGAAGCCTGCCGGGCGACGGTCTCCACGTCGCCGAGCGCGACCACGAACGCCCCCGACTCGCCGAAGAACACCTTGTCTCCGGCCGTTTCGGCGTCGAGCGCGTCGGCGAGCGAGCGGCGCGCACCCACGGAACCGGCGACGGCCAGCACGGACCACGGCGCTTCCGGAACACCGCCCCAGAGCGACTTCATCGTGCGCGTGGCGAGTTCGGTGTGCCCCGCGGCGAGCAGGTCGCACAGCCCTGACCTCAGTCGCCGCAAGGCGCCTACGTGTTCACGGTTCTGTTCCAGGGCAAGGGAAAGCAACGACACGGCGGTGTTGACGATGTGCTGCCCCGCGGCATCGAGCGGCTCGCGGGTGCCGACGGCGAGCACGCCCCGGGCACGGGTGTCGAGCGTCTGCAGGATGACCTCGTACTCCCCCGCCACCGTCACCAGTGTGCCCGCTCGCAGCCGCGCCAAGTCTTCCCGGACAGCGTCGGCGAAAGGCCGCGCGGATGCCGACGAGGCTTCGGTGACGGCACCTGAAGAGTCGAGCAGTAGCGCCCAGCCGTCGACCAGCTTCGCCAGTTTGCGCACCACGCCACCGGGCCCGCCCTTGCCGACGGCCGTCCTGGTCAGTTCCTGCTGTCCCTTGCCGGTGCGCACGAGCGAGGCGTACTCGTCGGCGGCCACCGCGCGGGAGACCGCCCGCGTGATCGCGATGAACGGCGTCTTCCTCGGCACTTCGAGCACCGGCAGCCCGACCTCTTCCGCGGTGTCCACAAGGGACCGCGGAATGCTCTCGTGGCTGAGGCCGACTCCGAAACCGAGCCCCGCCACGCCGGCGTCGACGAGCCGCCGGATGTACCCGGGCGACGTGGTCTCATCGAGGGCGAGGCCGGTGGTCAGCAGCAGTTCGCCGCCTTCGAGGAAGGCCTGCGGATCGGTCAGTTCGGTGGGGTGGACCCACCCGATCGCCCGGTCGAGCCCCGACTCGGCCGCGCGCACCCGCAGGCCGAGCGGACGTTCGGCCACGAGGGCGGCGAGGGTCAGTGCCATGTTGTCCAACTCTACGCCTCGATATCGACAAGATGTCGAGCTGACGCGGACCGGGCGGGCTCCCATTCTGGAGGGCGCCCCCGTCCCTCGCGTCCGCAGGAGTCTGGCCGTGACCGTCACCACCGAAACCCAGCGCAGGCTGCGCACCGAGATCCCCGGCCCCGCCTCGCGCGCCCTGCAGGAGCGACGCGCCGCCGTCGTCGCCGCGGGCGTGAGTTCGGTGCTGCCCGTCTACGTCACCTCGGCCGAAGGCGGCCTGCTCACCGACGCCGACGGCAACGTCCTGATCGACTTCGGTTCCGGCATCGCGGTGACCAACGTCGGCCACGCCGCCCCCGCCGTCGTGGACCGCGTCCGCGAGCAGGTGGGCCGGTTCACGCACACGTGTTTCATGGTCACGCCGTACGAGGGGTACGTCGAGGTGTGCGAGGCACTCGACAAGCTGACGCCGGGCACCCACGAGAAGCGTTCGGTCCTGTTCAACTCCGGCGCCGAGGCCGTCGAGAACGCGGTGAAGATCGCCCGCGCCGCGACCGGGCGCCAGGCCGTCGTCGTCTTCGACCACGCCTACCACGGCCGTACCAACCTGACGATGGCGCTGACCGCGAAGTCCATCCCCTACAAGCACGGTTTCGGCCCGTTCGCGCCCGAGGTCTACCGGGTGCCGGGGTCGTACCCGTACCGCGACGGGCTGTCCGGTCCCGAAGCGGCGCGGATCGCCATCGACCGCATCGAGAAGCAGATCGGCGGCGACCAGGTCGCGGCCGTCGTGCTGGAACCGGTGCAGGGTGAGGGCGGCTTCATCGAGCCCGCTCCTGGGTTCCTGCCCGCGCTTTCCCGCTGGTGCACCGAAAACGGCGTCGTGTTCGTCGCCGACGAAGTGCAGACCGGCTTCTGCCGCACCGGCGAGTGGTTCGCGTCCACGCACGAAGACGTCGTCCCCGACCTGATCACCACCGCCAAGGGCATCGCGGGCGGGCTGCCGCTCGCCGCCGTCACCGGCCGCGCGGAACTGCTCGACGCCGTCCCGCCGGGCGGGCTCGGCGGAACCTACGGCGGTAACCCGATCGCGTGTGCCGCGGCGCTCGGCTCGATCGAGGTCATGCGCCAGGAGAACCTCGCGGCGTCGGCGAAGCGCATCGAGAACACGGTGCTGCCGCGACTGCGGGCGCTGGCCGAGGAGACCGGCGTGATCGGCGACGTCCGCGGCCGCGGCGCGATGCTGGCCGCCGAGTTCGTGAAGCCCGGCACCACGGAACCCGACGCCGACCTGACGAAGCGCGTCGCGCAGGCCTGCCACCAGGCCGGTGTCGTCGTCCTCACCTGCGGTACCTACGGCAACGTCGTCCGCCTGCTGCCGCCGCTGTCCCTGTCCACCAAACTGCTCGACGAGGGCCTGACCGTCCTTGAGCACGCTGTCCGCACGGAGGCTTCCAAGTGAGCACCTTTCCTTTCTGGGTAGCCGGAAAGCCGGTCACCAGCGGCGAGACCGTCGTCATCCGCCACTCCTTCGACGGAAGCGAGGCGGGCTCGCACCACGTTCCGTCCACTTCGGACATCGAGACCGCGGTCCAGGCCGCGCACGACGCCCAGGAGGAATTCGCGACGCTGCCCGCGCACGTCCGGGCGGGCGCGTTGGACCACGTGTCCCGAGTTTTGGGTGAGCGGTCCGAAGAGCTGGCGCGGCTGATCACCGCCGAGTCCGGCAAGCCGCTGAAGTGGGCGCGCGGCGAGGTCGGGCGCGCGGCGTCGACGTTCCGCTGGGCCGCCGAGGAGGCGCGCCGGTTCTCCGGTGACCTGCAGCGGCTCGACACCGACCCGGGCGGCACCGGACGGCTGGCGCTGGTCCGCCGTGTGCCGAAGGGCCCGGTGCTCGGCATCACGCCGTTCAACTTCCCGCTGAACCTGGTGGCGCACAAGGTCGCGCCGGCGATCGCGGTCGGCGCGCCGATCGTGCTCAAGCCCGCGCCCGCGACACCGCTGACCGCGTTGCTGCTCGGCGAGATCCTCGCCGAGACCGATCTGCCCGCCGGAAGCTGGTCGATTCTTCCGGTGAGCAACGAGGAATCGGCCAAGCTGGTTTCGGACCCGCGGCTGCCGGTCGTGTCGTTCACCGGTTCCGTGCCGGTGGGCTGGGGCATCCGGGACAGCGTGCCGCGCAAGCACGTCGCGCTCGAACTCGGCGGCAACGCGGCGGTGCTCGTCTGTCCTGATTGGACTGATCTGGACTTCGCGGCGCAGCGGATCGCGACGTTCGCGATGTACCAGGCGGGCCAGTCGTGCATCTCGGTGCAGCGCGTGTACGCGCACGCCGACGTCTACGACGAGCTTCAGACGAAGGTGCTGGAACAGGTGCGCGCGCTCGGGACCGGCAACCCGCGGACGGACGGCGTGGACGTCGGGCCGCTCATCAACACCGCGGCCGCTTCCCGGGTGGAATCGTGGATCACGGCGGCTGTCGAGGCGGGCGGCGAACTGCTGACCGGCGGGAAGCGCGACGGCGCGACCGTCGAGCCGACGGTGCTCGCGAACGTGCCGGAGGACGCGTCGGTGATGGCCGACGAGGTCTTCGGGCCGGTCGTGTCGATCACGCGCGTGGACTCGGTGGAGGACGGAGTGCGCCGGATCAACGACTCGCGTTTCGGTTTGCAGGCGGGCGTGTTCACGCGCGATCTGCCGACGGCGTTCGACGTGTCCGCGAAGCTGCGTGTCGGCGGTGTGCTCGTCGGCGACGTGCCGAGCTTCCGCGCCGACCAGATGCCTTACGGCGGCGTGAAGGACTCCGGCGTCGGCCGCGAGGGCCCCGCGTCGGCGATGGCGGACTTCACCGAGGAACGCGTCACCGTCCTGACCGGCCTGACTCTCTGACCTGCCCGCATTTAGTCCTCTGAATGCGCTGCAACCGCATTCAGAGGACTAAATGCGTCAGGTGGGAGTGGGCCTCGACGAGCGAAGGGCCGTACCAGGTCAGGAAGCGCCCGGAGACCAGCACGTGCTTCGCGCCGGGGAACGCTTCGGGGCCGTCATCCGCAGTGAACTCGTACGGCTCGTCGGGCAGTACGAGCAGGTTCGCGTCTCCGGCCGCGAAGCGCGCTTGGAGCTCGTCGAGCTTCGGACGCGGGTAGCGCTCTTCGTGGTCCGCGTAGACGTTGCCGATTCCGACGCGATGCAGGACGTCGCCGCCGAAGGTGTCCCTGCCGAGCACGATCCACGGCTTCCGCCAGACCGGCACGACCGCACGGAACCGCTCCGGCAAGGTCTCCCGCCAGATTTCTTCGGCCTCGACCAGCCAATCCGGCTCGGCGAGGTCGTAGGCCTGCGTCAGGATCCGCCGGATCGAGGCGAGCGCGCCGGGCACGGTCGCCGACGCCTCCATCACCCAGACCGGAACCCCGTTGGCGCGTAAGCATTCCACGTCTTCCGGCCGGTTCTCCTCGGAGTTGGCCAGCACCAGATCCGGCTCGAGTTCGAGCACCTTGTCCACGTTCGGGTACTTCGAGCCGCCCACCCTCGGGACGTCCAGATCGACCGGATGGGTGCAGTAGTCCGTGGCGCCCGCGAGCCTTCCCGGCGCGCTCACCTCGACGGCCTCGGTCAGCGACGGCACGAGCGACACCACCCGCGACGCCGGTTCGCGCAGCGGGACCACTTCGCCGAGGTCGTCGATCATGCCCGCTCGAACGACAGTTTCCGCTTGTCGACGTCCACCGCTGTGAGCCGGACCCGGATCCGCTCGCCTTCGGGCGGCTTCTCGCCCGCGCACTTGCCCATCACCGGCGGATTCTCGATCAGGATCTCCGACTTGGAGTCGTCGGCTCGCAGCACGATCGCGTCGAACTCTTCGCCGATGTGCTCGGCCATGACCCAGGCCTCGACCTGGTCGATGCAGGCACGTTCGACCTTCGCCGCCAGTGTGTCGGACGCGGTCATCTGCTCCGGCACCTCCGAAAGCGCCGCGCGGACCCACTCGGGTGCCTCGCGGCCGGCGCTCACGGCGAGGCAGATCTCGGTGGCGAACCGGTCGACCAGCCGCCGGATCGGCGCGGTGACGTGGGCGTACGCGCCGCCGATCCCGGCGTGCGTGGTCAAGGCGGGCAGTTCGCCGTCGAACGCGGTGTACCCGGCGCCGCGCAGAAGCCTGGTGGTGTCGGCGAAAAGCGCCATGGACGCGGGTTGACCGGGGTCGAGCGCGGCCAGGAACTCCGACACGCTCTTCCCCTCGGGCCAGTCGATGTTCAGCGCCTGCGCGGACCGGCGCAGCCATTCGATCGCTTCGGCGTCGGGCTGGGGCAGCGTGCGCAGGACCCCGATCCCGGCGCCGATCATGATCTTGGCCGCGGCCATGCCGGTGAGCAGCGAGATCTCGGCGTTCCACGCGTCGACGTCGTTACGCGGCCGCTGGATCAGCGCCCACCCGCCGTCTGGGTCGCCGCCGATCTCCTGCTCCGGCAGCTGCAACTCCACCGCTCCGCGCCGGATCGCGAGTTCGCGGCGCAGACGGCCCAGCTCCGGCAGGGCGGCTACCGAGGGATGCGGGTCGCCCGCGTCGATCGCCGCCTGGACGGTCTCGTAGTCGAACTGTTCGGTGGACCGGACGAGCGCCCGGCGGACGTTGGTCGCCGTCGGCTCGCCGGCCGCGTCGACGTCGATGGTCCACAGGACGGCGGGCCGGGTCTCCCCCGGCAGCAGGCTCGCCGCGCCCTCGGACAACACCGGCGGATGGAGCGGGACGTTCCCGTCGGGCAGGTAGAGCGTCTGCCCGCGACGGCGCGCCTCCTTGTCGAGCGCGCCACCCGGCGGGATGAACGCGGCCAGGTCGGCGATCGCGTAGTGGACCCGGAACCCGCCGCCCTCGACGCGCTCGATCAGCACCGCCTGGTCGAGGTCCTTGGCGCCGGGCGGATCGATGGTGACGAAGGGCAGGCCGGTGGCGTCCTCGCGTTCCCCCGCAGACTCGAGCGGGTCGACAACCGCCGCCTCCGCCTCGGCGAGCACTTCGGGCCCGAACGACTCCGGCAGCGAGAACTCGGCTCGAAGGTGACCGAAGTCCCCTCCCGCCGCATGTGTCCTGATCACGAGTGGAGGCACCACCCAACCCTATCCCGATCCGGCGCCGTTGATCGCCCGTTCGAGTGCGGGCCGGTCGGGTGTACGTTACGGACCGAAATGAAAACCGATACCCTTTTCAAAACGACAGGAAGGGCCGTGGCGTGAAGATCGCGTTCGTCGGGAAGGGCGGCAGCGGGAAGACCACGCTGGCGTCGCTGTTCACCGCGTACCTGGCCGGCGGCGGGAAACCGGTTCTGGCGATCGACGCGGACATCAACCAGCACCTCGCCGTCGCGCTCGGCGCGAGCGAGGAAGAGGCCATCGCGTGGCCGACGCTGGGCGACAACATGGGCCTGATCAAGGAGTACCTGCGCGGTGACAACCCGCGGATCGCCGACGCGGCCTCGATGATCAAGACGACGCCCCCGGGGCGCGGGTCGCGGCTGGTCCGGCCGTTCGAGGACAACCCGATCTTCCAGGCCTGCTTCCGCGAGTTCGGCGGCGTGCGGCTCGGCGTCACCGGGCAGTTCGACGAGGACGATCTCGGCGTCGCCTGCTACCACTCGAAGGTCGGCGCGGCGGAGCTGCTGCTGAACCACATGATCGACGACGCGGGTGAATACGTCGTCATGGACATGACCGCCGGCGCCGACGCGTTCGCGTCCGGGCTGTTCACGCGGTTCGACGTGACGTTCCTGGTGTGCGAGCCGACCGTACGCAGCGTCGGCGTGTACCGGCAGTACGCCGACTACGCGCGGGACTTCGGTGTGCGGCTGGTCGTCGTGGGCAACAAGGTCACCGAAGACGAGGACATCGAGTTCCTGCGCGAAGAGGTCGGCGACGCCCTGCTGGGCTGGATGGAGAACTCGCGGCACGTCCGCGCCGCCGAACGCGGCCGCGCCCGCCCGATCGGCGAACTCGAGGCGCACAACCTCGCGACGCTGGGCTCGATGCTCGCGACCGTCGACGGCGAGCAGCGGGACTGGGCGCGTTACCAGCGACAGGGCGTCGAGTTCCACCTCCGCAACGCGCGGGCTTGGGGCAGCGGGCGGGCCGGGGAAGACCTCACCGCGCAGGTGGACCCGGAGTTCGTGCTCGGCCCGGCGTTGGCGCGGCAGGACGCCTGACCGGCTGCCGGGAGTCCGTGAAGGCCTCCTTCCCCACTCTCAAGGTAGGGAAGGAGGCCTTCACGGACCAGTGATCAGTCGCCGTTCCACTTGGCGTCTTCGGCGTCGGCCTGCCTGGTGCGTTCCTTGGCGATCTCCAGGGCGCGCCTCGCCGTCGCCTCGTCCGGGTACGGCCCGAGTAGGTCGATGCTCCGGCCTCGTTCCAGGTGCTCGACCTGGTTCGTCTTGGTGTTGAAGTACCAGCCCTGATCCGGGTTCGGGTCGCTCGACATGGGTCAAGCCTGACATCACCCGGACGTCCTGTCATCACTTGCGATAGCGGTAGGGGATCTCCGTGGGATCGCCGGTCGGGCCGAACTCGCCGCCCTCGGGCGGGTCGACCTTCGAGCTTTCCGGCACGTTCTCCGCGAGTTCGTCGAACCAGCCGCGGTGCATCGGGATGCCGCGCGGCGGGGTCGCCGGTTCGGGTGACACGGGAATTCCCGGCGGCGGCGACACCGGCTGCGTCAACGGAGGAGCCGGGGGCATCGCGGACGACGACGGCGGTGTCACGGGCGGCTCCGGCTCGGCCTGCGAGAGCGCGGCGGCGGCCGGGGCTTCCAGGGTGGAAGGAGGCGCGCTCACCAGCGGAGGCGGCGACGTGTGGTTCCCGGACGGCGGCTGTGTCCACGTGGGCTGGGGCAGCGGCGGCTGGGACACCGGCGGTTGGGCCGACGGTGCCTGAGACGCGGGCGTCTGCGGGGCGGCGGCCTGAGACGCAGGTGGTTGGTGCGCAGCAGGCTGCGAGGCCTGCGCCTGAGCCGCGGCAGGCTGCGAGGCCGGCGCCTGGGACGCAGGTGCTTGAGGCGCGGCAGCCGGCGGGGCCGGTGCCTGAGGCGCAGGCGCTCCCTGATGGCCCGGCAGCGGCGGCCCCGAAGGTGTGACCGTGCGCCACACCGGCGCGGGCCCGATGTTCATCGGCGCCGGAGCGCGAGGCGGCTGCCCGGTCACGGGCGGCGCGGCCTGCGACGGCGCCGGGGGCGCCTGACGCTGCGACGGCTTCGGAATCGGGTCGAGACACGAGACGAGCACCGTCGTGTTCGCCGGGTCTTCGATCTTCCGGCCGCTGCGCTCGCGGTAGATCATCTCGCCTTCGGTGTCCATCTCGACCAGGTAGCCGGCCTCCGCCAGCTGCTCCTCGTCGAGATCGACGAGCTTTTCGTAGCGCGACGGGACCACCCGGTAGATCGGCCAGGCGAGCCTGGCGTTCTCCTGGTGGAACTGGGCCAGCAGGGTGGCCATCTGCTGCTGCCAGGGCAGCGACATCCCCTCGGCCAGCGAACGCGGCAACACGACGTAACCGGGATCGACGCCGGGCCAGCCCTGGTTCAGCTGGTCGGCCAACGGCGTGCTCGACGCCGGCCGCGCCGCGTGCCGCGCGGGCTGGGCGGTGCCGAAAAGATCGCGGGGATCGACCTCAGGGCCGTTGCCCGCCGCGGGCTTGCCTCGCCTTCCGAATTTCCGTGCCACGTTCTTCATCCTCTGCCAGTGTGCGGCCGCGTGCCGGTGGACAGGCCGCCACTTCGGGTGAATCCGATGGTCCCGCGATCGCGATACCACGCTCTCACCATGCTAAACGCCAGGGCGGACCGCCTGCGCGACCACTTCGGCCTCGTCGAAGGAGAAGTCTCGGATGTGCACCGGCACCCCGGTCTGCTGCGCTTCGACGATCTTGCCGTCACCCAGATACATCGCCACGTGGTGGATGGTCGCCGGGTTCGACGGCACGGTGGCGAGGAACAGCAGGTCACCCGGCTGCGCCTGCCGCACCGGCAGCATCGCGCCCGCCTTGTACTGGTCGCGGGAAACGCGCGGCAGGATGATCCCGGCCGACTCGTAGGCCCGCAGCATCAGCCCGGAACAGTCGTAGCTGTTCGGTCCCGTGGCGCCCCAGACGTACGGCTTTCCCTGCTCGGCGAGGGCGAACTTGATGGCCTGCGCGGCCGCCTGGCTCGGCGGCACCACGCTGCCGACGCTCGTGCCGCAGCCGACGACGTCGACGATCTGGCCCTCGTTCTGCACGAGGAGGGCCGCCATCGGCTCCCAGTTGTGGTAGCGGTCGGGGAAGCCGGAGCGCTCGACCCGCTGGGCGGCGTCGCCGGGCCGCATGTTCTCCCAGTCCGGCACCGCGAGCAGGACGTCGTAGAACTTGTTGACCTGGTACGGCGGGTCGGTGACCTGGGCGACGGTGCCCCAGCCCATCGACGGCCGCATCTGGAAGATGCCGAGCGAGTCGCGGTCGCCGTAGGTCAGGTTCCGCAGCTTGGACTCGGTCATCCCGGCCTGGATCGCCACCTGCCACGCGCGCGGAGACAGCGAGCGCTGCTTGCCGATCGAGATGATCAGCGCGACGATCCCCTTCTGTTCTTCGTCCAGCTTGTTGATGTCCGAAGAACCGCGATCGGTCTGTCCAGGCAGGGTCGGCCCGATCGACGCGTCGCAGGAGGTCTTGACGACCCCGCCCGACTGCGCCTCCACATGGTCGGTCACCACCTTGGTGACCGTGCTCGTGGTGACCACCGCGGCGAAGACCGCGGCGATCAGCACGCCGACGATGAGCCCGATCTTCATCGGGTCAGCCCGCTTGGGTGAACTTGGTGACCCGCCATCCCGGGTTCGTCTTGACGACGGTCACCCGGACCTTGGGCCCGTCCGTCGAGACGTCGACCTCCATCGAACCGGCGAGCGAGGAGACCACCTGCGGCTCCCCGGCCACCCTGGTCGCCTTGATGTTCGCGGGGTCCACCGTCGTCAGTTCCCCGGCGAGGTACTCCTCGGTGGTGTACGGCCGCAAGCCGCTCAGCCACTGCTCGGTCGTCGTACCGTCGGGATGGTTCGCCCATGCCGTCACCCAATTCTTGGCGACCCGGATACCGTCCTGGTCAGGTGGCGCGGAAGACGGCGGAGGCTGGGTGGTGAGCCTCGGCGGCAACGTCGACGTCACGGTCACCGGCGCCGCGACGCCGGGACGCGAGGTGGCTGTCGCCGATGAACCCGGCCCGGTGGCCGTCTGTCCCGGTTTTCCGATGGCCTTGGGCAGCAGGATGCCCAAGGCGGTGAGCACGACCGCGAGGATCACCAGCGTGCCGACGAGGTGGCGGGGCGAGCGCAACGGCCAGCCCCACAGTCTGCGGTAGACCGCGGTGCGCCCGCGGTTGGTCCGGATCGGCATGGGTCACCGGCCCACTGCGTGGTCTGTGTCGCGGACTTCCTCACGGACTTCGAGCCCGCGCGACGGCCGGTACAGCACGAAGACCGGCTTCCCCGCGACGACTTCGGGGTCGACGCGGCGAGGGCGCGGGGTGGACGGGCCGGCTTGCACCGGCACGGCACCCGAGTAGTCAGGAGTGGTGTAACCGCCGCCCGCGGAGTTCATCCGCGACGGCACCACGACCGGCTCGGGTTCGTCGCTCCAACGCCGGTCGGCGACCGGCGAGGTGTCGACCCGGCGGCTCGGTACCTGGATCGGGCTCCGCCCGCCGGAGGTGAACATCGAGTCGCCGGGATTGCCCGCGGACGGGTTGTACTGGCCGAACACGGGAACGCCTCCGCCACCGCCGGCGGGCAGCGCGGGCAGCCCGCCGCCACCGCCGACGGCACCCGGCCACGGCGCTCCCGACCAGGCCGCCGCGGGGCGGATCGCGCCGGAACCGTTGTCGAGCCGCTGGGAGCTGGCGAAGATCGTCGCTTCGGGGCGGAACCGCCCGCCGCCGACCGTCGCGCCCACGGGACCGCGGAGATCGCCGTCGACGACGTCGTCGGTGTCGCGGACGTTCTGCCAGAAAGCGTCCTGCGGGGTCTGCTCGTTGTTCTTCTTGCGGAAGCGGGAGAAGAGCCCGCCGCGCGGTGAAGGCATCGCCCCGCCGACCATGCCCACGGACATCTCGACCATCTGCCACAGCCGCCGCACGGGACGGCCGACCATGAACAGCAGGACGGTGATGATCGCGGCCAGCACCATCTTCGTCAGCAGGGACAGCGAATTCCCCGCGGTGAAGATCGCCTCCAGAAGGAGGGTGTGCACACCGGCCAGCACCGAGAGCACCATCAGGTTGAAGGCGACCGCGCCGACGACCTTCAGGATGCGCTGCATGATCTGGGGCTGGAGCAGCGCGATCAGGCCGATCAGCGGAGCCGTCAGCACGAAGATCCTGATCAGCACCTGCGCGAGCAGCACCGTGGCCTTGGCCAGCAGCTGGAACAACGAGTAGAAGATTCCCTGGCCCAGCGAAAGGAAACCGGCGCCGACGCGGCTGCCGTCCTCACCCGTGAAGTACCCGGTCGCCGGGCCGAGTTTGGTCGAGATGTCCTTGAACGCCGCCTTCTTGGAGTCGACCAGCGCGGCGTCGGCGTCCCCGCCCTGCTGGATCTGCCCCCAGGTGAAGGCACGCGCGTCCAGGAGAGCGGGACCGTACTGGATCGCCTGCGGCGAGTCCGGGCTGCCGAACTCTCCACGGAGCCAGTTGTCGTAGACGACCCGGCAATGCAGCTCGGTCGGGACCCGGTCCCACGGCTGGCGCGCGGCCACGGCCTCCGGAGTCGCCTGACACGGCTGCGCGGCGGGCGGCTGCGGCTGGGACGGCGGCGGCGTCTTGGCCTCGTCGATGAACCCGGCCTGGATGTTGGTCGTGGTCTGCACGATCGCGTTGTCGATCGGATCGAGGAATCTCAGCAGTGCCAAGGAAGACGCGGCGAGCCAGACCGCGGCCAGCCCGTACAGCGCCCGTTTGCTGACCGCCGCGAGATCACCGCGCCAGATGTTGCGGAACAACATGATCGACATGATCAGCGCGGCCAGGCCGAAGAGCTGCGCATAGATGTTGTTGTAGACTTTCTCGGCCCCGGCCTTGACGGCGTTGTACAGCGGGCTGAGCAGGCTGCCCTGCAACACGGTGTAGTGCAGCGAGTTCGTGGCACCGACGATGTTCTTGCCGATGTTGAACAGCTGGTTGCCCGCCCAGGTGTCGATCGTCGAGTTGGGCGAGGTGATCCCCGCGAGCGGGCCGCAGTCGGTTTCGAAGGTGTCCCAGACGTGTCCGGCGTACCCGTAGACGTTGTACGGGCTGCCGCCTTCACCGCGAGCGGTGGCGGGCGGGTCGAGCGCGCCGACCATGCCCGCGCCCGGCCGTTCCGGGTTCGGCGCCTCACCGCAGGCCGCGGCCGACGCCGCCGGAGCGGTCGCCACGGCTTGAAGGCCCAGGATCACCATGACGACGAACATCGTCGCGCGGCGGCTGGGTCTGGTCTTGCCGGGCCGCGGCCCCTCTTTGAGCCGGCGGCGCAGCGCGTGCCAGCCGGCGGCGAACGCGAGCACGAACGCCAGTGTCAGCACTGTGTTCATGCGGCATCCCTGCCGGTGCCACCCTTGCCGGCGCGCGCGTGCTCGCCTTGACCCCCGTTACCGTTGTGTCCATTTTGGACGGCACCCTGGACCTCACCTGTCTCCGCGGCGAGCGGGTCCGGGGCGCCCAGCATCTGTTCGTCGGTGAGGCCGACCTCGAGTTCGGCCGCGAGCTCGAGGTCCTCTTCGAGTTCGAAGTCGTCCTCGGGCGGCGAAGCCACGAACGGCTTCTCCTCCGGGACCGCGAGCTCGTTGCCCGGCCTGGACGGTTTGGCGTCGGGTGAACCCGGCGTGGTGTCCATGACCCGGCGCAGATGCTCCAGGTGCGGGCCGGAGAAGTCGACTCGGATCCGCTCCACGCCGCCGGCGCCGTCACCGAAGACGAACTGCCGCGGCTCGACGTCGCGCTGGAGATCGCGTTGCGAACCGGGGCGGCGGCCCAGCGCCGCGACGACCTGTTCGTAGCCGACACCGACCGGGACCTTCAGCAGGCGCAGCGCGTCGGCCTGGGCGTCGTCGTCGTCCAGGCGGCCGACGAACACCGAATCGAGCAGCGCCACGAAACCCTGGATCTTCAGGAAGTCCGCGGGGATCTGCGAGGACAGCAGGACACGGACGTTCCACTTGCGCGAGTCACGCGCGAAGCGGTTCATCAGCACGCGACCGGTCGGGACCTCGGAGAGGAAGAACGCCTCGTCGATCCAGACGCCCTTGCGCAGTTCCTTCGGCTTCTCGTACACCGACCGCTGCGTCAGCCACGCGGCGAGGTTCAGCATCTCGACGCCGAGGGATTCCGCGTCCGTCCAGTACTCGCGCGGGACGCCGTCCTTGGGCAGGGTCAGCCCCGCCATGGTCAGCACGGTCATCCGGTCGTCGCGGGTCTCGGAGTACGGGTCCGCGTCGGTCTCCGGGATGAGCAGCGCCATCCGCTCGCGCATCTCGTCGAGGAAGTCCGCGACGACGACGGCGTGCTCGTGGTGCTCACTGGAGTCGCGCCGCAGCGCGTCGATGACCTGGCCCGGGTCGGCGTCGAACCGGCCGCCGACCGCGCGGACGGCGCGCAGCAGCACGATCCGGGTCTGCGCCATCCGCGAGACCTCGTACGGCAGGACGCCGGTGAGGACGTCGAGCACGAGACGGCGGCGGGTCGCGCCCGCGAGGGCCTTCTCCCGCCGCCACGAACGCTCGGGGTCGTCTTCGTCCATGAAGTGCTCGATCTGCGGCTCGGCGACCACCCGGTACGGGTTGAGGATGCCGGGCTGCGCGTTGAGCAGGTTGATCGGCCGGGCGTACGGGCGCAGCTCGGGCAGGTCGCAGAGCCGCGACAGCGGGCCCGAGGGGTCGAGGATCGTCCAGTGCGCGCCCGCGCGGAGCGTCTTGTAGACGATGCCGCCGCCGAGGAACGACTTACCGCCACCGAGGCCCGCGACCATCGCCGTCAGACCGGAACCGTCGCGGATCTCCTGCGCCATCCACGGGTCCCAGGCCACCGGGCGCCGGGTCGCGGTGACGGTCTCGCCGAGCAGGATGCCGCGGCGGTCGCCCACCTCGGCCGTCGCCGTCGGCACGGACGACGCCGCCCACACGACCGAACCGCGGCGCATGTACGCCGCCGAAGCCAGCGGCTCGCCGGGGATGAACTCCCGGGCCAGCGCGTACTGGGCTTCGGGATGCTCGACCGCGATCTTCGGCTTGTAGAGGTCGAGAAGCTGCTGGGCCAGGCGCAGCGCGTCCCGCTCCGTCGGCCCGGACACCGCGAGCCGCCACCACGACCGGACCCGGGTGGCCAGCGCGGTGAAGCCCGACGTCATCTCGTCGTCGATCTCCAGCACGCGGCCCGCCTGGCGCGCCAGCGACTGCGGCGGCTCCAGCTCGTGCTCGTCGGTGTAGTGCTTGACCTGCGAGCGCACCTTGTTCATCTGGCGCTGCAGCTCACCGGCGACCTCTTCGGGCCGCCGGACGTAGATCCGCGCGGACACCTCGACCGCCGCGGGCAGCCGGTCCGCGTGCTGGATCCACGGGTCGTCGACCTCGGGGATCTGGAGGCCGTGCATCTGGCCGACGGTGAGGACGGCGAGATGCCGCGAGACGCCGGCGTTCGACCCCGTGCGACCGCGGACGGTCACCGTCGGCGCGTACGGCTCGGCGTGGAAATCCGCCGCGTCGGTGAAGCTGGCGAGGTCCTCGGGCTCCCAGGCCGCGCCGGGGACCGCGGGCATGTTGCGCGGCGCGGGCAGGCCCAGCGAGCACGAACGGTGCATCAGCCAGGACATCTCCTCGGCGTGCACCGGACGGCCTTCGAGCCCGGCGGAGCCGATCACCTGGTCGAGGTGCTCCACCTCGGAGTCGAGCGCGGCCAGCTCGGCGTCGACGGCCTCCGGCAGGATCTTGCGCAGCACCGGGGCGGCGCTCTCGACCGCGCGGTCGATCATCCGCCTCGTCTGCACCTGGACGCCGAGGTACACCTCTTTTTCGGCCATCGAACGGCCCATCAGCTGCTGCTGCTCGCCGATGAGGTAGTCGTCGAAGGACAGTGCGCCCTGGACGTCCTGAGGACGGCCGACGGCGTTGTGCACGTGGGCCTCGGCCCACATGCGGATCGGGTACGGCCGGTTGGTCACGCGCAGGTGCAGCCAGCGGCCCTGGAGCTCCGCGTACTGCCCGGCGATGGCCGCGATCAGGTCGCGACGCTGCGAGTCCGACCGGAACGACCAGCGCTGTGGCGCGAGCCGGTACCAGGCGTACACCTCATAACCGGTGCGTAACAGGTGCCCGTCGATGCTTCGCGCCGCGATCGACGGGGTATACGAGGGTATGGCCGCCTCGCCGGGCAGCCGCCTCCCCTTGCCGGCCTTCTTGGGCTGCGCGGAGCGGACCTGCTGGGGCGCGTGCCAGGCCCCTTGCTGCAGATCTCGATCACGTTTTCCTCGGCTTCCGCCGCGACCGAACAACGACTACCTCCCGGCCCGAGCCGCAGGGCGGCTCCGACGCGCTCGTGGTGTTCCCTGAGCTCCGGCGCCGCCGCCGTAGCCGTGGTGCTGGTACTGCCGTCTCCTGCGGTGCTTCGGTAGCGGGCGGTTCGCCCGTACCCGGACACGGGAGGCGCTGGCCGCGCCGCCTGTGCCCGTGGTCCGTTCTCTGGGTGTGTTGAGCTCTTTCGCCGCCATCGCGGCCACGGCGCCCAGCGGACGCTCGTGGCTGATCTTGGCCGTGATCAATCTGGTGATCACAATTGTGGCGACGAAGGCCCAGGCGGTCGAGAAGAACCCGAAGCTCCAGCCCGCCCACCGTTCGACGGTGAGCACGAGCAGGAAGACCGGGATACCGACGAGCCACGCGACGTAGCGGGCTCTCCAGGGAAAAGTCGCTTTCGGCGGGCCGAGCCATACGGCATCGACCCGGTAAACCTCGTCATCGGTACGGATACGCAACGCGAGCCCTCAGCCTGTGAAGAGGCCGGCGATCCACTGGCCCACGTTGACTCCGGCGCCACTCACCGCGAGGCCGATGATCGCCAGCGCGATCACGACACCGGCGAGTCGGCGCATGACACCCGCGTTGTCCCCTTTGCCACCGCCCAGCCACAGCAGAAGAAGCGCGACGGCCAGCAGCACCAGGGGGATGATGTTGTCGATCAGCCAGGTGCGGACGTTGCCGGTGCCGAGCTCGCCGGCGGCCAGCGTGTCGAGGGTGGTCATGGTCATCATCGCATTACTCCCGGTGCGCGGAGAGGGGGTTCGCGCGGTTCTGGCTCGGTGGTGCTTCGAACATCATGGCGTCACGAGGCGTAGTGGTCAAAGCGCGCTCTGTAGATATCGTTTTGTCTACTGATCACAGAGCGAGGCACAGCACCCCGACCATCCTCGGTCTCCATCATCGCTGCAAGGGTCGTCTGAATTAACCCCGGCCACCCGTATTTCGCAGTGTGCTGACGGCCTCACTCGCTTGCGAGGCATCTTGCTCACCCTGAGTACTGACCGACCGAGGAGAATCCAGCCTCGACCAGTGTGACATGACTCGTTCGGTGGCTTCTCGCGAGTCCGCTGGGTGAGCACGCATTCGACAAAAATCCTGAGCGCCGGTCAAGTGAAAGTCACACTTCCGTTACCCTAAGCGAAAACAGAGCGGATATTTTCACTACATAGCGTGATTATCGGCCTGTCGAGAACACATTCGCGGGAAAAGCGCCCGCTTCGACGGCCTGGCGACTCAAAGGTCCGCACAGCTCGTGAAGCCGCTTCGTCTTCTCCTCGCCGAGATGCTCCCAAGGCCCTGTCGACGCCGCGTTCGTGGCGACTTCGAGCCGTTCGCGAAGATCGTTCCCGGCCTCGGTCAGGCCACCCTCGCCGTCGAGGATGCCCTGCTCGCGAAGCTTGACGGCGGCGTTGTCCCACTGCTCGTCGCTCCAGCCGCGGGATGCCTTGGCCGCGGCTGGCAGGAACCCCTTGCCGGTGGCGGTGTGCGTGACGAGGGCGGCGAGCCCGTCGAGCCCGTTGGCGACGAGCGCGGCGATGTGGCCGTCGCCGCGATGCTCGCGCAAGAGGGTGATGGCGTGCCAGAGGACGAGATGCGGTTCGCTCGGCCAGTCGAGACCCGCGTGCCCGGCGTACAGGGGACGGCCGTCGACCTGGCAGCCGCCGGTCGCCTCACGGGCGAGCTCGGCTGCCTCGGCGACCTCGTCGGAACCGAGCGTCTCCTTGCCGAGCAGCCGGGTCAGCGTCGCGTCGACGGCTTCGAACCGGGCCTCGATGATCTTTTCGGGCGTGGCCAGCGTCCACGCGCGCGGGATGTGGCGGGCGACGAGTTCGGGGTTGAAGTTGTAGAAGGTGGCCGCGACCACGCCGGGACCCACCGCGCCCATCGGCGCCGCGCGGCCCGCGAAGTACGTCATGCGCCCCGGCCGGAGGCCCGCGCCGGTGAGCGCGGCTTCCGTCTCGGGGGCGAAGTAGGTAAGGGAATGCAGTACATCGAACGTCCCGCGGAACCGTCCCGTGACGCGACTCGCTTCGCCCATGGGAGCACCCTACCGACAAGTAGTGACGGGCGCAGCGTCCGAAAGGGCGGCGGTGGGAGCAGGGGACCTTTGCTATCACTTCCGCAGGTCGGGAACAGGAAGGACGGGGTCGGCGTGGTCGTGGGGGGGGGGTTTGGGTTTCGCCCCCACCCCCCCCCCCCACCCCCCCCCCCCCCCCCCCCCCAACACCTTTCCGGGGAACGTTTCTCGAAAAGCTCTTTCTTTGACTTTGTCGTT